>JAJBVI010000122.1:0-12926 GCA_020859905.1 Lachnospiraceae bacterium | reverse complement strand
ATAATGAGCGAAAGCGATGAAAATCCATGCTTGCATGGATTTGAGGAGCGGCGAATGGGATCATGAATCGCAGATTCATGATATAATGAGCGAAAGCGATGAAAATCCATGCTTGCATGGATTTGAGGAGCGGCGAAATGGGATCATGTGCCGTTTTTGCACATGATATAATGCGGGGCAGAAGGGAGATACGATCACATGTTACATGATTTTGATCTGCGGATACTGGCCGAACCGCTGCTGCAATGGTATCAGGAGCACGCCCGTGCGCTACCCTGGCGGGAGAATATTACCCCCTATCGCGTCTGGGTATCTGAGATCATGCTGCAGCAGACTCGCGTCGAAGCGGTTAAACCGTATTTTGAGCGTTTCATGCGCACGCTTCCCACCATACAGGATCTTGCGGAATGTGACGAGGACAGGCTTTTAAAGCTCTGGGAAGGTCTCGGCTACTACAACCGTGTCCGGAACATGCAGGAGGCGGCGCGGACCGTTATGTCCCTGTACGGCGGCTGTCTCCCGGCTGATTATGAGAAACTGCTCACGCTGAAGGGCATCGGCAGCTATACCGCCGGCGCCATCGCTTCCGCAGCCTTCGGCATTCCCGTGCCCGCAGTGGACGGAAATGTGCTCCGAGTCATCATGCGTGTCACTGCGGACGACTCTGATATTATGAAACAGTCCGTCAAACATGATGTGGAACGGCGGATCGCGGCGGTCATTCCCCCGGAACACGCGTCAGAGTTTAATCAGGCTCTGATGGAACTCGGCGCTATCGTCTGTCTGCCGGGCGGAGAACCCCTGTGCGGCGAATGTCCGTGGAATACGTTCTGCGAAGGGAAAAAACAGGGCATTCATCTGCGGCTTCCGTTCCGGAAAAAAGCAGCTCCGCGCCGCTGCGAGGAGCGCACAGTTTTCATAATCCGGGATGCGGATAAGATTGTCCTGCGCAGGCGCCCCGACCACGGTTTGCTCGCCGGGCTGTATGAATTCCCCAATGAATCCGGACATCTGACGCAGGATGAAGCCGTCCGCGCCGTACAGGATATGCGGCTGCACCCTCTGCGTATACAGAAGCTGGAGGATGCCAGACATATATTTTCCCACGTGGAATGGCATATGACCGGATATATGGTACAGGTCGATTCCCTGACCCGCGACGAGGCCGGACTTCTTTTCCTGGCAATTGAGGATGCGAGGGAACATTACCCGATTCCGTCGGCTTTTTCCGCTTATACAACATACCTGAACGGAGCCGGCTGAGTGATTTTTTACATTAGTGTACTGTATCATATCCTTTTGCCCCTTGTATCATGATATGGAAATCGGGTTAACAATCCTGTCTGACCGGTATTTTATCCGGCATTTAATTTTTATTTTTTTTGTTTATTTTTTAACGACTTTGTTGTATAATGAATCTGAATATTTTTCAGATGCCGGCGCACTGCTTTTTTGCAGCGCATGGAGTTTTGTTAAGGAGGTAAGACGATGAACAATTTATTACTGGAAACCGAAGGACCTGTTGCCGTTCTCACGATCAACAGACCGAAAGCGCTGAACGCGCTGAACAGTGAGACACTCACAGAGCTGAATCAGGTTCTGGGCGAGATTGAGGCGAATGATGAGATCAGAGTCGTGATCCTGACCGGATCCGGCGAGAAGTCCTTCGTGGCCGGAGCGGATATTTCCGAGATGGTGAACTTCAGCGGAGCCGATGGACGTGCGTTCGGCATGCGCGCATCGGAGCCGTTCTTCAAGCTGCAGAATATGCGCCAGGCGACCATTGCCGCGGTGAACGGTTTTGCGCTGGGCGGCGGCTGCGAGATCTGTATGGCATGCGATATCCGTATCGCGTCGGAGAATGCGCTGTTCGGGCAGCCGGAGACGGGTCTCGGCATTATCCCGGGTTTTGGCGGTACACAGAGACTGGCCCGCCTGGTCGGCATGGGCCGCGCGAAGGAGATGATCTTTGCCTGCACGAATATTGACGCACAGGAGGCATACCGGATCGGCCTTGTGAATAAAGTGGTACCGCAGGAGGAGCTGATGGCGACCGCGAAGAAGATGGCCGGGAAGATCGCCCGCAATGCCGGCTATGCGGTATCTCTCGCGAAGGCCGCGATCAACAACGGTTATGACATGGATATCAGAAACGCGGTTGAGTACGAGGCGAATCTGTTTGGTCTGACCTGCTCTACGCATGACAAGACAGAGGGCATGACCGCTTTCCTTGAGAAACGCAAAGAGAAGAACTTTACGGATTTCTGATGATGCACACAGACGCAAGAGGGACGGGAGAGCACAGAGGCGCAGAGCGGAGTCGTCGGCTTTCATAGATGTTGGCGCACTGCGCCGGCACCGCATGGAAGTTTGGTAAAAATCAGGAAAACAGGAGGATACAGAATGGCAGAGAAAATGATCGGATTTATCGGCGGGGGTAATATGGCCTCCGCGATCATCGGAGGTTTAATATCCTCCGGAGCTTCAGACAGGAATCACATTATCGCTTCGGACAAAAGTGAAGCTTCCGTGCAGCGGCTGAAAGAAATGTTCGGAATACAGGCTTCCACAGAGAACACGGAGATCAGCTCAAATGCCGATATCCTTTTTCTGGCGGTCAAGCCGAATATGTTTGGCACGGTTTTGCCGGAGATCCGGGACTTCCTGAAAAAAGACGCGGTTGTCGTATCGATCGCTGCGGGACAGACGATTGAAAAAATCACAGACGGTTTCGGTAAACCTGTCAAGCTGATCCGCACGATGCCGAATACGCCGGCACTGGTCGGCGCATCCATGAGCGCACTGTGCAGGAATGAACTGGTGACGGATGAGGAGATGACCGAGGTGAAGGCTCTGTTTGACACATTCGGAGAATCCGAGATTGTCTCTGAAAAGCTTATGGACGTTGTGGTTGGGGTGAGCGGTTCCTCTCCGGCCTGGGTTTACATGTTTATTGAGGCGATGGCTGACGCGGCAGTCGCGGACGGAATGCCCCGCGCACAGGCTTATAAGTTTGCGGCGCAGTCCGTACTCGGTTCCGCGAAGATGGTTCTGGATACAGGGAAGCACCCGGGGGAACTGAAAGATATGGTTTGCTCGCCGGGCGGTACGACGATAGAGGCGGTAGCCGTGATGGAGAAAGCGGGTCTTCGCAGCGCTGTGATCGAAGGACAGCGCGCCTGCGTGAGGAAATCAATCGAAATGAGCCGTTAGAAACGGCGGTTCAGTGTAAGAAAATCAGTCAAAATGAGCCGGCGGAAACATAGTGTCTGCGTGAGAAAATCAGTCGAAAAAGGTCGGCACATATAGCGGTTCTTCGTGAATTCTTTATTATATTTTAGGGAAAATTTACAGGAAATACATAGAAAATAAATATTTTTATGATACCTTTTATATAACTTTTTGTTTTTGCTGCGGAATTTCTGTGCGCATTGCTGAATAGTATGAAAGAAGGAGGTACTTGTTATGGCGGAAACCATAAAGGAAAAAGATATGCTGGAATTGGGTGATCGAATCATTCGAACCCGTTATTCGATGGATGCGGATCATCTGAATCTTGTCTTTAAGGATATATCCATGTCGGACTATATGATTCTTGCTAAACTTGGACACCGCATGGGGTTCAATAATCCGGAGACCAGAGTGTATCTGAGCGAGATCAGCAAAGAGCTGGATCGCCCGATCAATCAGGTTTCCCAGATGGTGCAGAATCTGCAGGATAAGGGATATGTTTACTGGGAACACGATCCGGAACAGCGCAGCGGCACTTACATTTATATTTCCGAGACGGGCAGGGAGGCCATGGTTCGCCAGCAGGAGATCCTGCGTAAATACTGTGGGAATATCGTTGAGCGGATTGGTCGGGATAATGTTGTTAAGATACTCGATATGATGCATAAGCTTGAGACCGTAATGGAGGACGAAGCGAAGAAGCTGTCAGATGAGGATCTGAGCATGGAAAACGCGCTCCCGGCATGATTTTTCAGGGCATGCGGGAGCGGTTTCGTTCACTGGAACAGGGAGCGGTGTTTTGCCATACTCATCTCATTAAATAAATCCTGTTTCATATGATAAAGCTTGTCTGACAGATCTACATATACTTTGGAGGGGTTGACAAAACGCATGTTTTCATCCCACAGGGTAGCCTTTTCTCCGGTGCAGTATTTCTGAATCTCCAGAACTGCGGGGGAGGTATACACGCATTTCCCCTCGTCGAAAACGGGAACAAGCAGCCTGCGCATGGTATAGCTGCCGCCGGTGATCCGCGTGCGTTTCCATGTCTCATGAGGATCGAACAGAACCATATCCAGGGACTCATCGAAGGTTTCATCTGCCAGACAGATGAGGTCTGCGCGGATTTTCCCTGTCTGTCTGTCATAGATGCGGTAAATTTCCTTATTGCCGGGGTTGGTGATCTTCTCTGTGTTTTCTGAAAGCTTGATCTTCGGGACGAACTGTCCGTTTTCATCCTGAATGGCGGCCAGCTTGTACACGCCGCCGAACGCGGGCCAGTCTTTGGAGGTGATCAGGCTGGTGCCGACGCCCCAGGAGGTAATCTTCGCTCCCTGGATTTTCAGATTCTGAATCAGGTATTCGTCCAGATCGTTGGAGGCGGAAATGACTGCGTCCGTAAATCCGGCTTCATCCAGCATCCGGCGCGCTTTTTTGGAAAGGTAGGCGAGATCGCCGCTGTCCATGCGGATGCCGTAGTTTTTCATCTCCATGCCGGAGTCCCGCATCTCCTTAAATACGCGGATGGCATTCGGCAGGCCTGATTTCAGCGTGTCATATGTATCGACCAGCAGTGTGCAGGCATCAGGATAGAGTTCAGAGTAAGCCTTAAAAGCGGTGTACTCATCCGGGAAACTCATGATCCAGCTGTGCGCATGCGTTCCCATGACCGGGATGTTAAAGGTCTGCCCGGCGAGAACATTGGACGTGCCTTTGCATCCGCCGATCACGGCAGCCCGTGCGCCGAGGATACCGGAATCCGGACCCTGTGCGCGGCGGAGACCGAACTCCATCACGCCGTCACCCTGCGCCGCGTAGCAGACTCTGGCAGCCTTTGTGGCAATCAGGCTCTGGTGGTTGATGATGTTCAAAATGGCTGTCTCAACCAGCTGTGCCTCCATGATGGGGGCGATCACCTTCAGCAGAGGTTCCCTTGGAAAAACGACGGTGCCTTCCGGGATGGCGGAAATACTGCCGGAAAAACGGAAAGTGCTTAAGTATTTCAGAAAGTCGTCGTCAAATATGCGCAGACTCTCCAGATAACGGATATCGTCTGTAGTGAAATGCAGATTTTTGATGTATTCGATCACCTGGTCGAGCCCGCAGGTGATGGCATATCCGCTGCCGGACGGGTTCGTGCGGTAGAAAGCATCAAAGATAACGATGTCTTTGTTCCCGGTCTTAAAATAACCCTGCATCATAGTGATCTCATATAAGTCTGTCAATAGTGTCAGGTTTTGTTTTCTCATTTTTCTGTAAACCGGCTGTGCCGATTCTCTCCTGTTCTTAGATGTTGGCACAATGCGTCAGCAGCTGTTTTTGTTTAGCATTATACTCTTTTTTTACAAATGCGTAAAGAAACTTTTACAATAAAACGTAACAAAACGTAATCCATTTTAAAGGAAATTTCTATCAGACATTTTAGAGGAATTTGTTGACTTTTTTGATTACAGCCCTTATAATTCATTTTGTTCAGCGCTGAAAGAACAAAACGGTGAAGCATGAACAAAACAGCAAAGCAAGAATAAAGCAGCAAAGCAACAATAAAGCTAAAGCTGCGAAGCAATGTAAAGGCTGTGACGAAGACAGTAAGCTGACAGAGAACGTTTTGCAGCGAGCCGGGTTGGTGTGAGCCGGTACCAGTATCTCCAGCTGAATATCCCTTCTGAGCTGCGGTTTCCAAATGTATATCGGTTCGTACCGGGGTCTGATTCATTTTCCGGATGCTGCGATATGCAGAGTAGAGACTGACGGTTATTCCCCCGTTACAGGAAAAGGTATCCGGCGATGGCGACAGCGCCGCGTACTTCGAACAGGTGGTATAGTGAAAGTGAAAGCTCTCATCCTTTTCGGATGAGAGCTTTTTAGCGAAGACCGGAAACCGAAAAATACGAAGCGTTTTGAGGCTGTACCTCGGAGAAGAAAGGGATAAAACATGTACGAAAAGGTTTCGACCAATATGAATTTCGTGGAACGGGAGAAGAAGACGGAACAGTTCTGGCATGAGAATGACATCTTCAGAAAGAGCATGGAGAACCGGAAGGACTGTGAGGTTTACACGTTTTACGACGGACCGCCGACGGCGAACGGCAAGCCGCACATCGGCCATGTGCTGACGCGCGTGATCAAGGATATGATTCCGCGTTACCAGACGATGAAGGGAAAGATGGTTCCGCGGAAGGCGGGCTGGGATACGCACGGTCTGCCGGTTGAGCTGGAGGTGGAGAGAAAGCTCGGCCTCGACGGCAAGGAGCAGATCGAGGAGTACGGCATGGAGCCGTTTATCAAAGAGTGCAAGGAGTCTGTCTGGAAGTACAAGGGCATGTGGGAGGATTTCTCCAACACGGTCGGATTCTGGGCGGACATGGACGATCCGTATGTCACCTACGACGATGATTTTATCGAGTCGGAGTGGTGGGCGCTGCATCAGATCTGGAACAGGGGTCTGCTTTACAAGGGCTTTAAAATCGTGCCTTACTGCCCGCGCTGCGGCACCCCGCTGTCGACAGCGGAGGTTTCGCAGGGGTATAAGACGGTAAAGGAGCGCTCCACCATCGTGAGGTTTAAGGCGGTCGGCGAGGACGCTTATTTCCTGGCGTGGACGACGACGCCGTGGACGCTGCCGAGCAACCTGGCGCTCTGCGTGAACCCGGAGGATACCTACGTGAAGGTGAGGGCGGGCGACGGCTATACCTATTATATGGCCGAGGCTCTGCTGGAGCCGGTGCTCGGCCGGTTTGCTGCCGGGGCGGATAAGGGCACCGGAGCGGACGCGACAGGCGCCGGAACGGGCGAAAAAGCTGTCAAAGCAGCCGAGATCGATTCTGCAGTCAGCGGGAAGGGCTACGCAGTCCTTGACACCTTCAGGGGAAGAGATCTGGAATACAGAGAATATGAGCCTCTGTTTGCCTGTGCGAAGACCGCGGCGGACGTACAGGGAAAGAAGGCATTTTTCGTCACCTGTGATTCCTACGTTACCATGTCGGACGGTACCGGTATTGTTCACATTGCGCCGGCGTTCGGCGAGGACGACGCAAAGGTGGGTCGCAGCTACGACCTGCCCTTCGTGCAGTTTGTGACCGGGAAGGGAACGATGACGGACGAGACGCCGTATGCGGGCGTGTTTGTGAAGAAGGCGGATCCGATGATCATCAAAGACCTGGACACGGAGGGGAAACTGTTTGACGCGCCGAAGTTTGAGCACGAGTATCCGCACTGCTGGCGGTGCGACACCCCGCTGATCTACTATGCGCGCGAGTCCTGGTATATCCGGGAGACCGCGGTGCGGGACGACCTGATCCGCAATAACAACACTGTGAACTGGATCCCGGAATCCATCGGGAAGGGACGCTTCGGCAACTGGCTGGAGAATATCCAGGACTGGGCGATCTCCCGGAACCGTTACTGGGGCACTCCGCTGAATATCTGGGAGTGCGAGTGCGGCCATCAGGAGTCGATCGGCAGCCGGGCCGAGCTGGCAGAGAAAAGCGGGAATCCGGATGCGGCGAAGGTGGAGCTGCACCGCCCGTACATCGACGGGGTGACGATCCCCTGCCCTGTATGCGGAAAGCAGATGCACCGGGTGCCGGAGGTGATCGACTGCTGGTTCGACTCCGGGGCCATGCCGTTTGCGCAGCACCATTATCCGTTTGAGAATCAGGAACTGTTTGAAAAGCAGTACCCCGCACAGTTTATCTCGGAGGCGGTCGATCAGACGCGGGGCTGGTTCCACTCCCTGATGGCGGAGTCCACGCTTCTCTTTAACAAAGCGCCCTATGAGAATGTGATCGTTCTCGGACATGTGCAGGATGAGAACGGGCAGAAGATGAGCAAGTCGAAGGGCAACGCGGTGGATCCGTTTGAGGCGCTTAAAACCTACGGGGCGGACGCGATCCGCTGGTATTTCTATATTAACTCCGCGCCCTGGCTGCCGAACCGTTTCCACGGGAAGGCCGTGCAGGAGGGACAGCGCAAGTTCATGGGCACCCTTTGGAACACTTACGCGTTTTTCGTTCTCTACGCGAATATAGATGAATTCGACGCGACAAAATATTCACTGGATTATGAGAAGCTGTCCGTCATGGACAGATGGCTGCTGTCAAGGCTTCATTCCACCGTGAAAAATGTGGACGATCATCTCGGAAATTACCGCATTCCGGAAGCGGCCCGTGAATTGCAGGCTTTCGTGGACGACATGAGCAACTGGTATGTGCGGCGCGGTCGGGAGCGCTACTGGGCGAAGGGTATGGAACAGGACAAGATCAACGCTTATATGACGCTCTATACGGCTCTCGTGACGATCAGCAAGGCGGCGGCGCCCATGGTTCCGTTTATGACGGAGGATATTTACCGCAATCTCGTGTACGGCATTGACCCGACGGCTCCTGAAAGCATTCACCTGTGCGATTTCCCTGCCGCGGACGAGAGCAGGATCGACCCGGAACTTGAGAGAAATATGGACGAGGTGCTTAAAGTCGTCGTGCTGGGACGCGCGGCGAGAAACGCCTCAGGGCTTAAGAACCGCCAGCCCGTCGGCGAGATGCTCGTACAGGCCGCGGCGGAGCTTCCGGATTATTTTACCGCGATCATCGCGGATGAGCTGAATCTCAAAAAAGTGACATTCCGGGACGATGTCAGCGAATATACAAGCTACGAATTCAAGCCGCAGCTCCGGACCGTCGGACCGAAATACGGCAGATATCTGGGGCAGATCAAGTCGGCTCTGGCCGCCATCGACGGGCGGGCAGCCTATGCGGAATTAAAACAAAATGGCTCGATTTCCTTGACAGATGTCGGCGGGAATATTATTCTGACAGAGGATGACCTTCTCATTTCAGTGGCTCAGACGGAGGGATTTGCCACCGAGAGCGGCGGGGATGTCACGGTTGTTCTCGACACGCGGCTGACGCCGGATCTGATCGAGGAGGGGCTGGTTCGTGAGATCGTCAGCAAGATACAGACGATGCGCAAGGAGGCCGGGTTTGAGGTGATGGACCGGATCACCGTCACATACCGGGCCGACCCGGAGATCTGCGCCGTGTTCGCGGCGCACAGGGATGATATGGCGAAGGACGTCCTGGCGGCGGAAATGCGCGAGGGTGATTTCCCCGGCTGCCGGAAAGATACGGCGAAGGATGTCCCGGCGGCGGTAAATCGTGCGGAGGAGTCTGCCGGCTATCAGAAGGAATGGAATATCAACGGGCACAAGGTTATGTTAGGAGTAGAAAAAAATGGCTAATATTTTATTTGACAAGGAACAGTTCAAGGCGGAGGTAAAGAACAACGTCCGCATGCTCTATCGGAAGAAATTATCCGAGGCGACAGAGCAGGAGATCTTTCAGGGCGTATCCTACACAGTCAAGGATGTGCTTATCGACCAGTGGCTGGCGACGCAGCAGACCTTTGACAGGGACGACCCGAAGATGGTCTACTATATGTCGATGGAGTTTTTGATGGGGCGTGCCCTGGGCAATAACCTGATCAACCTGACCGCTTACACGCAGGTGAGGGAAGCTCTCTCGGAGATGGGGATCAATCTGGACGCCATCGAGGATCAGGAGCCGGATCCGGCTCTGGGCAACGGCGGACTCGGCCGTCTGGCGGCCTGCTTTATGGAGTCCCTGGCGACGCTGGGATATGCGGCTTACGGCTGCGGCATCCGCTACCGTTACGGCATGTTCAGGCAGAAGATTGAGGACGGTTATCAGGTTGAGAAGCCTGACAATTGGTTAAAGGACGGTTATCCGTTTGAGCTTCGCCGGCCGGAGCACACCTTTACGGTGAAGTTCGGCGGCTATGTCCGCTCCGAAGCGCTGCCGAACGGGAAGACGAAATACATTCAGGAGAATTACCAGGCAGTCCACGCGGTTCCTTACGACATGCCGATCGTCGGTTATAAGAACAATGTCGTCAACACACTGATGATCTGGGACGCGGAGCCGACTGATGAGTTCCTTCTGGACTCCTTTGACAAGGGCGATTACCACAAGGCAGTGGAGCAGCAGAACCTGGCCCGCAACCTGGTGGAGGTACTCTATCCGAACGACAACCATATCCAGGGCAAGGAGCTGAGGCTGAAGCAGCAGTATTTCTTTGTGTCCGCTTCCGTTCAGCGCGCGGTTGCCCGTTATAAAAAGTGCCATCCGGACATTAAGAAGATGTACGAGAAGGTCGCGATCCAGATGAATGACACGCACCCCACCGTGGCGGTGGCTGAGCTGATGCGGATCCTCATGGACGAGGAAGGACTCGGCTGGGACGAGGCGTGGGAGGTGACCACGAAGACCTGCGCTTACACGAACCACACCATCATGGCGGAGGCGCTGGAGAAATGGCCGATTGAGATTTTCTCCCGCCTGCTTCCCCGTATCTATCAGATTGTGGAGGAGATCAACCGCAGATTCCTGCTGCTGATCGAGGCGCGTTTCCCGAATGACCAGGCGCGCAAGGACCGTATGGCGATCGTCCACAACGGACAGATCCATATGGCGCATCTCGCCATCGCTGCGGGTTACTCGGTCAACGGCGTGGCGCGTCTGCACACGGAGATACTGGAGAAGAGAGAACTGAGGGACTTCTACGAGCTGTTTCCGGAGAAGTTTAACAATAAGACCAACGGCATCACGCAGCGCCGTTTCCTCTATCACGGGAATCCGCTGCTTGCGGACTGGGTGACAGATAAAATCGGCGACGGCTGGGTGACGGATCTGAGCCAGATGAAGAAGCTGAGTGTTTATCTGGATGACACGAATGCGCAGCAGGAGTTCATGAATATCAAATACAAGAACAAGCTGCGCCTCGCGAAGTATATCGAGGAACACAATAGCATTGAGGTTGACCCCCGCTCCATCTTCGATGTCCAGGTGAAGCGTCTCCATGAGTACAAGCGCCAGCTGATGAATATTCTCCACGTGATGTATCTGTATAATAAGATCAAAGAGCATCCGGAGACGCCGTTCTATCCGAGGACCTTTATCTTCGGCGCGAAGGCGGCGGCCGGCTATGAGATCGCGAAGCTGACGATCAAGCTGATCAATTCTGTGGCGGATGTCGTGAATCATGATAAGAGCATCAACGGCAGGATCAAAGTCGTTTTCATCGAGGATTACAAGGTTTCCAACGCGGAGTGGATCTTCGCGGCGGCGGATGTCTCCGAGCAGATCTCCACGGCCAGCAAGGAGGCCTCCGGCACGGGCAATATGAAGTTCATGTTAAACGGAGCGGTGACGATCGGTACGATGGACGGCGCGAACGTAGAGATGGCTGAGGAGGTCGGGGAGGACAATATGTTCATCTTCGGCATGAGTTCCGACGAGGTCATCGAGCATGAGAAAAACCGCGATTACCGTCCGATGGACGTATTCAACAATGACCAGGATATCCGCCAGGTGCTGATGCAGCTGATCAATGGATTCTATTCTCCGAACCACACGGAGCTGTTCAGGAAGCTGTACAACTCCCTGCTGAACACGGAGAACACGCAGTACGCGGATACGTACTTCTGTCTGAAGGATTTCCGTTCCTACGCGCAGGCGCAGGAACGCGTGGAGCAGGCGTACCGCGATGAGACCCGCTGGGCAAAGATGGCGATGACCCAGGTGGCCTGCGCGGGCAAGTTCTCATCAGACCGCACGATTCAGGAGTATGTGGATGATATCTGGCATCTTGACCGGATCAAGGTTGATGTGGCTGAGGACTGAAGAAATGCCGCAGGTTATTCCTGCGGCTTTTTTTCAACAGTTTTTTCAGCCCTTTTGTGTGTTTGCCGGGGTAAAGTCCGTATAGAACAGCCATACCGAGAAGACCGTGAGCGCCAGACCCAGTCCGACGGCGATCACGTAATTGAGCGCGGTCGTGATCTCGATCAGCTCGGAGAACCAGATGCCGATGACATTATATACGATGTGAACCGGGATGGAATATTTGATTCCTCTCCCCCTGTGGCAGAGGAACCCGAGGAACAGACCCATCACGAATGCGTATATGCCCTGCAGGAGGTTCCCGTGGACAAGTCCGAACAACAGTGCCTGCCAGATATTGGCGCCCCAGAAAGGCAGCGCATAGCGGGCATGGCGGAAGATCAGGCCGCGGAAGATCAACTCCTCCGAGATCGGCGCCAGCAGGACGGAGTACACGACCAGCGGGAGAGTCAGGCTGCCGTATCCGGCGCTTTCCATCAGGGCGTTGTAGGCCGTCAGCCAGTCCGGGTGCAGCGAAGATGTCACATTTACCACCAGGATTGTTACATACTGCAGGCCGATCGCCAGAAACAGCATGGCCATGATCGTATGGAAGGAGAATCCGGTCGGACGGTTCACCCGGCTTTCACGTCTTTTATGGCGGAACGGCAGGACGAATGCACGGCGGTACCAGATAGCGAAGATCAGAACAGCCAGCAGACCGTAGATGAAATTGGCAGCCTGGCTGAAGCCGGTGTCTGAGACGGATCCGGTCCACAGATCCATAACACCGCTGAGCGAAAAGCCGCTCTCCCCGGCATTCAGAATTTCATACAGTAACCCCGCGGGGATGACGACCGCAGCCTGGAGGACGAGCATCACCAGTAAGGGCAGGATACTTTTAAAAAAATGAGCGATTTTTTTCATGATAATCTCCATTCCGCCGGCGACACAAATAGTAATTATTGAGGCGATGGCTGACGCGGCAGTCGCGGACGGAATGCCCCGCGCACAGGC
>JAJBVI010000067.1 GCA_020859905.1 Lachnospiraceae bacterium | reverse complement strand
ATAAGGATCAATCTGCTAATCATTATTTTTCATTGCTTTTTCCCACCAGTATTCCATTTCTTCCGACAACTGCCCCGGTTTGCCGTGCACATGATGAGCAATCGCCAGATTACGGACAACCGTCCTCATCAGGCAAAGCATTCCTCCGGTATGATAATCAGCAAATTCATATAAATTACCGGCGTCAAGAGGTGCGATCGCCTTCAGATGCGGCGGCTGCGTCGTCGCGACATTCCACTGGAACTGCGCATATGCCGATAATCCGCTCATACCGATGTTTCCGTCGCACCACGGTTGTCTGGCCATCCACTCGATCAGATCATAACCGTCATACTCAGACGGCGGTCCGTCATCATTGCGCCCGAGTCCCCTTAAATTGCTGACCACATGGACATAACCTCTGCTGGTGATAAAACGATGGTCCCCCGTCTCCGCAATTTCGCTCCAGACACTGGAGTACCAATATACCCGCAACCTGAAGCCAGACCACCATGCCGAGATCGTGTCCGACCTGATGCGTCGCGCTGGCCTGACCGACACGTTCCGCGGGTGCCCGTAAAACTGCCAGCGACATATTGCATGCCTGCGTACCGTTATAGCCGATGCCCCAGCAGACGGCTGCCAGAATAACCAAAACAAAATTGTTAGCAAAGGCAATACAGATGATAGCCACTGCCAGCAGAGATACCGTAAAGTAGAACGATTTGTTGATGCCGATTTTGTTGATAATTCTTGTCATAAACATCCGGAACACAAGGTTCACGACCGCTCCAATGCTCCAGAAAAGCGCCGCACGCGCGATGCCCCTCTCCAACAGGGATATCGTCACATAGGATTGTCCGATAAATACAATCTGCAGGATGGTAAATGACAGAAAAAGCGCGGGCAGAGCACTCTTTTCTATGCCAAACATTTTCTTCTTCGGTACATTTTCCTCTTTTTGCGGCTTAGATGTATTTAACAGAAATACTACAATACCGACAACCGCAATCACGGCACAAACCTTAAACATTGTCGGATAACCCAAAGCAGTCGACAGCTTTGTTCCCGTCTGAGGTCCTGTAAAATAAGACAGCGCCGATCCCAGACCATAAAGTGTCATAGCGGATGACCTCAATTCATGCTTGACCGATGAAGCCGATATCGACAGGCAGGCATTGATGACAAACGCAAAACCTGCAGTCTGAATGCATTTACATAAAACCGCCATTCCAAATGAATCAACCTGCAGATACATAAAACTGATGATCATCAATATCGCTGCACCGATGGCTCCGCAGACGCCATGCCGAAATTTATCGCAGAATACGCCAATCAGCGGATAAAGAATCATGCCCACGATACCACCCACCGATCCAACCGTTCCGAACTGCGCCTGCGTAAGCCCTACTTCGTTCACCAGATAGGCTGCCAGATTCGTGTTAATCGCCATATGTATGGTTCCGCATATCAGATTTGCGATTACCATCAGTATAAAATTTCTCTTTAAAACCTGTTTATAAACTCCCATAAGTTTCCTCCGTTCTTTCATTCTTTCCGCACGCTCCTGTCTTGCTGCTTATATATCCCCCCTCTTTTCATAGATTGCGCGCATCGCTTTATAATGTTGCAATCTTCGTGCCATTTCTTTCGTTTTAAGTGAAATTAATAAATTTAGTATTTTTTTTGCGTGTTTTTTCTGTTCTTCTCGTATTTTAATAATTTTATTTCTGTTGTTCCAGCCAAAATACTGAGCGTTGACATAATTTTATTTGGAATTCTCTTGTTTTTTTATTTCACTTTGTTAAAATATAAGACACATATTTTCATTTTTTTACACACCGGAGAAAGATATGGAACTGAATCTTACCAAAAAAACTATCATGGAACGGGGCGGTACATTGGACGCATTTTTAAATGCACTGTCTACTCCCGCCATTATTGTAGACAGAAATGGACTTGTACTTTTTGCCAACAACAAAAGCCGCAGCCGTTTCTACAGACCGGACGAAGTCGGAAAACCCATTTTGTCGCCTCAGGCCCGGGAACTTGTCAGGCAAACGCTGGAAACAGGTATTGCACAGATTGGCGCCATCGAAATTCTCCATGATCAGAAAGCATACAGCGACATTATCCCTATCTTCGAAAATGATACTGTCATCGGAGCCTTTTGCCATGTCATTGTTATGGATATTCCCACGCTGCAAAACATTGTATCAAAACTGGGCAGCACAGCCGACAGCAAAAAGAATATGTACAGTTCACTGGCACGAAATACCTCAAAATATACCTTTTCTGATTTTATCGGTCAGAGCGACGCTGCAAAATCTCTGATCCAAAGCTGTAAACTGGCCGCTTCCGCCAACTGTTCGATCCTGATCACCGGGGAAACAGGCTGCGGCAAAGAAATCCTTGCCAGCGCTATACACAGCGAGAGAACGAAGTTTTCTAATAAACCTTTTGTAAAAATCAACTGTACCGCCATACCCAGAGATCTGATTGAATCAGAACTCTTCGGGCATGAAAAAGGAGCTTTTACCGGAGCGACATCTGTAAAAAAAGGCAAATTTGAAATTGCGGAGGACGGAACCGTCCTGCTGGATGAAATAGGAGATATGGATCTAAATCTCCAGAGTAAGCTGCTGCGCGTTCTGGAAGAACATGAATTTGAACGGATCGGCGGAACAAAGTTATACCCGTTGAATGCCAATGTGATAGCCACCACAAATAAAAATCTATTGCAGCTCAGTGAAGACAACCTGTTTCGACCGGACTTATACTATCGTTTATCAATTTTGGAAATATATATCCCGCCCTTGCGGGAAAGACAGGAGGATATTCCTTTACTGATAGAACATTTCCTGAAAGAATCAAACAGCACCGTCCGTTTTACGAAAGATGCCATGGCCGTTTTGACAAAATTTTCATGGCCAGGCAATGTGCGCCAGTTAAAGCATTTCATATCGCGCGCATCTATTCTGCACCCTAAGGAAAACATTCCGGCGGATACCGTGAAACAGCTGCTGTATCCTGTTTCCGTCTTCCAGAGACAGAATCGCGATATACAGAAGGAATATCCGGTTCCGTCAGGTGACAAAAATTGCACAGACTGTACGGATTCTCTGGAAACTGTGGAAAGGCGATATATTTGTCAAATACTAAAACAAACAGACGGTAATGTAGCACAGGCATCTTCGATTTTGGGCATAACCAGAAATACTCTGTACAACAAAATTAAAAAGTATGGAATTGATACAGACTGATATGATGATTGCTGCATGATCCAAAAAAGGCAGATAGTCTGAATACTATCCGCCAGAATTTATAATCATAGCTGTTATTTAACTCGTGTAAGCGGTTGAAATTCTATCTTTAACCTCATGCCTAATCCCGCGGCTAAGCGCCTCAAAGTTTTGATTGACGGGTTACCGCTGCCGCTTTCAAACTTACTTATATCGCTTTGAGATATGCCTGTCTTTTCCGCCAGCTGTTTCTGTGTCATACCGGTTTCCCGCCGCGCATCAATCATTGCCTGTATGAAAGAAAATTCCGTGTCCAAAGCATCATATTCTTCTCTAAACTCCGGGTCTTGTAATTGTTCCTGCAGATACTCATTAAAATTCGTCATGATCTGTTTTTCATCCTTTCTAAAAACTCTGCCCGATACCGCTTTGCTCTTTCTATTTCATTGTCCGGTGTTTTCCGTGTTTTCTTAACAAATCCATTTGTCAAAATTGCTTTATTACCGACAAAGAAAAAATATAACACTCTCGAGATATTATTTCCCACCTGTGCTCTCAATTCAAATATTCCATCACCTAACGGCTTCGACATCGGTTCCCTCAATTCCGTGCCGTTATCCTGCAATAACCCAATTGTCCGCACCATTTTTGCTCTCATTTTTCTGTCAAGACTATCCAAAAAATCAAGTGCTGGTTCTTTTCCATCCGCTGTGATATGAAAAATGACGTCTATTTTCCCCATTCTGTTATTTTATCCGGTGCAATGTGCCTTATTCAGTTTTATTTTATCGGATTTATCCGATATCGTCAATATGGTTTTTAATAAAATAGTAAACAGTAAAAATCCCCGGTCCATAACCAAACCGGGGATTTTTACATCTCATGTTTACTTGTCTTTACTTCTGGCTGTAGCCATGCGCTTCCTCAAGCAGCATGTCTTTCACCTTCATCAGACGAATCTGCGTGCTCCGCTCATTCTCGTCCAGTTTCATCGAAATGTACTTGATGTTCTCCTGGGCGTTGGGGATCACTACATGCTCCAGCGCGTTTACACGCCGTCTCATCTTCTCGATCTCGGCCGCCATGAGCTGGCAGGCCTTCTCCGCTTCGGCGAGGCGGAGCATATCCGGCAGGATATCCGCCAGGGATTTCACCGCTCCGTCCAGATCGCTAGAGGTATAGGCGAAACCGTAGGAATAAATGTCGTTCTCATCCGCCGTCCGGGTCTTGTACTCGAAAACCGGCGTGTTGACGCTCATGACATTCTTCTTAGTCACGTCCAGATAGACCTCCTGCTTCGGAGCCATCAGCGCAGTGTGCAGCCCCTGCTCAGACATCGCGGATCGTGCGATGACGAAGTTCGTGTTGGCGGCTTTGATGCCGGCCTCGACCTTCAGCCGCAGCTCCATGTTCTCGCGTACGAGATCCAGAAACTGCCGCATCAGCTCATCGCGCTTGTCTTTTAATAATTTATGTCCCCGCACGGCCGTGACGAGCTTCTTCTTCTGCTTCGTCAGTTCCATTCGGGTAGGATTTACCTGTGTTGAAGCCAGCGCTCTCACCTTCCTTTCTGAATATATGATAAATTGCGGGTTTGATAACACACGGATTGCTCCGCACTTCGTGCTCCCGCAATCCTGAAACCACTCGGAATCCGCCCTGTCGGGCTACTTCCTCGTGTTTTCGGCGGGTCTCAAAGTCAGAAATGCGAATGCAAGCATTCGATTTCTGACTTTTATCCCCTGGTGTTATCATAGTACTCATCAAGGAACTTATCATCGATACGCTTCAGCTCGGATCTCGGCAGAATTCTCAGCAGATCCCAGCCGAGATCCAGCGTCTCCATGACGTCGCGGTTGGTGTTGTAGCCCTGGGAGACATATCTCGCCTCAAACTCATCCGCGAACTTCGCGTAAATCAGGTCGGTCTCCGAGAGAGCCGCCTCACCCAGGATGGTCATCAGCTCCTTCGCGTCCTTACCGCGGGAGTAGGCCGCGAACAGCTGGTTCATCGTGTTGGAGTGGTCCGCACGGGTCTTGCCCTCGCCGATACCCTTATCCTTCAGACGGGACAGGGACGGCAGAACGTCGATCGGCGGTGTGATGCCCATATTGTGGAGGTCACGGCTCAGGATGATCTGGCCCTCCGTGATATATCCGGTCAGGTCGGGGATCGGGTGTGTCTTGTCATCCTCAGGCATGGTCAGGATCGGGATCATGGTCACGGATCCTTCCTTGCCTCTCTGACGGCCGGCGCGCTCATACAGCGTCGCAAGGTCCGTGTACATATAGCCCGGATATCCGCGTCGTCCCGGAACCTCTTTTTTGGCTGCGGAAATCTCGCGAAGAGCGTCCGCGTAGTTCGTAATATCGGTGAGGATGACCAGTACGTGCATGCCTTTTTCAAAGGCAAGATATTCCGCAGCGGTCAATGCCATACGAGGCGTAGAGATACGCTCTACGGCCGGATCGTTCGCCAGGTTGATGAACAGGACGGTACGGTCGATGGCGCCGGTCTCCGTAAAGGACTGAATGAAGTAATCAGACTCCTCGAACGTAATACCCATGGCCGCGAATACCACGGCGAACTGCTCATCCTTTCCGCAAACCTTCGCCTGTCTCGCGATCTGCGCGGCCAGCTGGGAATGCGGCAGACCGGAGCAGGAGAAGATCGGCAGCTTCTGTCCGCGGACCAGTGTGTTCAGTCCGTCAATGGCGGAAACACCGGTCTGGATAAACTCCTCCGGGTATACACGGGCCGCCGGGTTCATCGGCAGGCCGTTGATGTCGCGGCGCTGCTCCGGCAGGATCTCCGGACCGCCGTCAATAGGGTTTCCTACACCGTCGAATACACGGCCGAGCATGTCGCCGGAAACGCCCAGCTCCATACTTCTGCCGAGGAAACGCACTTTACTGTCTGAGAGGTTGATCCCGGAATTGGACTCGTACAGCTGAACCAGAGCATTCCCTCCGTCGATCTCCAGAACCTTGCAGCGGCGCTTCTCGCCGTTGGAAAGCTCAATCTCTCCCAACTCATCATAGGCTACGTCCTCCACACCCTTTACCAGCATCAGAGGGCCTGCCACTTCCTGTATGGTTCTATACTCTTTCGGCATTTACTCTTCCCCCTTTCCGATTACGGATGCGATCTCTGTCTTTAACTCCTCGCTGACGCGATTGTACTCTTCATCTATATCCTTCTCCTGCGTATACTTATAACGTCCGATTCTCTCGCAGACATTCATATTCAGCAGGTCACGGATATTAGCCTGGTTGTCAAGCGCCTCGCTGCACTGTTCGTAGTAAGCCACTACCAGCTTCATCAGCAGGAGCTGCTTGCGCAGAGACGTATAGGTGTCGATCTCGTGGAAGGAGTTCTGATGCAGGAAGTCCTCACGGATGGACCTGGCCGCCTCCATCTTCAGGCGGTCGCCCGCGGAAAGGGCATCCATACCTACCATCTGCACGATCTCATCCAGCTTCGCCTCATCCTGGAGCAGGCTCATCATCTTCTGACGGCACTGCAGCCATTCGGGAGAAACATTCTCGTCAAACCAGGGACCGATGTTATCCAGGTACAGGGAGTAGCTGGTCAGCCAATTGATGGCCGGGAAATGTCTCTTATATGCCAGCGCGGAATCCAGTCCCCAGAACACCTTTACGATACGCAGGGTCGCCTGGGATACCGGCTCTGAAATATCACCGCCGGGCGGGGATACGGCTCCGATCACGGAGAGGGCGCCCTCACGGCCGTCTGTGCCGAGCGACACCACATGTCCGGCACGCTCATAGAACTCCGCCAGACGGGAACCCAGGTAAGCGGGATAACCCTCCTCACCCGGCATCTCCTCCAGACGTCCGCACATCTCACGGAGAGCCTCAGCCCAGCGGGAGGTGGAGTCTGCCATCAGCGCCACCGAATAACCCATGTCACGGAAATACTCCGCGATGGTGATACCTGTATAGATGGATGCCTCACGGGCCGCCACCGGCATATCCGATGTATTGGCGATCAGAACGGTACGCTCCATCAGGGACTTCCCGGTCTTCGGATCCTTCAGCTCCGGGAACTCGTTCAGAACGTCTGTCATCTCATTTCCGCGCTCGCCGCAGCCGATGTAGACCACGATGTCCGCCTCAGCCCACTTGGCCAGCTGATGCTGGATGACGGTCTTGCCGCTTCCGAAAGGTCCCGGCACGGCCGCCACGCCTCCCTTTGCGATCGGGAAAAACGTATCGACAACACGCTGTCCGGTGATCAGCGGTTTGGACGGCGCCAGTTTCTTCTGATAGGGCCGCCCCTTACGAACCGGCCATCTCTGCATCATGGTGAGTTCCTTATCACCGTCTTCCGTAGACAGAACCGCCACAACCTCTTCCACTGTATATTCACCGGAACGGATGGATTTGATCTTGCCCGAAAGTCCTACGGGAACCATGATCTTCTGCTGCACAACGTCGGTCTCTTGGACGGTACCGATTACGTCTCCGCCGATTACGTCATCACCGACCTTTGCGACCGGCACGAAATTCCATTTTTTATCTCTCTTCAGGGAAGCTACTTCCACGCCTCGCTGCAGGTTGTTTCCGGAAACCTTCAGGATGTCGTCCAGCGGTCTCTGGATTCCGTCATAGATACTGGTGATCAGTCCGGGACCCAGTTCCACAGACATGGGCACGCCGAGAGACTCAACCACACCGCCCGGCTTCAAGCCCGAAGTCTCCTCGTATACCTGCAGTGACGCCTCGTCTCCATGGATCTCCAGAACTTCACCGATCAGACGCTGGTCGCCAACGCGGACCATGTCTGCCATATTCGCATCCCGCATACCGGTCGCAACGACCAGCGGGCCTGCAATTTTCTTAATCGTTCCTTTGCTCATTAATCTTGTCACCTCTTATTCGCCAAAGATAATGTCAGAGCCAACCGCCTTCTCAACGGAAGTCTTAACCCCGCGAACACCTTCTCCGGTATTCCCGGTAATGCCCGGGATCAGGATGATGGCCGGGAGCAGCTGCTCCTTATATTTGTCAATTTCCTGCTGCATGGACGCCGCAAGACCTTCTGTTACATAAACGACAGCGTATTTCTCCGCCGCCAGCCTCCTGAGCCTGGCTTTTCCCTCCTCCGGGTCATCCGCCGGGAAAATGTCAAGTCCGAGCGTCGCGAAACCGTAAATGCTGTCATAGGGTCCGAGCACTGCTATCTTATACATACATTTCCCTTATCCTTTCCCGGATGAAGTCATCCGACAGTCCGTTCAACTTGCCGGAGAGAATGATCCCAACTGTCTTGATCTCATTTTCCCTCGCCAGCACATAAGCTACAAGCGGTCCAACCGAAAACACTTCGTATTTCTCAGGGCGAAGTATCTCCATCAGATAATTATCGCCCCAGCGCTCAAACGCGGAGGGTGACTCGCGCAGCGCTTCCGCCGCCTCGCGGAATCTGCCGCCGGAGAGATATTCCAGAATAGCCTCAAAGCCTGATGTCGCCGCTTTCGCCAGACGCTCCGTGTCAACGTCGCCGCAGGGCTGCAGGGCACGCCGCATAAACTCGATGGACTTCCCCGTCTTCTGGCAGCGCACCGCGATCTTGATATCTGTCACCGCCACGACTGCCTCCGCATATCGCTGAATGGCTCCCGAATCTGAATCTTTTCCCGCCTTATCAATGGCCTCCAGGCAGGCTTTGTCGATGATCACATCGCAAAGCTGACCGTCATTTGAGTGGAAGATGGTCTCGAAGGCATCCTGCGCCGCCGCTCCCATATTCCCCGGCAGACGCACGAAATCCTTGCGGGCAACAATATCCCGCAGTTCTTCCCTGGAAGGATCGGTTCCGTCATAAAAGAAATCGTCATTCTTCTTGCCGGTATAGACCTCCTTGATGGCAGTCTTCAGATTATGGAATACATTCGGATAGGAGAGAACGTCAAAGGTCTCCATCGGCATGCTTAAACTCCGGATTGTCTCCCAGATCTTGCTGTGTTCCGCCGCCAGGATCGCGTCGGCGTCCCGTTCGACATCCAGTCCTCCCCAGCCCTTGTCAGCAATAAAATCCAGCGCGGCATCGTAATCTCTGCACGCCATCAGCTGATCGATCGCGGCCTGTGAAAACAGTTTGCCTTCCAGTCCCCGTATATGCGCGACCGCAAAGGTATATTCCACTTCAGACATCGTCATGCCTCCTTTCCGTAAAGAAGTGCATGAACGGTATCCTGCATCTGTTCACGGTTCGCGTCGAAGATTGCACTGACCGTGCAGTTCTCCTCCACGCCGCCGTAAACCAGTATAAAACCGTTTTTAATATCTTTTCCCTTCCGGGAAAGCTTTAAAGTACCGCCGGCTGCCTGTGCCGCCGCCTGAATCTTATCCTCAAATCCATTCGGCATCGCCCTCAGATCCGCATCCGAAAAATAAATTTCCCCGGACTGTGCCAGCGCGTATTTCTCAATCCATTTTTCCAGCATTCCAAAGTATGTCGCCGCATCCATACCGCACACCCTGTCATAAGCACGGTCGATCACCTCCGCGATGATCGCCTGCTTGGAAGCCAGTGTCTGCGTGCGCTGGTACAGGTCATTCGCGGAATGCATGCGCTGTTCCAGATTTACTGCTTCTTTCTCGGCTCTGCTCCGGATCGTCTGCTTCGAACGTTCCGCCTGCGCCTCGGCATCTGAGCGAATCGTCTTCGCCTCAGTCTCGGCATCCGCAACGATCTTCTGCGCTTCCGTATTTGCCTCCGCAAGAATCTGGTCAACGATTTTTTCCAGTCCTGTCATGTTCGCTGTTCTCCCTTCCTGCTGTTATAGTAAACCGGTTATTCGCTGTCTGATGTACTAGAAAAGCTGAATAACAACAAGGATGGATACTAACAGGGAAAGGATCGCGTACGTCTCAACCATGGCCGGGAAAAGCATAGCCTTTGCAAACTGCTCCGGTCTCTTGGCAACAAGGCCGATGGAAGCTGCGGAAGCTTTGCCCTGGAATGTTCCGGATACAAGACCCGCAATGGCGATCGGGAGGCACGCGCCTACCGCTTCTACGCCGGTATGAACGTCGATTGCAGAAAAGTTTCCGGAAAGCACGCCGGAACTGGACAATACAAGGAAAGCGATCAGCAGGCCGTAAATACCCTGTGTACCGGGCAGCAGCTCCATGATCAGAACCCGCGCAAACTTACTCGGATCCTCCGCCGTAACACCGGCTGCCGCCTGACCGGCAATACCGCAGCCTCTCGCCGAACCGCAGCCCGCCAGACCAACCGCCAGAGCTGCACCAATGATTACTAATGCTCCTCCTAAACTACTCATGATATCCATGATAAATCCTCCTAAATATAATATTTGTAAAATACCGTGATGTCTGCGCCGGCAGACATTTCCTTTTATTTACTGTGCGCGAAATCTACATATCTGGTCTCAGCCGTAAACGGTGTGAACGGCTCTCCCGCGCCATCATAGAACTTCTGGAAAAACTCTACATACTCAAGTCTGTTGGAATGTACATAAGCGCCCAGCAGGTTGATCGCCATGTTCAGCACATGTCCGATAATAAACACCACGATGAAAATCAAGAGCTTTAATACGCCGCTGCCGAACATCGTACCGATCATATTGACCACCTGCGCGATCGCGCCGGTCGCGAGACCCAGAGCCAGAAGTCTGGAATAGGACAGCCAGTCCGAAAGCCAGCTCGTGATGCCGTAGATCTCATAGACGCCGAGAAGCAGGCGCATCCCGACCTTCTTTTTCTTTCTTCTGCCGGCAAACAGCAGCAGAATCAGGGCTCCGACAATCGTGAGCACATAGGACAGATAGGTCAGTCCGGGTCCGAAATCAATCGTGGTCTGCGCCATGGACTCAAAGATAGACGAGGGAATCAGCAGCAGAAGCAGTCCGATCAGAAAAGCGAACCATCCCACAACCTCACTGAAAAATCCCATGCCGTCCCCGTGCTTCAGCAGCGTGTAGCCATGGATGGCCAGACCCAGGAACAGATGAACAATACCGATGATCAGCGCATAGATGAGCAGACGCATCGGATCCTCAATCGGAGCGAACCATACCGGGTTAAACGCGACCTCATGTCCGAAAAACTCCCGCGAGACAACCTGTATCACATCGCCGAAAAATCCGCCGAACAGGATACCCCAGACTACCGTCGAGATACCGCAGAAGAAAAACATCTTCAGGCTCTTGCGCAGCCCCTCTCCCATCCGGGGGAATTTTAACAGCGCAATACCGCAGAAAATCACCATAAGCGCTCCGTATCCCGCGTCTGAAAGCATGATGCCGAACATTACGATATAAAAGATCGACATGATCACCGTGGGATCGATCTCACCCTTGCCGGGGAGTCCGTAGGACGCCAGCACGCCGTCCACCGAATTCGAGAACGGATTGTTCTTAAGAAGCACCGGCGGCTTTTCGTTCTCCGCGACCTCTTCCAGCTCTACGGCCGCGCCGTATTCCGATTCCAGCTCCTTCGCCAGACCGGATGCCAGATACGCGGGAACATATCCGCTGACGGCAAAGGTGTTCTCCGTCTGCGGCAGGGTGCCGAGCACCTCATACTTTCCTGCGCGCATCCTGTAATAATCAGACACCATCCGAAGGTTTTCCCTGACCGAACCGAACTTTGAAAGCTCGGCAATATAGCCCTCGATCTCTGTCTGATGCTCCGCGATTTCTTTCCGGATCTCCTCCTGCTCCTCCGCGGGAGTGCGGGAAACAAACCACGACGGACGGGCAAAGCCCATCTCCCGCAGCGCTTCCTCAGCCGCCGCTGCGTCACGGCGCAAGCAGAGTACGGACAGATAGGTGGTGTCCTTATCGGTAGACAGGATCTCCACATCGGCCTGATCCACTGCCGGCTCATGTGTCTTCATAGCTGTCAGCACAGCCTCCTCCGACACCAGATCCGGAATGGTGCCGAAGTACAGCACCGTCTTCACCGTCCCATCCGTACTCATCGGAATATCCATCTTCTCCCAGGGAACAAGAGCCTCCGCCTGATTCTCAAGCTTCTGTATCGTAGCAGCGGCCTCCGTGATCTGCTTATCCAGATTCACGATCTGATTCGCCTGCTTCATATACTCGCTCTGGTTCTCAACGGTCTTTTTCAGCTCTGAGCGCTCCACCAGGGGTTTCCCGGCGAGTGAAGCGAGAAGCGATGTCTTTTCGGGCACATACTTATCCAGTATCTCCAGTGCCTGATCCGCCGTCGCCGACCTCTTTTCAAAGGTGGCATACGGCGTGGATGTGTCCTGACATACCGTGCCCTCGAACTCCTCTGCTTTTACATCAATCTCAATTCCGCCGATCTCCTGGAGACGCTCCAGAATGGATTTCCGATTCTGCTTCATGGCAACCAGATTCATGCGCTGCATCTGTAATACTGCCATTGAAACTTCCTCCTTCTTTCATGCATGTACTCTCAAAATCTATCACCCGGCCTCCGGGAAGATTTGGGGGTGCATATCGTTGCCAAGTTACTCATTCTCCCGTACAATACGATATCTTACGGTGTCCGCTCCCGTATCATACAAGGCCTGCAATAATTGCTTCCACAGCCGCATCAGCTTTTGCGTATGCCTGCTTACCGGATGCTTCGAGTTCCCGATTCACCTGAGAAGCATACTTTTCTTTCTCTGCTTCACCGGATTTCACCACATCCGCAAGATAAGATTTTGCTGCTTCGTCGGCGCTGCTCTCAGCCTCCTTCACAGTTTGCTTTGCGGCTGCCCTGGCCTCGTCCAGCGCAGCCGCCGCTTTGCTCTTCGCATCCTGCAGGATGCCCGCCGCCTGCTGCTCTGCGTCCCGGACCCGTTTCATTGTGTCAGCTAACAAACATTCTCGCCCCCTTTTCTTAAGATTGTATTTATCTACAAAAATACAGGTTAATCATACCACAAATATATTTCAATGTGCAAGCGTTTCTGTATCAAAAAAAATACAATCTATATAATATCTCAAATTTTTTTACGAAAAATGTCATTTTCTGTAAGAAATGTACATAAC
>JAJBVI010000077.1 GCA_020859905.1 Lachnospiraceae bacterium | reverse complement strand
TGCGGATGCGAGCATCCGATTTCTGACCTTTTGTCCCTTGTATCATATTATTTCAGATGTTGTATTTGAGGAACTGCCGGTGTTGATGGATCAGTTAAAAAAACTGTAATAAAGATACAGCTGATAAAAAGAAAGTCAGGTGATACGATGAGAATGAAAACCAGGGAAATCACGATCGGTGATTTAATCATCGGCGGTAATCACCCCATTGCCATTCAATCCATGACGAATACAAAGACGCAGGATGTGGAGGCGACCGCCGCCCAGATTCTGCGCCTGGAACGGGCCGGATGCCAGATTATCCGCTGTACGGTTCCGGATATGGAGGCGGCGCGTGCTTTTTCCGAAATTAAAAAGAGAATCCATATTCCGCTGGTCGCGGATATACATTTTGATTACCGGCTTGCGATCGCGGTGATGGAAAACGGTGCGGATAAAATCCGTATCAATCCAGGGAATATCGGCACCGCGGAGAATCTGAAAGCTGTGGTGGAAGCGGCGCGGGAGCGCGGCATTCCCATCCGCGTGGGCGTTAACAGCGGTTCGCTCGAAAAGGATCTGGTGGAGAAATACGGCGGTGTGACGGCGGAAGGCCTGGTGGAAAGCGCACTGGATAAAGTGCGCATGATCGAGGAGTACGGGTATCAGAATCTGGTCATCAGTATCAAATCCTCGGATGTCCTGATGTGTGTCCGCGCCCATGAGCTGATCTCCACGCGGACAGATTATCCGTTGCATGTGGGCATCACGGAGGCGGGAACCGTACAGAGCGGCAATATCAAATCCGCCATCGGTCTGGGTCTGATCCTGCATCAGGGGATCGGCGATACAATTCGCGTGTCGCTGACCGGCGACCCGGTGGAGGAGATTCGTTCGGCGAAGCAGATTCTGCGCACGCTCGGTCTGCGAAAAGGCGGGATTGAGGTGGTGTCCTGTCCGACCTGCGGGCGGACCAGCATTGACCTGATTTCCCTGGCAAATCAGGTGGAGACAATGGTTACGGAATACCCTCTGGATCTGAAAGTGGCGGTCATGGGCTGCGCCGTCAACGGACCCGGCGAGGCGAGAGAGGCGGATATCGGCATCTGCGGCGGCAGAGGAGAGGGTCTGATCATCCGCCGCGGGGAAGTGATCCGCAAGATACCGGAGGAGCAGCTGCTCGAAGCGCTGAGATATGAACTGGATCACTGGGAACATGGCTGAACAGATGACTGTCATGAGGATACGGGGAAACACCTGGGTGCTGTGAAAATAACTGCGTTAAAAGTGTGTCAACCTTTAAACAATGATTGACACTTCTGTTTGTGTTGTGTTAGTATACTTTATAGAAATTTTATTATTTTGAAGGGAGCAATTTAAAATGGTTACTTGGACATTGATCATTCCAATCATCGGCATCATAGCGCTGCTTGTCGCCGCAGGATTGGCTGCGAGTGTGAGAAAACAGCCGGAGGGAACAGACCGGATGAAAGAGATCTCCGCAGCGATCCACGAGGGTGCGCGCGCATTCCTGTTTTCAGAATACAAGATTCTGATTATTTTTATCATTGTTGTATTTTTGGTGGTCGGTTTTGCCATCGGCTGGCCCACGGCACTCTGCTTTGTGGTTGGAGCGGTTTTATCCATTCTTGCCGGTTTCTTCGGCATGAGCGTGGCGACCAGGGCGAATGTCCGTACCGCGAACGCAGCGAAGGAGAAGGGCATGTCCGCGGCGCTTCCGATCGCGTTCCGCGGCGGCGCCGTGATGGGTCTGTGTGTAGTAGGCCTCGGTCTTGCAGGCGTCAGCCTGATTTACATTATCACCGGAAACACTTCCATTCTGTTCGGTTTCAGTCTCGGTGCCTCTTCCGTAGCGCTGTTTGCCCGTGTCGGCGGCGGTATCTACACGAAGGCTGCCGATGTCGGCGCTGACCTTGTAGGCAAGGTTGAGGCGGGTATCCCGGAGGATGATCCCCGTAATCCGGCTGTTATCGCGGACAACGTCGGTGACAACGTAGGCGACGTTGCCGGTATGGGCGCCGATCTTTTTGAGTCCTATGTCGGTTCCATTATTTCCGCTATTACGCTGGGCCTGATCTCATCCGCTGTTTCCGGCTCTCTCGGCCAGATCGGCGGGGCTCTCTATCCGCTCTGCCTTGCGGCGGTAGGTATTGTGGCTTCCATCATCGGTATCTTCTTTGTCCGCGGCAAGGATGGCGGAGATCCGCAGAAGTCCCTGAATATGGGCAGCAATGTGGCGGATATCATCACGGTCGTTCTGGCGATCGTACTCAGCAAGCCGATGCTCGGTTCCTTTAAGTTCTGCGGTCCGATCATCGCAGGTCTGGTAGTCGGTATCGCGATAGGACGGATCACCGAGTACTATACATCTGACAAGCATAAACCGGTTCAGAAGATTGCGGAGCAGTCCGAGACAGGTTCCGCTACAAATATCATCAGCGGTCTTGCCGTTGGTATGAATTCATGTACATGGCCGATCATTCTGATCGCGGCAGGTATCTTTGTGGCCTATCGTTTCTGCGGGGTTTACGGTATCGCGCTTGCGGCTGTCGGCATGCTGGCTACCACCGGAAGCACCGTTGCGGTAGACGCTTACGGACCCATCGCGGACAATGCGGGCGGTATCGCTGAGATGTCCGGGCTGGATGAGGATGTCCGTGAGATTACTGATTCACTGGATTCTGTCGGCAATACGACCGCTGCCATCGGCAAGGGCTTTGCCATCGGTTCCGCGGCTCTGACGGCATTATCCT
Source organism: Lachnospiraceae bacterium (assembly GCA_020859905.1). GTDB lineage: Bacteria > Bacillota > Clostridia > Lachnospirales > Lachnospiraceae > Eubacterium_I. Next base: position 10,648 of record JAJBVI010000077.1, on the reverse strand, counting down.
TGTTTGTATCTTATGCGGAGGCGGTTGACCTTACCACCATCGACCTGCTGGTTCCGACGGTTATCGTCGGTCTGCTGATCGGCGCGATGCTTCCGTTCCTGTTTTCGGCCATCACGATGGAGGCGGTGTCAAAGGCAGCCTATAAGATGATCGAGGAAGTGCGGCGCCAGTTCCATGCGGATCCCGGTATTCTTGCGGGAACGAGCAAGCCGGATTACAAGACCTGTATCGGTATCTCCACACAGGCGTCACTGAGGCAGATGATTGTTCCCGGTATTATCGCGATTGTTGTCCCGATCTTTGTCGGTATCCTGCTGGGACCTGCGGCGCTCGGCGGACTTCTCGCGGGCGCACTTGTCACCGGTGTTATGATGGCTATCTTCATGGCGAACGCCGGCGGCGCATGGGACAATGCGAAGAAATACATCGAGAGCGGACAGCACGGCGGCAAGGGCAGCGAGCCTCATAAGGCGGCTGTTGTCGGCGATACGGTCGGTGATCCGTTCAAGGATACGTCCGGACCGTCCATCAACATCCTCATCAAGTTGATGACGATTGTTTCTCTCGTATTTGCACCGATCTTTATTATGGTCGGAGGATTACTGTAGCAGTAATTTCTGTTCGTACAGTTGCTGAATAAACCATAGCCATAATACCTGTTTTAACGGGGATTATGGCTATATCTTTCATGGCGGGGTTTTGCGGGACATTAGCTTTTGCCGGGAGGGATACATATGGATATCATGCCCTATGTCAACGCATTACTTGATTCATACGAGCAGGTGGAAAATTATACGAGAAAAGGATTCGGCGTACACGGCAGACTCCTGATTGCAGTTTCGGAAACTATTTTGATTCAGGTCTTGCAGCCCGTTTTTGCAGAATTTTACCGGCGGGCACCGGATGTACATCTGGTTCTGCGCGTGTTAAACAGTTTTAAAATCCGGGATGAAGTGATCCATGAAAACCTGGATTTCGCGGTTATGTATGATATCGGGAGCTTCAGTGCCTCGGTGATTACCCATCCGCTGATGGCGCAGGAAATGATTCTTGTCGGAGGTCCGGATATCTCGGCTGACGAGATGGATTTTGTTACGCCGAATCAGCAGAAACCGTTTGCGCTCATTGTACGGGACAATTATAATGTGTATGGACACCGGCTGGATGACTACCTTCATGAAAGGAACATTTCACTGCGTACCCGATGGGAACTTGGAAGCAATGAGGCAGTCAGGCAGTGCGTGATGTATGGCATCGGCGTCGCATTTCTTCCGAAAGCCGCCGTTGCGGAGGAACTGAAACAGGGCTGTCTTCTGGAGATTCCTACGGAGCTTGAAAGCAGAGAAGCAATGGCGATTCTGGCTTATAATAAAAATCGATGGATATCTCCGGCCATGAAGATTTTTACGGAGATTCTTTTTGCCAGGATGATTCCCGGCTTGGAGATCTCGTTTTAATATGTGGTGTATTTATATTCTTTTTTGAACGACGACTTATTTTTGCCGTTCACTATAATTTTCAGTGAGCAGCTACACACAGTTGGCGAGTATTTTAAACAGCGCCGCTGCGGGCCAAACCTATGAGATCACGCTTACGGACGATATTACAGTGAGTACAGCGGGATACTCGAGCAGTTCAAGCAGTACGGGGCTGTATATAAAACCATACAGTACAGCTGCGGCTGCAATGGTGAAGATTATTATCCACGGGAACGGGCATACGATCAAAGCCGGAACGACAAAGAACAGAAGAAAAATGTACAGCCTGTTGTCAGCAGGGAGGATGTCACAGACCTGACGGAACAGACCCGCCGTGTGTTTGTGGAACCCACGCTTGCGACCTATATTGCGGAGATTATAGCTGCAACCAGGACAAGCGCGGATACTGTACTCGGTTCTTCTCCCCGCGGCGGCATTTTTCTTGTGACCGCTTCGCGTGTGTACGCGATGATGCACGGCCGCGAGTATGTGACGCCGGATGATATCCAGTATCTGGCACCGCATATCCTGGCGCACCGCATTACGCTGACACATGAGGCGACCGTAGCTTGGAAGACACAGAAAGATGTTGTGATGAATGTGCTGGAAAGCGTTGCCGTTCCGACGGGAAATGCTTAAATGCTTTGATGACGGTGAAATTATAGGCTGCATTATATTTTTTTGTTTATTATTATTTTTAACATTGTCGGAACCGTCTTTTTCTGTTATAGTAAAAACATATTCGATTGGCTGCTGAGACAGGGAAAGCGTGTTTATCAATGCAAATAAAAAAGATGTCAGACCGGACAGATTTAACAGACCGTGCGGCTGCACAGGAGACAAAGGATGCGATTCGGCGCTTATACAGAACGCGCCGAAACATAATGCCGCCCGGACAGGCAGCGGTTTTGTCAGCTCTAATCTGCAGGAATATTTTACGGAGTCGACTGTTTGAGTCGGCTCGGTTTTTATATGCATATTATCCTCTGGGAAATGAGGCGGATATCCGTCCGGTCGTGCGGGAAGCATGGCGGCAGAGAAAACAGACTGCCTTCCCGAAAGTGTTCGGGGATGAGATGCGTTACTTTGAAGTGAGCGGTTTTGAACAGCTCTCAGAGGGAACCTTCGGCGTGATGGAACCGTGTGAGGACAGACCGGCTGACTGGTGTTCCGTGCCGGATACCCTTGTACTGACACCGGGTGTTGCTTTTGACCGCTTCGGCAACCGTATGGGCTTCGGGAAAGGCTATTATGATCGGCATTTTTCCGGCGAAAACGGCTGCGTGATGCTGGGCGTTTGCTATGAACTGCAGATGGCGGTCCGGCTTCCGACAGAAGATTGGGATGTGCTGCTGCCATGGATTGTCACTGAAAATCAGATCACAGAGGTACATAATGGCTAAGGATTTTTTTGAGGTTTTTCCGCAGTTAAAATTAAACAGTGATATGGCCGGAATGCTCCGGGATGCTTCTGTCTCAAAGGTCTCCGCTACAGCCAGACGGGATTTCATCCGCGTCTATCTGTCCTGCGGCCGGCTGCTGCCAAAGGAAAAGGTGTTTTTCCTTGAAAATGAACTGAAACAGCAGCTCTTCCCGAACAACCAGGTGACCATCCGCATCATAGAGAAGTTTTCACTCTCCGGACAGTACAATCTCTCGAACCTTACCGAGGCATACTGGCCGTCTGTGCTGACCGAATTCCGGCGCTACAGCCAGGTGGAATACAGCATTCTCCGCCGTGCGGTTTATGAGTGTGCGGATGAGCATACGTTTGTACTGACGATGGAGGATACGCTGCCTGCCCGGCAGAAAGAGGATGAAATTTACCGGATTCTTGAGAAAATATTCAATGAGAGATGCTGCCTCAGTGTCCGTGTTGTAATTCGTTATTGCGAGAAAAAGGAGTCCAGATATAAGAAAAATGCTGACCTGCAGCTGCAGAATGAAGTGCGGGCGATTGTTCGTTATGCCGCCTGCGGTGCAGCCGGGCACGAGGAGACTGGCGGAAATGATGCTTTACCCGATATACCGGACGGTCAGCAGGACCATTCGGTAAGCGTTCAGATCTCCGAACATGTGATACAGAAACAATCCGACACGCATCATGACAATCCGGGTGCTTCCGCTGCGGATGCAGGGCAGGTATCCTCCGGTCATACCGCGGCTAGGAAGCATGCTCCGGCAGACCGGTCAGGAACGGATCATACACAGTATCTCAACCGCAGAAATAAGAGCCGTGATACATCCGCTTCCCGGCGCAGTTCTAATCCTGACGTGATCTACGGACGTGATTTTGAAGATGAATCCGTTCGGCTGGATCAGATCAGTGAGGAAGTCGGTGAAATTACGGTCCGCGGTCAGGTCATGAATGTGGAGACCCGTGAGCTTCGGAGCGGGAAGTATATTCTGCTGTTTCCCATCACCGATTTTACGGACAGTATCACGATAAAAATGTTCTGTACAAAAGAACAGCTGGAAGAACTGGAAAAAGATATCGTAAAGGGCGCATTCCTGAAAATTAAAGGAGTGACGATGCTTGACCGCTTTGATCACGAGCTGACGATCGGTTCCGTCCGCGGTATCAAAAAAATACCGTCCTTCGTCTCACCCCGTATGGATAACAGCCCGGAGAAGCGGGTGGAGCTTCACTGCCATACCAGGATGAGCGATATGGACGGTGTATCCGATGTAAAGGATATCATCAGGCGTGCTAAGAAATGGGGACATCAGGCCATTGCTATTACTGACCACGGCGATGTGCAGGCATTCACGGATGCGGCCCACGCCGTGTCCGAAGAGGATGATTTTCAGATTTTATATGGGATGGAAGCATATCTGGTCGATGATCTGAAATCCCTTGTTGAACATCCGCGGGGACAATCCCTGCGTGATATATTTGTTGTTTTTGACATTGAGACGACCGGATTCAGCCCGGACAAAAACAGGATCATAGAAATCGGCGCGGTGAAGGTGGAGGGCGGAAAAGTTTCAGACCGTTTTTCATCCTTTGTGAATCCGCAGATTCCGATTCCTTATGAGATTGAACAGCTGACCGGTATCCGGGATGATATGGTTCTGGACGCGCCTTTGATCAGTGAAGCCCTGACGCGTTTTATGGAGTTTTCGGAGGGAGCCGTGATGGTGGCCCACAACGCGGATTTTGATATGAGCTTTATCCGGAAAAACTGTGATCAGCTGGGGATGCCCTGTGAGAAAACGGTGCTGGATACGGTGGCTCTGGCCCGGTTTCTGCTTCCGCAGCTCAACCGCTTCAAGCTGGATACGGTAGCGAAGGCGCTGAATATTTCACTGAACCACCATCACCGCGCGGTGGATGATGCGGGCTGTACGGCGGAGATTTTTGTAAAATTCATTGAAATGCTGGAGCGTCAGGACATTCTGACGGTGGATCAGCTTGCGCAGACCAATACCGTATCCGACGATATGATCAAAAAGCTTCCGACGTACCACGCCATTATGATCGCGCAAAATGATATCGGAAGAGTGAATTTATATAAGCTGGTATCGGATTCGCACATCCGTTATTACAGCAGACGGCCCAGGATTCCGAAAAGCGAGTTTTTAAAATACCGCGAGGGGATTCTGCTTGGCTCAGCCTGTGAGGCGGGAGAGCTTTACCAGGCAGTATTAAACGGGAGGACGCGCGAGGAGATCAACCGGATCGTGTCGTTTTATGATTATCTTGAGATCCAGCCTCTCGGGAATAATGCTTTTATGCTTAAGAGTGATTCATCGCCTGTGGAAACGGAAGAGGATCTGCGTGAGATCAACCGCCGGATCGTGAAGCTGGGCGGGCAGATGAACAAACCGGTGGTCGCCACCTGCGACGTGCATTTTCTGGATCCGGAGGACGAGGTCTACCGCCGCATCATCATGGCGGGCAAGGGTTTTAAGGATGCGGATGAGCAGGCGCCTCTCTATCTGCGCACGACAGAGGAGATGCTTGAGGAATTTTCCTATCTCGGAACTGAGAAGGCCGAAGAGATTGTTATTGAGAATACAAATAAGATTGCGGCCATGTGTGAGAGGATCGCTCCGGTACGCCCGGACAAGTGCCCGCCGGAGATTGAGAACTCAGATGTGACGCTGCGGGAGATCTGTTACAGCAAGGCTCATGAAGTCTATGGGGAAGAACTGCCGGAAATCGTGACGGAGCGGCTGGAGCGGGAACTGAATTCCATCATATCAAACGGCTTTGCCGTGATGTACATCATCGCACAGAAGCTGGTATGGAAGTCTAATGAGGATGGATATCTGGTCGGCTCCCGCGGTTCGGTTGGTTCTTCCTTTGTGGCTACCATGGCCGGCATCACTGAAGTGAATCCCTTAAGCCCGCATTATATATGTCCGGAATGCCATTATACGGATTTTGATTCCGATGAGGTAAAAGCGTATGCGGGTCGCGCGGGCTGTGACATGCCGGATAAAAACTGTCCGGTCTGCGGTACAAAGCTGAAAAAGGAAGGATTTGATATCCCGTTCGAGACATTCCTGGGATTTAAGGGAAATAAGGAGCCGGATATTGATCTTAATTTTTCCGGCGATTACCAGAGCAAGGCGCACAAATACACGGAGGTGATCTTCGGAGACGGGCAGACGTACCGCGCCGGAACGATCGGTACGCTGGCGGACAAGACGGCCTACGGCTATGTGAAAAATTATTATGAGGAACGCGGCATCCTGAAACGAAACTGTGAGATTTCCCGTATCGTGCAGGGTTGTGTCGGCGTGCGGCGCACCACGGGGCAGCATCCGGGCGGCATTATCGTCCTGCCTCTCGGTGAGAATATTTATTCTTTTACCCCGGTGCAGCACCCGGCCAATGATATGTCGACGGATATTATCACGACACATTTTGATTATCATGCCATCGACCACAACCTGTTGAAGCTGGATATACTGGGGCACGATGATCCGACCATGATCCGCATGCTGCAGGATCTGACCGGCATCAATCCGCTGGAGATTCCGCTTGACAATCCTGAGGTCATGACGCTGTTCCAGAACACATCGGCACTCGGCATAGAGCCGAAGGATATCGGCGGATGTAAGCTCGGCGCGCTGGGAATACCGGAGTTCGGCACGGATTTTGCCATGCAGATGCTCCTGGATACAAAACCGACGCAGTTTTCCGATCTGGTCCGGATTGCCGGACTGGCTCACGGCACGGATGTGTGGCTGGGCAATGCGCAGACCCTGATTCTGGAGGGGAAGGCAACTATCGCGACCGCGATCTGCACCAGAGATGATATCATGACATATCTGATCGGAAAAGGGCTGGATTCGGAAGAGGCATTCAACATCATGGAAAATGTCCGGAAGGGAAAGGTGGCCGGCGGAAAATGCGGCCAATGGCCGCAGTGGAAGCAGGACATGATTGACCACGATGTGCCGGACTGGTATATCTGGTCCTGTGAGAAGATTAAGTATATGTTCCCGAAAGCCCACGCCGCAGCCTATGTCATGATGGCATGGCGCATCGCCTACTGCAAGGTGTTTTATCCACTGGCCTACTATGCGGCATTTTTCAGTATCCGCGCGACGGCATTTGACTATGAGCTGATGTGCCAGGGACGGGAGCGTTTGGACTATTATCTGAGTGATTATCAGAGCCGGAAGGATTCTCTCACAAAAAAGGAACAGGATACCGTGAGGGACATGCGCGTCGTCCAGGAGATGTATGCGCGGGGGTTTGAATTCCTGCCTCTGGATATTTACAGGGCAAAGGCGCGTCATTTTCAGATCATCGACGGAAAACTGATGCCGTCCATCGATACGATCGGCGGGATGGGAGACAAGGCGGCGGAGGGCGTCGAGGAGGCGGCGAAGGACGGACCGTTTTTATCCAGAGATGATTTCCGTGAGAGATCGAAGGTGAGCAAGTCCGTGGTGGATCTTATGGGAGATCTCGGGCTTCTGGGAGATCTGCCGGAATCCAATCAGCTGTCGCTGTTTGACCTGTGACTCTTGCTGTAGTGCGGCACCTGTGAAAGCGGGGATGGACAGATACGGTCCGCAGCGCTGTGACTCTTGTTGTAATGCGGCACCTATGAAAGGTGACAGGTCATCTCTTCGGTGACGCCTGCCTTTGACTCTTGTGTATTGGAATGTCGATGAAAGGATGAATCATTGGAATGAAAGATTTAAAAGAAATAAGAAACGATATTGACTCTATAGATCGGCAGATTGTAGATTTGTATGAGAGACGGATGAACCTGGCAACGCAGGTCGCGGATTACAAGATTTCGACAGGAAAGCAGGTTTTTGACGCGGAACGCGAGATCGCGAAGCTGAACTCCGTGGCGGAGATGGCGCATTCCGATTTTACAAGTCATGGTGCGCGGGAGCTGTTTGAGCATATTATGTCGATGAGCCGGAAAAAGCAGTATCAGCTGCTGACAGAACACGGGAAGTTCGCGCCCACCGGGTTTGTGGAAATCCGCGAACTTGATTTTTCTCACGCGGCAGCCGCTTATATAGAGACATCCGCGGCGGCGGCGCGGGAATATTTCGGCAGAGCGGCGGAGACATCCGGGACAGCGGGGAAATATCCTGCTGAATCTGACCGGCGATGTGATACCGCTGTGCAGCAAACTCTGACATCAGCGGAGACACGGAACAATGCCGGCGAATCTGATCGTCAGGATACGCAGATAAAGGGGTGCGGTCTGCTGTTGTGCGAAAACTGGCGTGAAGCCTGTGACGTTTTAAAAAACGGTGAAGTCAATTATCTGTTTCTGCCGGTGCAGGATCCGGCATCCGGCTATGTCTCGGCGAATTACAATCTGATCGCGGAGTATGGGTTTTATATACTGGAAGAGTATTGGACCAGCCCGGAGCCGCAGGACTGCTATGTTCTGATCTCAAAGGATAAACTTTCCTTAAGCGGTGCGGACAAGATTTCCATCTGCTTTGAGGCGCCGGATACCTGCGGCTCACTGTATCATCTCATGTCACACCTGACCTATAATAACCTGAACATGAATCGGATCGAATCGATCGTTATCTCGAGGGAGCCGCTGGATTACCGGTTTTTTATGAATGTCAGCGGAAACTTAAATGACAGCCCCATCAAGAACGCAATCCTGGGACTGCGTGACGAGGCACGGAATTTTAAAATTCTCGGTAATTACAGGTGAGCGCGGATGGATAAAAAAATGTTTTTTCTGGATCTGGACGGTACGGCGCTGCGCGATGACAAGACCATCCCGGAGGAAAATGTCTCCGCCATCCGCGAAGCAGTCGATGCCGGCCACTATGCGGCGATCGCGACCGGCCGTTCCACGGTCAGCGCCATGCCGGTCGCACGGCAGCTTGGTATGCTGCGGGAGGGATGTTTCCTGATCTCCTATAACGGGGCTAAAATTCTCCGCCTGGACACACAGGAGCTGATCCGGGAACTGTTCCTGCCGACAGAGTACGCAGCATATCTTTTCACCGAGGCGGAGCGGTATAACCTGCATATTCAGGCATACAGTGAGGATGTGATCCTTGCCCGGCGGGAGACACCCGAGCTGCATTTCTATTTCAACCAGGCCGGAATGCCGTACCGTATCGTTCCGGGTCTGTATTCCGCCCGGGCGGTTTCTTCCGCAAAAACGTCTTCAGGCTTTCCGGATCCGGGAGATGTCCCGAAGGGATCCGGTTTGCATGGCGCATTGTCTCCTCTCACCCCGAAAGTGCTGGTTGCCTCCCTGGATCACAGGGAGCTTCTCGAGAAGTTCCGTGCGGATCACCGGGAATGGGAGAGCGGCAGGTGCGTCAGCTTTTTCTCCGGCCCGGAATACCTGGAATACTGTCATATGCATGGTACAAAGGCAGACGGAATCGCCTTTTTTGAAACATTTCTCGGGATCGCGCATGAGAACACGGTAGCCATGGGAGATGAAGAAAATGATCTTGCGATGATCCGCGCGGCCGGCATCGGCGTCGCGATGCCAAACGCGGCGGAAGGGATCCGGCAGTACGCAGATTATGTGCCGGAGCATGATAACAATACGGGCGGGGTGGCGGAAGTGATCCGCCGCTGCATGACAGGGACGCCTGCCTCCATATAACAGTGAATTCCTGCAGCTGCGGCGAGATACATTCCTGCCGGGTAACAGGAACGCTGCCGCCTGACTGCGGGGAATTAGTCCCGAAAGCTTCTCATATACAGCTTTATATCGAGCAGGATTTTGTTGGGGATGACGAGATCCCCGAGACCTGTGCCGAGATGAATATCGGGCTTGTTCGCTCCGTGAAAATCGGTGCCGCCAGACAGAAGCAGACCGTATTTTCTGGCGAGATCCCGGTATTTCTGTTCATCGGAACCCTGGTTGCGGGAGTAGATGGCCTCAATGCCGTCCAGACCGGCTTTTTTCATTTCCTTCAGCATCTTTTTCATAGTTTCATCTGAAATCTTATACAGACAGGGGTGCGCCAGGACAGCGAAGCCGCCTGCGCCTCGGATCAGTTCCACCGCGCGCATGGGTGTGATCTTGTATCGCTCTACATAGCAGACGCAGCCTTCCCCGATGTATTTGTCAAACGCCGTCTGCATGTCCGGTACCTGGTTTGTGTCCGCGAGAAACCGCGCAATATGCGGTCTGGCCACGACGGCATCCGGATAGCGCTCGTAGATTTCCTCTGCGGTGATCTGAAATCCTTCCTCGCGCAGCCGGTCGATCATCTTCAGGTTGCGGTTGTCTCGGTTGTCGCGGAAGGTGCGAAGCTGACGGAGAAGGGCTTCGTTCTCCGTATCTATAAACAGACCGAGCACGTGTATCTCCGTGTCCTCATATTCCGTGGAAAGCTCCACGCCCGCGATGGTCCGGAGATTGTGTTTTATCCCCGCTTCCATGAATTCATCAATCCCGCTGACAGAATCATGATCGGTCAGCGCGACGGCATAAAGCTTTGCCTTTCTCGCTTCAAGCACAATCTCGGTCGGGGTTAAGGTGCCGTCGGAGGCGGTGGAGTGAACATGTAAATCAATTCGTTTCATATGCAGATTTCCTCATCATATTCTTTCCTGTTTTTGTTTTATCAGTTTGCTTTTTTGTTGATTTATCGTAACTGTTCGGTACCTGCACAGTTACAATTTATTTATATATATGATTCGGGCGACAAAAGGGTATGATACTACGGATTGCAGCTCTGCATAAGTT
>JAJBVI010000175.1 GCA_020859905.1 Lachnospiraceae bacterium | reverse complement strand
GAAAAGCACCGGCGCCGTAGAAACGAAACAGCACAGGTAAACGATATGATTGAATCCGTTAAGAGTTTTATAAATAATTATCAGTATCAGTTAAAGACATCCCTGAAATGGATCCTTTTCGCCTTGATTTCCGGGGTTCTCATTGGTTTTGTCGGGATCGCCTTCTATTACGGCATGGACATTGTGACCGGCTGGCGCGCACAGTATCCCTGGCTGATCTTCCTCCTGCCGGGAGGCGGGCTCGCGATCGCGGGATTATACCGTCTGCTTCATAATGAGAAGGATACCGGGACTAATCTGGTCTTATCCGCCATCCACTCGAATGATAACATTCCCCTTCGGATGGCGCCGCTGATCTTTGTCTCCACACTGATCACACATCTGTTCGGAGGATCCGCCGGACGAGAGGGGGCTGCCCTGCAGCTGGGCGGAAGTATCGGGAACGCACTGGGGAAACTGTTCCGTTTTGATGAGAAGGATCAGCACACCATGATCATGTGCGGCATGAGCGCCGCCTTCTCCGCTCTGTTCGGCACACCCCTGGCCGCCGCCTTCTTTTCCATGGAGGTGGTCAGCGTCGGCATCATGCATTACTCGGCATTAGTTCCCTGCGTCATCGCGGCGTTGGTCGCCCACGGGATCGCCGTCTCCTGCGGTGCCGTCCCAGAGAGCTTTGACCTAGGCGCTATCCCGGCATTTTCGCCGAAGACTGCCATTCTGATCGGGATTCTGGCTGTCTTATGCGCTCTGGTCAGCATCCTGTTCTGCGTGATCCTGCACACTGCGGAACGGTTTTACAAACGATTTTTCAGGAATACATATCTCCGCGCCGCTGTCGGCGGCTGCATCGTCATCGCGCTGACTCTGCTGGCCGGCAGCCAAAACTATAACGGCACCGCAATGAGCCTGATCGGCAGTCAGGACTACAACGGCACCGGCATGAGTCTGATTGCGCAGTGCTTTTCAACGGAAAATGTATTTCCGCTCGCATTTCTGCTGAAAATGATCTTTACCGCGGCCACGCTCGCCGCAGGCTATAAGGGCGGCGAGATCGTCCCCACCTTCTGCGTCGGAGCGACGTTCGGCTGCCTCTTCGGCAGTCTGGTCGGACTCTCCCCGTCGTTGTGCGCGGCCGTCGGCATGGGTGCCGTCTTCTGCGGCGTCACCAACAGCCCGGTCACGGCGCTTCTGATCTGCTTCGAGCTGTTCGGGTTCAAGGGGATGCCCTATTATCTCATCGCCATCGCGCTGAGCTATATGATGTCGGGGTATTACGGATTGTACAGCAGCCAGAAGATCATCTACTCGAAGTATAAAACCGAGTATATCAACCGGAAGACGAACTGAACCGCATGAATGAAAAAGATAATGGCAGCATTCTTAATGCGCTGCCATTATCTTTTACATATTTATTTACAGTTATTTTTAAACAGGTTCTTACTCTTCATGAAAGTGTTACGGAAATCCCTGAAAAATCAATGCTCAGGTCTTCATAAATACCGGATTTTGCCGTATCCGCGAATGTATATTCCTCCATCTCATCATGCTCAAAATTGTATACCTGGATGCGGTTCTTTGCCGGATCCACAATCCAGTATTCCCGCACGCCCGCCGAGCGGTATTTGAACAGCTTGATCATGTAATCCATATGCCGGCTGCCCGGGGAAACGATCTCAACAACCCAGTCCGGCGCTCCGTTGCAGCCCTTCTCGTTCAGCTTGTCCGGGCTACAGATAACCGAGATGTCCGGTTCGACATACGTCCTGTCATCCGCATTCAGGAAAACAGCGAAAGGAGCAGAAAACACTTCACATGCACCGCCTTTTTCCTGAATATACTGTACTATTTCGGAAGACAATCTTGTTGCAATACGCTGATGCTGTGTCCTGGGCGGCACCATATCAAAAACCTGACCGTCATCAGTTCCGCGCGCTGTCCGTCCGGCAGACTGTAAATATAATCCGTAGTGTAAACAGTTTCTGCTTTCTGTGGTAATGGCATATATGATACCTCCTCATGATTAAAACGTTCCCCTGCAGCTAATAAGTTCCTTCTGCTAAGACAATAGTATATGCCTCATTCGAATGTCAATTCAAAAGCATTCATGAAACAGATTTTATATTACTGATTTGAGATCTCGATCACCTTCTCCAGCGTCTCCATGGCTTTCCCGCTGTCGATCAGCTCCGCGGCCAGCGCAACGCCGTCCGCGGGCGTCGCGGCCTTATCTCCGACATAGAGGGCGGCTCCCGCGTTCAGCAGCACCGTTGTCCGTTTCGGACCGCGGTCGATTCCGCCTAAGATCTCACGGGTGATGCGCGCATTCTCATCCCCGGTACCGCCGCGCAGATCCTCCGGCTTGCAGGAAGTCAGGCCGAAGTCCTCCGGACAGATATCATATGTCTTATATGTCCCGTCGCGGAACTCGCACACAAAGGTCGGCCCGCAGGCGGAGATTTCATCCAGCCTCTCTCTGCCGTGGACGATCATGCCGTTTCTCACACCGAGACCGTAGAGGACTCTGGCGATCGGCTCCACAAGGGCAATGTCATACACGCCCGTCAGCTGGCGTTTCGGATGGATCGGATTCGTCAGCGGACCGAGGATGTTGAACACCGTGCGGAAACCAAGTTCTTTCCGGATGGCTCCCACATATTTCATGGATGCGTGGTATTTCTGCGCGAAGAAAAAGCAGAATCCCGCTTTATCCAGCAGTTCCAGACATTTCTCCGGCTCCTGGTTCACATTCACTCCGAGCGCTTCCAGGCATTCCGCCGCGCCGGATTTGGAAGATGCCGCCCGGTTTCCGTGCTTGGCGACCTTCATGCCGCCTGCCGCCGCGACAAAGGCCGCGGTCGTCGATATATTGAAACTCTGTGCGCCGTCCCCGCCGGTACCGACAATCTCAAACGTGTCCATGTCTCCGCCGTCAATGGACAGCGCGTGATCCCGCATGGCCGCCGCGCAGCCCGCAATCTCATCCTGTATCTCCATCGTTGTGCTCTTGGTGGAGAGAGCCGCGAGAAATGCGGCGTTCTGTGTCTGTGTGGTCTCTCCGCTCATGATCTCGTTCATGACGGCGTAAGCTTCGTCATAGGTGAGATCCTCTCTGTTGACGATTTTCATGACAGCTTCTCTGATCAAGATAATTCCCTCCCTGGGGTCAGACCCCATTAAAAAATTATAAAATCCATTAAAATTTTATAAAAAATCTATAAAAGTTTGTTCCCGGGGTCAGACCCCATTAAGTCTCGTTTAAATGTTGATACATACTCCCTTGCGACAACCAGATCGTAATCACTGGTCTCCATCAGCTTGATAAAATGGGAGCCGACAATCGCACCGTCGATGATATCCCGCATGGGCTTTACATCCTCGGCGGAGGTGATGCCGAACCCCATCATCACCGGTATCGGGGACTGCTTCTTCACATCCCGCAGATAAGACAGGATTTCCCTGTGGTACTGACCGCTCTGTCCGGTGACGCCCATGGCGGAAACGCAGTAGACAAATCCCCGCGCACCGTCCAGGATCTGAGGGATCCGCTTCGCGGAAACCGGCGCCACAAGCTGCAGCAGGATCGTCTCGTCGCGATCGCCGAGGAGATCCTTCACCGTATCCTGCTCCTCCATGGGAAGATCCGGTATGATCAGTCCGTCCACACCGATCTCGGCACATTTCGCGATGAACGCTTCCGCGCCGTAATAGGTGATGGTATTGTAATACATCATGAAAACGATCGGCATGGTCACGCCCTCACTGCGCACCTGCGCGACCAGATCAAAGGTTTTTTTCAGCGTTGTGCCCTTCTGAATGGAGCGGTAGGATGCGTCCTGGATCACGGGGCCGTCCGCAATCGGATCCGAAAAAGGAACTCCCAGTTCCAGAATGTCCAGCCCCGCATCCTCCAGCGTATGGATCAGCTGACCGCAGCGCGGCAGATCCGGAAGCCCGGCGGTGATATAGGTAATAAATGCTTTCTCGTTATTTTTCTTCAACTGTGCTAATTTTTCTTCGATTCGGTTCATCACGGTTCCTCCTAGTTCAGATAACCCTTTCCGGCCAGATAGTCGGAAATCGTGTTTACATCTTTGTCGCCCCGCCCGGACAGGCAGATGATCATGGACTGATCCATCGTCATCTCCTTCGCTTTTTTGAACGCGTAGGCCATGGCGTGCGCACTCTCGATCGCGGGGATGATCCCCTCCATCTGCGTCAGTTCCATCAGCGCGTCCATCGCCTCCGTATCCGTGATCGGGACATACTGCGCCCTGCCGGTGTCGTGCAGATACGCGTGCTCCGGTCCGACGCCCGGATAATCCAGACCGGCGGAGATGGAATGAGCCAGACAGATATTCCCGTTCTCATCCTGCAGCAGGTAGGAACGGCTTCCGTGAAGAACACCGGGGATGCCTCTGGCCATGGATGCCGCGTGTTCCGTCGTGTCAATCCCCTTTCCGGCTGCCTCTACACCGATCAGCTCCACGTCCTTCTCATCAATGAAGTCCGCAAACATGCCGATCGCGTTGGAACCGCCGCCGACACAGGCCATCACGACATCCGGCAGCCTGCCCTCCACTTCCATATGCTGCCGCTTCGCCTCTCGGCTGATCACCGCCTGAAACTCCTTGACCATCTTCGGATAGGGATAGGGGCCGACCGCGGAACCGATGATATAGAAGGTATCTTCCGCCGTCTTCGCCCAGGTGCGGATCGCCTCGTTCGTCGCATCCTTTAAGGTATTGCTGCCGGAGACGACCGGAACCACCTTCGTACCGAGCATCTCCATGCGCATCACGTTTAATGCCTGCCGTTTCACATCCTCCTGTCCCATAAAAACCGTACACTCCATGCCGAACAGCGCCGCGCCGGTCGCGGCCGCCACGCCGTGCTGCCCCGCGCCGGTCTCGGCAATAATCTTTTTCCTGCCCATGCGCCGCGCCAGCAGAATCTGACCGAGCACGTTGTTGATCTTGTGCGCGCCGGTGTGGTTTAAATCCTCCCGTTTCAGGTAAATCTTTGTGCCGTACTTTTCGCTGAGCCGCTCCGCATAGTAGAGCGGCGTCTCGCGTCCCACATACTGTTTCAGATAATAGTGGTACTCCGCCATAAACCCCGGATCCCGGATCGCCGCCTCGAACTCACGGTCGATCTCCTCCAGCGTTGACATCAGGGATTCGGCTACGAACTGACCGCCGTATTCGCCGTAATATGCTTTTTCATTCTTCATTTTATTCTCGCCTTTCTTATTAACTGATCAGTGAATGTTCTGTTCCTGCTATTCTCTGTTTTTCATTTTCTTTTACTCTTCCGGTAAACAGATTTATGGATATTTTGTCTGTTCTGTCGATGTTTATTGCCCTTTTGTTTTCCGGATAAACGGATTTTTAATCATACGTCTGCGCCGGCATCTTTATCTATTGATCTCTTACATTTCTGATATGATAAACATATATACATGAGCTTCAGTTGCCCGCATGTCTTCTGCCTGCAAATCTGTCTGTCCTTAAATTACCGCTCTCTTGCCTTACTGATAAATTTCTCCATGAGAGTTCTGTCCTTGTGATTGCCGCTCTCCACGCCGCTGCTGACATCCACCACATCGGGACGAAACAGGCGGATGCCGGTCTGCACATTCTCAGCGTTCAGCCCGCCCGCCAGAATAAACTTCTGTCCGTCCAGCGCATCCCGAATCGAATCAGCCGCGGAGTTGCCGAGTGCGCCGTCCTCCTCCCAGCCGAAGGTTTTCCCTCCGCCGTAGTCGGCTCCGTCGATGACGTACCCGCAGATATTCGAATGTCTGCAGATGAGATCCACGATCCCGCCCGGCTGCAATGCGCCGAGTTCCGCCGCATGCCGGACCGCCGGAGACGTTCCGCCGGAATGCGGGATATTTTTTAAATTAACCGCCTGCCAGACCGGCGTCTGTATCTGATCCAGAATTTCCGGAGAGATTTCACCGTGAATCTGAATCCGGTCAAAACCGAATCCCGAAAGCTCACGAATAAATTCCATGGTAGGACTCACGCAGACCGCGACTGATTTGATCTGCGGATCCAGAAGCCCGAGCAGCTTATGGGCTGTCATAAAACGGATATTCCGTTTGCTTTTTTTATAAAACACAAACCCGGCGTAATCCGGTTTCAGGTCGTTGACGGCCCGAATGTCCTCCGGGCGGCTCAACCCGCATATTTTTACCTGAACTGACATGGCAATCTCCATTCCGCGCCGCTCACATCAGCGGCACAATATAGTAATCATACAGTGTTGTCGGTGTGTTCACAGGCAAAATGAAACTTATTTCTTCCGGTCATACACTTCCTTCCAATGCTGCGCGAGCGCTTTAGGATTCTCCGACTCCATAAAAGCCCGTCCGATCAGAAAAGCGTCCACGCGGCACTCCGCGAGAAACTCCACATCCTTATCCTCTACGATGCCGCTCTCCGCCACAAAGACACGGTCGTCCGGCACCATCTTTGAGAGTACTTTCGTCGTTTCAAGATGAATGGTAAAATCCCGCAGATCGCGGTTGTTCACTCCGACGATCCTCGCACCGCAATTCAACGCGCGGTCCATCTGCGCCTCATCGTGCGCCTCAAACAAAGCGTCCATCCTGAGTTCCGTGGTCAGCTGATAAAAATCACGCAGCTGCTTATCATCCAGGATCCCCGTAATCAGCAGGATGGCGTTCGCGCCGATCGCCTTTGCCTCATAAAACTGATACTCATCGATCATAAAATCCTTCCGCAGGATCGGCAGAGGTGATATCTCACGGATCTGCTTTAAAAAATCAACGCTGCCGAGAAAATGATCCTCCTCCGTCAGACAGGAAATACAGTCCACGGACGCGTTGTAATCGTCAATCCGGTCTGTCAGGTCGATCCGGCTCTTAATATTTCCGAGGCTCGGCGAAGCCTGTTTAAACTCGCCGATGATGGATATCCCGGGCTCCC
Source organism: Lachnospiraceae bacterium (assembly GCA_020859905.1). Classification (GTDB taxonomy): domain Bacteria; phylum Bacillota; class Clostridia; order Lachnospirales; family Lachnospiraceae; genus Eubacterium_I. The sequence continues at coordinate 6,594 of JAJBVI010000175.1, read as the reverse complement.
TGAGTGCTTCAAGAAAATCAGGCGACGGCCCGACGTAAGCCTCCGCAAGTCTTCGCATTTCCGCCGGGGAAATCTTCGCCTTGTGCTGCGGCAGACGGATTCTTTTATCTTCTACGATTTTATCAAGTATCATATGCGCTTACTCCCTGTTATTTTAAAATCCCATGCGCTGCTGTCGCAGTGCGCCAACATCTGTGAAAATCAGTTGCACCGTGCTTCGCACAGCTTTGTATAAGTTCGATTAAGGAAATCAGAGATTTCCTATCTCACTTATCCTTTCTGCGAGTTCCCGTCATCGCCGCCGGAAGATTCAGAAAAGTCTCCAGAATCTTTTTTCCGTGCTCGGTGTAAATCGACTCCGGATGAAACTGCATCCCGTACACCGGATAATCCCGGTGTCTGATCGCCATAATCTCACCGTCGTCCGTCTCTGCCAATATCTCAAGGCAGTCCGGAAGCCCCTCCTTTAACACGGCGAGCGAATGATATCTCGCCACCTTCAGCGGCGAGGGAATGCCTTCAAAGATCCCCGTGCTGGAATGCCGGATCGCAGACTGTTTCCCGTGAAAAATTTTCTTGGCGTAAGAAACCGTCCCGCCAAGCGCCTCGCCGATGCTCTGATGGCCGAGACAGATGCCGAGGATGGGCAGCTTGTCATAAAACTCCCGGATCACATCCAGGCAGATCCCGGCTTCCTTCGGACTCTTCGGTCCCGGCGAGAGGACAATCCGCTCCGGGTTCATCTGCCGGATCTCTTCCACGGTAATCTTATCATTTCGAACCACCGTAATATCATCGGTAAAAATCCCCATAAACTGATATAGATTATAAGTGAAAGAGTCGTAATTATCAATCAGTAAAATCATACATTCCCTCCGTTTATAAATGATGGTGCATGCGTCAGCAGCATCTGAAAGTTTATGAAAAAACCTGACATGATAAAAATCATTTTACCACGTCAGGTTTTAAAAGTCTACCCGTCGATCTGGCGGGTCAGGCCTGTTAGCTTGACCATCCCATAGAACTCACGACTTGCCTTGCGATAGAGAATGCTGCTTTCACAATCCGCAAGGCTGCACTCGCCCTTAATGTGCCGTATTCTTCCCGAATCTCTTTTTCCACGGCGGACACAACAAAGAGGAGAGAATCTGCCGTGATGTGCTCCTCGCAATTCCACTGGGAAAGCGGATACCTGTTATCCGCCCCTACAGTAATTCCGGCTATATTAAGCGTTGTCATATGGTCTCCGCCTCCCTTGCCATAAAGTACAGATCCCCCGTAACCAGCCTCAACCGGCTACAGGGGATTATATCAGTTACTTATGATGTATGATTCAGATATCAGATACCGGAATATCCACATTTTCTGTTCCCGTATTACCTCCATGATTTGACCAACATAAAAGCTGATCCTTCACTTCAAATAGGACTACCTCCATAGTGTGAGCATCGTAACTCATATGCAAATTTCCCCCTTTAAAATTCTCAATCATCTCCATACACCGTTGATCCAGTTGCGGAGGAAGATGGTGCAAATGTTAGAACAGCTCCACAAACTTTTGTTCCATCTCCTGTAACCCAGTAGGCATAAACACTATACTGTTCATCCAATTCATCCTCATAAATAAGATATGTCATAAGATAATTCGCCGAGGCACTAATATCTTTCGATGTAAATTTTCTCGTCATGCTTGAATTTTGAATTGTATAATATTCTTCATAGCCAGTACAATTATATGTACTTGTGTCATTAACAACAAATCCAAACTCTGTACAGTCGAGAGAGTCCATGCTGGAGAAGAATCTCAGTGCTGCTTTATTTTTTGAACTTAACGAAGCCGGAGTATATACGCAAAGTACTTTCAGCACATCCGCATCTACAAACTTCGCATACGCAGTCGTTAACTCAGGAAATGATGTCATAGCAGTATATGCTTCCGTATCAGCATCGTATGAATACCATCCCGCGAAGATGTAGTTGTGGGCGGTTGTTGTCTCGCCGCCTTCTTCGTTCGTTGTGGTTTCCGTAAATGTCAGGCTTGTGGTAGGATACGCCGACGTGGAATAGTATCCCTCCTCGCCGATGTATGATCCGGAGATTTTTACATATATAGTACTCGTGCCATACCCATCCGCCATTGCTGCCGAAACGGTTGTTGTACTGTCGGTGCTGATGCCGAGAGTGAATGCCTGGACAGTGTATGGTACATTGGCATCATAGTATGTGCCTGATGTCTCGGTATACGGCAGATAACCGTCGGCGCAGTAATCCGAGTCAATTTCTGACGAGAAATGACCGCCGGAGACGATGAATGTTCCCCATGTATAACCACTGACGTCATAAGCATACGTATAAGCATATATAGCTGTGTTCACTTTATACTCTTCGGCACTATTTATCTGTCCTGTGATAATACCGCCTGTAATGGTGGTCGTACCGGCAGAGCAGATACCTATTCTGCCGCCTGTAATCGCCCCGCCATTTACTGTCGCCGTCGCACCGGTGTTGTACACAAGGATTCCATACTCGTCAGTTCCGGTTATGACGCCGCTGTTGACTGTCAATGTTCCGGCCGACGTACTCAAGACAATTCCTGATGTTTTGCCCGTGATTGCTGCATCCGCAACGGTGATACCGGCGGAAGTAGTTGCTGTAACAGAGGCCACATAGATGCCGTAACCAACATATCCATAACCGGAAGCAGTGATTGTACCGGTCCCGTCACCGGTTATGGAAGTGGACTCGCCGGAAACATTAACAGAACCGTTGTAAATATAAATGCCATACGAGCCTGCGCTTATTGTTCCGCCGGTGATATCAGCAGTTGATGAGCCGCTGACATAAACACCGTAACTGCTGTTATTGATCGTTCCGCCAGACATATTCAGCGTGCTGGAAGTATAAATTCCCACACCACAGGTTGTTGCACTTACTGTACCTGAAGAAACTTCGATTGTACTTGAATAGGTTGCATATATACCATACAATCCGCTCAAAGTGCCGCCGGCCATGCTTACATCACCGTACTGAGTTCTGATTGCAGACGCATAAGATACGCTGGTATAGTTATTTTTAATTGTTCCGGATTCAACAGTCAATTTTGTCGTGCCGGAGGTGTATCCGTAACCATTAACCAGAATTCCATAATAGTTATCAGCTACAATGCTGCCGCTCTGTTCTTCGCTGCTGTCTTTGATTGTCAGCTGGTCATTAACTGCGACGATCCAAGATCCGCTGAAATCATCCGACTGGCTTATCGTCTTGCCGTTTAAATCAAGCGTTATATTGGCTGAATTGCTGATGGTAACGCAGGAATCCAGTGCAACATTATTCAGCAGCGTTACTGTGTCGCCCTCATTTGCCGCTGCTACAGCTGCAGCAAGCATTTCATAATACGTGGTACTCTCTGAATCCTCAATTTTAGCCGCCACATTCTCAGAAGCTACCGTATACGTTCCGTCCGCATTGGAATAAACGGCATATCCCTCAGCAGCCCAATTGCTTACATTCGCGTGCGAATATGTACCGCCGGTGAGTTCTATGGTACCGGAAATGCACGACTCAGTCGAACCGCTTACCGTTACCGTGCCGTCGGAAACAGAAGAAGAGTTGCCATCACCGTCAGCCTTGCCGTAAATGCCGTAGGCCGTGCCGCTATCACTTGTGCTTGTGGCCTTGACTGAGCCTCCGCTCATATCTACGCAGGCGCAGAAGATGCCGGACGCATTGCCTGCCGAAGAGGAGACATCAATCGCCGCGCCATCCGCCACTGTAACGGAAGCAAGATAACTACTGCTGCTGCTGATGCCGGTGGCATCGCCGATCCCGCAGCCCACCGTAATCGTGCCGCCGTTCAGAGTGATGGTGCCGGATTCACTGGAAATGCCGACCATAGACTTTGTGCCGCTGTAGCTGCTATCAGCACTACTCTTTGCTGCTGTAATTGCAGCGCCGTCTTCCATCACCACAGTTCCGCTGCTCCCGTTCTTGATAACGGCGGTCGCGGCATTGCCCCGGGTTGATGTGAAGGAAATCGCGCCGCCGCTCAGGGTGACGGTGCTTCCGCCATCCGTATAGTTCTCAATCACGTTCACGAGGGTGGCGCTTTCCACAACGATACTGCCGTAACCCTCGTCAGAAGTGTCCGTCAGGGTGAACGGGGTCTTGATAAACAAAACGCTGTTTCCGTTGAAGCTCTCAGTGGCAGTTGTAATCGTATACCCGTTCAAATCCAATGTGACGGTTTTGCTGCTTGTGTTTTTCACCGTCAGGGAGGTCGCCAGGTCAATATCAGCGATCAATGTGATGGTCGCGTCGCTTGCAGCTGCATTTGCCGCGGCAAGCGCACTGAGGATAGATGTATAATACGTCGTCTCCCCATCAATTGTGACAGTAACGACGTTTTTGTCAACCACGGTATAGGTGCCGTCGCTGTTTGTCTCGACCGCGTAACCTGACGCCAGCAGGTAGCTCTCAGGGCTGACATTGTAGGTGCCGCCGTACATCATTCCGCTGACGCTCGAGGACACCAGCGTGTTTGCCGAAACTGCATTCCCGTCAGCTGTCACCTTCAACGTGCCGCCGGTGATGGTGCCGGCCTTTGCGTAGATGCCATGGGCGCTGCCGGTACCGGAAACCGTAAAGGCGCCGCCGGAAATATCCACACTTGCGTTCCAGATCAGCACCGCCTTGCCGCCTGTGCTGGTCACGTTGATGGCACCGCTGTCGATTGCCACCGTTGAACCGCTTCCCGCGCCGCTTGCAAAGCAGACAGTGGATGCGGAGTCAGTGGAAATGTTGATGGTGCCGCTTTCATCCTCGCTGCTGTCGGTGATGGTGAGCGACCCGCCGTCCGCTACCTTAAACAGTGTAGCAGAGGCCGTCAGCGTATTTCCGTTCAAATCAATTTCCACGCTGCCGCTAACCGTGATTGCGGCAGCGACTTCAACTTCACTCGCAATCAGTTTGATGATCTGTCCTTCCTCAACCGCAGAGACAGCGGCATTCAGGCTTGTATATTTTTCATCGCCAATTGAAGCAACATAGGTATTAATTGTCACATTTGTCTGTGTAATCTCATCATTGCTATACTGTTTAAATGCATACGCAACGCTCGTATTTCCCGTATAGCTTGTGTCTTTAATGGTACCCGTACATGTACTGTATCCAACGAATGCCGCGCCGACATCCAGATGATCCGTATTGATCACAGATGTTTCCTGATGCCCTGAGTGATATGCACCGGAACCGTTCACATCGATTTCAACCGTACAGCCGTCAATAACATAATTCCCGCTGCCCCAGCCAAATTTGCCGCTCAGACCGCCGACAAAATAGTTAGATACCGTATTCGTGCTGTCTGCCGTACTGTCAGAATGCTTCAGGCAGGTAATATGGCTGCCTGAAACGCCGCCAATGACCGAACAGTTTGTCAGATATGTATAAGAAGTGCTGTCGCCGGATGATTCCACCGCGCCGCTGATACCGCCCACACAATAATAGCCGGAAATCTGGACACTGGAAGTCTCGGAACCAACGGAGCAGTTTGTAAACGTTGTGTTATATGAACTGTTACAGATCCCGCCGCCGACAATACCGCCGACATAGCAATTGCCGGTAATCGTAACATTGCCGGATACGGAACAGTCCGTATAGGTGACGCCTGTCCCATTGTAACCCATAATGCCGCCGACAAATTTATTGCCGGCAATCGAAACATCTCCGGTCACATGGATATCACTCATTTTCTGCGCACTGGATTTCGTATTGCCCAGGACAGCAGCTGCCGCACCCCCGCTTCCTCCATTACTCAAAGTGCCATTCAACAATGTGCCGTCTACATCCACATTATTGATGGTAAAATTTTCGAGATCTCCATACGTATAACCGAATAAACCGAGTTTCATGTCGCCATGTGTTGCATACTGTTTGTTAAACGCCGAAAAATATAATGTGCCATCATCTTCAACAACGGTTATTTTCAGATTGGAAATCGTATGACCGTTCCCGTCGAAATTTCCTTTAAAAGGCATTATTGTGTCATCTGATTTTTTCCCGCCGATCGGCATAAACTCCGTATCATTCAGATCAATATCCGCACTAAGCTGAAAATAACAGTCCTCGTAAGTGGTGCCTTCACGAACCTGAACAGACAGATAGGCCAGCTGTGCACCGGTCGCAATCAGATATGGATCCTCTTCCGTTCCTGTTCCCCCGGCAAATCCGGTGGCAACCGAACCGTCCCAGACATCAGCAGCTGAAGATGTTTCATCTTCGGCATCCGTCTCTGATGTCGACTCGCCCGTCTCTGCCGTCACGCCGGTATCAGTATCGGCATCCGCATACACCGGCATCACCATAAAGCTGAAAATTACAGCCACAGACAGGAACCACGCAAGAACCCGGCTTTTTCTTCCTTTAAACATGATGTTACCTCTCCTCTCTTCGTTTTTGCAATTCCGATTTTCCTTTTTCGAATCTTCCTTCGCGTTTTATTTATATATTCCGCTTAAGCTTATGCTTTCTGCCGTGCAAACATATATATGATACAAGGGACAAAAGGTCAGAAATCGGATGCTCGCATCCGCATTTCTG
>JAJBVI010000113.1 GCA_020859905.1 Lachnospiraceae bacterium | reverse complement strand
AAGCGGATAAGATTTCCTCAAAAAACAAGAGGAGTTTGTTATGGATCAGATACTGATTGGCAGCTATATTGCTCAGAAAAGGAAAGAGAAGAATATGACGCAGGCGAAGCTGGCGGAGCGGCTGGGTGTGTCGAATAAAACGGTTTCCAAATGGGAGACGGGGAAGTGTATGCCTGATTACAGCGTGATTGAACCGCTCTGCAGTGAACTGGGGATTACGGTTGCGGAACTGATGGATGGGGAAAACGCGGCGGATAACAGTGTGCGCACGTATGATGAAGCGCAGATTTTAGATCTGATTAAGAGAACGCAGATGCTTGAAAAGGATAAGAATATTCCGAATGGCATTCTGCTGATTGTGATGGGGATTGCACTTCTTTTCCTGTATTATTGTGTTGGCGGGGATGAGGGAAGCAATGTAATGGATTTTATTTCCGGTGTGCCTCTGGGAATTTCGATTCCGGTAATGCTGGCGGGCATATATGTGGCTGTAAGAGGAGCAGCGGAAAAACAGCCATCAATCATTGTCAGCGGCGGAAAAATCGGTTCTCAGATAGAGGTTGCGCCCGGGGATCTGGTCAGGGCGGCCGAAGCGGAATTCGCGGATTTGATAAAGCAGGATGAATGTACAAAGTGCCTGACATTTGCAGGGGTTGAACGAACCTGTATGTGTCAGGCACTTTTATATGTGTTGGCGTGCTGTGACAGCAGCGCATGAAAGTTTCGTGTCTGACACAAAAAGAACACAAATGTTACACATCTCAAACATAGGAGCCCTGTAAAATAATTAACAGGAAGTTAACAGCTGTTGATTTTTAAGGATGCTGATGCGCGGCATCAGCACAGATAAGTGAGATATAAGTGAGATAGGAAATCTCTGATTTCCGTAATCGAATTTACGCAAAGCAGCAGTCGGCTTTCCCGCATGGTGGTGCCTGCGAAGCAGGCATGTCAGTTTACATAGCAAGGAGATCAGGCCATGAGCAAACAAAATGAAGTTCCCACGACGGATGAAAATCTTGTGGAAATGCACAGACAGGCGAAGAAAAAAAAGAGAAACAGACTGATTCTCACGATTGTGATCGTTGTTGTTGTCGTAATTGCTGCCGGGACGGCGGCGATCATTTTTCTGCGCAACCGGGTTTCGGAGTCAGTGAGCGGCTCGGACAGCGAGGTTTTGTCCGCGGAGGTGACGACCGGCAGCATCAGTACGACGGTGTCTGGTTCCGGTACGCTGGCGAATGAGGATGAGGAGAGTATCGATGTCCCGTCTTCGCTGGAAATCGTGGATTATTATGTGGAGGAGGGCGATACGGTCAGCGAGGGCGACCTGATCGCGACGGTGACGAACGCGTCCCTGCTCACGGCGCTGTCCGATGCGCAGGATGCTCTGGATGAGCTGGATGAGGAGCTGGAGGACGCGGCGAGCGACGAGGTCAGCAGCACGATCACGTCCAGTGTTTCCGGACGCGTGAAATACATTGCGGTGTCCGCGGGAGATGATGTGGCGACAGTGATGTACGACAGCGGCTCCCTGATGCTGCTTTCTCTGGACGGATATATGGCGGTGGATATTTCCACGGACAGCCTGACGGCGAATGATTCCGTGACAGTCACTGTGAGCAGCGGTACGACATACAGCGGCACGGTGGAATCTGTGTCGGATGGGACGGCGACGGTTCTGATTACTGACAACGGAACCACCTACGGCGATATGGTCACTGTGAGTACGAACAGCGGCACAGAGGTGGGAAGCGGAGAGCTTTACATACACAGCCAGATGGCGATCACCGGTTATGCCGGCACGGTTTCCGCGGTCAGCGTATCGGAAAATGAATCCGTATCCTCCGGCACGACGCTCCTGACACTGACAGATACAGAGACATCGGCGAACTATGACGCGATCTTAAAGGAACGCGAAGAAACGGAAGAACAGCTTGAGACTCTGATCCGGATTTATAAGGAGGGCGGAATCTGCGCCACTGCCTCCGGTACGATTTCCTCGCTGAATTCGAGTTCGTCATCCGGTTCCTCTGGTTCTGATGTGCAGGCGAGCAGTACGTCAGCGACGGACAGCACGTATACAGCCGGCACGCTTGCGGGCGCAGCGACAGACAGCACATATACAGTCAGCACATTGACGAGCAGCTCTTCAGCGGGCAGCAGCTCCTCGACGGACAGCAGTTCCTCTTCCTCCGGGACGACGACGGTGGCGACAATCTCTCTGGATGAAAACATGATCATCTCGATCAGTGTGGATGAGTCGGATATCCTCTCCCTTTCGGAGGGACAGGAGGCGGCGGTCACGATCGACTCCATCGGCGAGGACAGCTACACGGGAACCGTGACGAGCATCAGCACTTCCGCGTCGAGCGACTCCGGTGTGACGTCCTACGGGGCGGAGGTTACCATTCCGAAAATGGATGACATGCTGGCCGGTATGTCCGCGTCGGTCGTGATTACGATTGAGGGCGTGGACGACGCGCTGCTGATTCCGGTAGATGCACTGCATCAGACCAGCGCTACGGCATATGTATACACGGAGTACGACGAGAGCAGCGGCGAGTACAGCGGCATGGTGGAGGTGACTACAGGTCTCTCCAACAGTTCTTATGTGGAAATTACGGACGGTCTCAGTGAAGGCGATGTCGTATATTATACAGAATCTTCGGAGGACGACAGCTCGGGGTATAACATGGATTTCGGAAACATGGGCGACATGGATTTCAGTGACATGGGCAATTCGGGTAATTCCGGCGGTTCGGATTCCGGCAGCATGCCCGGCGGCGGAGGCAGTATGCCCGGCGGGAACTGACTTGGACGCTTATAAATGATTTATTGCGCAAAATGGCAGAATTTCTAATCCGGTTTATCCGGGTCAGGAGGCATGATAAATGATAGATCTTAATAATATATCAAAAGTATATCTGGTCGGAGATGAGGAGGTCCGCGCTCTGGATCACGCCACTATGCATATTGATCAGGGCGAGTTTGTTTCCATCATCGGCCCGTCCGGCAGTGGTAAATCCACGTTGATGAATATCATCGGCTGTCTGGACACGGCGGATGCGGGCACTTATCTGCTGGATAAAATCCCCATTGAGGATTATACGGAAAACGAGCTGGCGCATATCCGGAACCAGAAAATCGGTTTCGTGTTCCAGAGCTTCAATCTGATCCCGAAGCTGACGGCGGAGGAAAATGTGGAGCTCCCGCTGATTTACCAGGGTGTAAAAAAGGCGGAGCGCGTCCGCCGGGTGCAGGAGGCCATCGCACGCGTCGGTCTGGAAAAACGGGCAAAGCATCTGCCGACAGAGCTTTCCGGCGGGCAGCAGCAGCGTGTGGCCATTGCCAGGGCGATCGTGATGCGTCCGTCGCTGATCCTGGCGGATGAGCCGACCGGAAACCTGGACTCCAAAACCAGTGAGGAGATCATGGACATTATCCATGAGCTGCATGAACAGGGCAATACGATCGTGCTGATCACTCACGATGACGAGGTAGCGCGGCAGGCATCACGCAGCATACACATTCTTGACGGAAGAGTATCGGAGGTGACGTTATGACACAATCCCTGAAAATGGCCTTGAAATCCCTCGCTGGAAATAAGCTTCGTGCGCTGCTGACCATGCTGGGCATCATCATCGGCGTGCTGGCGCTTGTCGTCCTGGTCAGCCTGGTCAACGGTGCGACATCCACCGTTACCGACTCAGTGTCCAATCTGGGAAGCAACCTTCTGACGGTTACGATCTCAGATGATAAAGGCGACCCGATCAAGCTGGATACGCTGACCGAATGGTCTGAGGAGGAGGGAATCGGGCAGATCGCTCCGAACGCTTCCGCCACGGCGACGGTCAAGTACGGATCCGACAGCGACAGCATTACCGTATACGGCACCACACCCTCCTACTATGATGTAGAGGGGCTGAATCTGGTGCTGGGACGTTTCTTAAAGACGACGGATGTAGATAACAATAATTACATTTGTATCATAAATGAGACGACGGTGACAGACCTGATCGGATATCTGGACTGTGTGGGGGAAGAAATATCCCTGGACGGCATGAAATTTACCGTCGCGGGTGTCCTGGAGGATGACGACAGCTCCCTGACCTCCGTATTCAGCTCCGGTTCCATGGTCGCCTATGTTCCCTATACGACGCTTCTGAGGCTTTCCTCCTCCGTGAGTACGGATATCACGGAATTCTATGTCAGTGCGGCGGAGGACAGCGATACGGATACGGCGGAAACCGTCATCACGGCTCTTTTGATAGAACGTTTTGAGGAGGACGACGATGCATTTACCGTTTCCAGCCAGAACGTGCTTGAGGATACCGTGAGCAGTATCACATCTATCCTGACCGCACTGCTCGGCGGTATCGCGGCCATCTCGCTGATCGTCGGCGGCATCGGTATCATGAACATCATGATGGTGACGGTGACGGAGCGAACCCGCGAGATCGGTATCCGGAAAGCGATCGGCGCCACGCGGGGCGTGATCCTGCGCCAGTTCCTGATGGAGGCCGTGGTCCTGTGTATGATCGGCTGCGCCATCGGGATTTTCCTGTCGTGGATCGTGCTGCAGCTGGCTTCCGTCGTGGCATCCAGCCTGAGCATGAGTTTTGCCATGAACGGGAGAGTCGTGCTGGTTTCCATCGTGTTCTGCTTTATCATCGGCATCGTGTTCGGATTATACCCAGCCAATAAAGCAGCGAAAATGAAACCGATCGACGCGCTCCACTACGGCGGCTGACGGATAAGGAGGATGCGATGAAACAAAGATTACAGAATATTCATATGAAATTACATAAGGTATCCTTTCTGCATAAGAAAACGCTGTATGCTGTGCTGGTGATCGTGTTTTTCCTGCTTTTGCTGGCGGATATCGGGATGGCAAGGCTGATCCCGGATACCGGCAGCATGGGAAATTTCCAATCGATGGACGGCGCACAGATGCCGGGAGCGTCCTGGGATACGGACGGCAGCGGTACGGATGACGAAGACGGAAGCGGCGATGCCGGGGAAGCGGATAACAGTGACAGCGACAGCGAGTCAGAACGAACGGGCAGGCGCGGCGCCTCCGACGGCAGCGACAGTTCGGCGACTGACAGTGATACCGACAGTACCGATATCGCGTCAGCGGACAGTGATTCTTCCGGGAGTTCCGATTCTGATATGCAGGGCATGCCGGGCGGTGCGGACGGAAATGCCCCTTCGGACATGGATTTCGGAGATATGGAAGAAGGCGAAATGCCTGATTTTGACAGCGAAGATTTCGATGGCGGAGATTTTGATTTCGGAGACCGCGGCGGCAGCATGGATGCGGGCGATGGCAGTGATTCTGACAGCGACGCAGATGACGGCAGCGATTCTGACAGCGACATCGACGGATCCGGTGACTCCGATGAGGAAACAGGCGGTTTTCCGGACAGAGGTGATTTCTCAGACGCACAGTCGGGGAATACGTCGGGCGTGCTGCGCATCCTGCAGACGCTGCGATCCCACTGGCTGCTGATCCTGATCATTCTGGCGATTCTGGATGCCGGAAGCATTTTCATGCTGACCCGCCTGACCCGGCAGGAAAAAAAGCGCAGGGAAGCGGAAGAAAAAGCTCTGAGGGAGGAGGCGGCGAAAACCGGTGATATCCACATTGCCCGGCCAGTGAAAAAGGAGAGTAAACATTCTCATTACCTGTGGATCATTGCGGTAGTCGTGATAGTCCTGCTGGTGATTGTGGTCAGGATACTGACCGGTCAGACTTCATCGAGCGCGGCTGAGACCGAGGCTACGGTTTACTCCGGAGCGGCCGAACTCAGTGACATCAGCACCGTTCTTCCCGGAACAGGCACGCTGGAGGAAGAGGACGCGGTCGACCTGTCTCTGCCGGATGAGGTGGAGATCACGAAGTGGTACGTTTCCGACGGGGATACCGTGGAGGAGGGCGACGTGCTGGCAGCAGTGGATCAGGTGTCTGTCATGACATCCATTGCCACGGTGCAGTCTGCCATGACATCTCTGGACGAGGCGCTGGAGGATTGCGAGGATGACGCGGTTTCCGACACGATCACGGCGTCCGTGGATGCGAGGGTCATTGCGATCTATGCGGAATCCGGCACCAGTGTCGTGGATACCATGTATGAAAACGAAGCACTCATGCTGCTGTCCCTGGACGGCTATATGGCTGTGTCGATTGATACAAGCGCGGATATTTCCGCCGGCGATTCAGTGGATGTGACTCTGTCCGACGGCACGGTAGTCAGCGGCAAGGTAGAGAGCATGGCAAATACGAGCGCGGTTATCACCATATCGGATAATGGTCCCGAACTCGGCGACCTGGTTACGGTTGATACGGAGGACGGCACCTATGTGGGTGAGGGAACACTTTACATTCACAGTGAATTGAAGGTAACCGGATTTACCGGTACAGTTTCATCCATTTCCGTTTCCGAGGGAAGTGAAGTCAGCAGCGGCGCAACGCTTCTGACTCTGACAGATACAGATTATACCGGACAGTATGAACTGCTGCTGGAACAGCGCAGCACACTGGAAGATCAGATGGCAACACTGTTTCAGCTGTACGAGGACGGGTATATCTATGCTTCGGAATCCGGTGTGATCTCCGGACTCGGCAGCTCAGATTCCGACTCGTCGGATACGGCGGACAGTTCGGATGAGACGACAGATGGCAGTTCATCTGATACAACGGACAGCTCGGATGAGACGACAGATGACAGTTCGTCTGATACGACGGACAGCTCAGCGGATACGACATCTCAGACAAGTGCTTCCGGTTACTATATACAGTCTCTGTCCGGCAACAGCACAGGGAGTATGGCATCTCAGACATCTGCTCTGTCCGGCAGCAGTGCAGGGGATATGGCATCTCGGTCGTCTGCTTTGACGGGAAGCACGGGGAATACATCGTCCCGGTTATCTGTTTTGACAGGCAGCGGGATTCAGAGTCTGACCTGTGTCAGTGCAAGTTCGGATTCGGCAATTCTTCTGACTGCAGCTTCTGCGCAGAATGAACAGGCGATGACAGTATCCTCTGTATCCTCGGCCTCAGGCAGCAGTGAGGATGAAGATGCGGATACCGTCTGGATCGGCGTGGTGAGCGGGATCAGTTCGGAAGAGATAAGCCTGACTTCTCTGACGGGTTCCGACAGCCAGACGCTGTCACCGGATACGGAGACAGAGGTAACCTTCTACATCGACGGCAGTCTGGAGACCGGATCCGTGAGCGATGTGGAGACGGGGGATATTCTGATCCTGTCTTACGGTTCGGACGGTACGTTAGCCGCGATTGTGTGCATTTCAATGAGCAGCAGTACGGGCAGCAGTACGGACAGCAGCTCGGGGAGTATCTCGGACAGCAGCTCGGGCAGCAGCTCCGGCAGCAGTTCAGATAACAGCTCGGGCGACAGCGCCGGCAGCAGTTCAGACATCTCCTCCGGCAGCCAGACCGGGAGCGGCTCATCTTCCGGCAGCCAGGATCAGACCGGGAATGGGAATAATTCCGGCAGCCAGGACAGCCTGACGGGTGTGTCCGGCTCTGTCTCAGATATGAGCGGGTCTGATACGCAGAATGCGTCCGATAACTCATCGTCGAGTGATTTCTCTTCGAGCCTGAATGAATCCGATGAATCATCAGATACAAGCTCTGCGGAAGAAGCTGCGACAGACGCTTTGGAGGAGGAAATCTCAAGCACTTACGGTGTGAGCGAGACCACCTGGCTGTCCATTACGCCTCAGGATGAGATGACACTGACGATCACTGTAGATGAGATGGATATTCTCTCTGTCGAAGCGGGGCAGGAGGCGACCGTTACACTGGATGCCTTCCCCGGTCAGTCTTTCACGGGAGAGGTGACATCCATCGATGAAAGCGGCACCAATTCCGGCGGCAGCAGCAAGTACACGGCAGAAGTGACGATCAGCCGTGAAGAGGGCATGCTGGCCGGCATGAACGCGTCGGCAGTGATCACACTCGACACGGCGGAGGATGTGCTTTCCATTCCGGAGGCGGCACTTGTGGAACAGGACAATGCCGTGTACGTGTATACCACGTACGACGAGAAGACGGATACACTCGGCGGACTGACGGAGGTGATGACCGGTATCTCAGACGGTGAAAATGTCGAAATCCTTTCCGGGCTGGAAGAGGGCGGTGAATACTGTTACAGCTATCTCGATGTAGTGAATTACAGCTCCGCCTCAGCATCATCCGGAAGCAGCGGCGGAACCGGCGGCAGTATATTCGACTCCCTGCTCGGCGGCGGAGGACAAACGCGCGGCGGCAGGTAAAAAGAATGTTGCTTATCTGCGTTATTCGCGGCGGGTACAGTCGTGAGAATGAATGCGCGGCGGCTGCTAAAAATCATACCGACGGCGAAAAAACTCATAAACAGAATCTGAGTATATGTCGCCGCCGGTGCATGTGATTGTATCATATTTTCCCGGCAAATCCCGGCAAATTAGAATAGATGAGTTGAAAGAGGTGATTACGATGAGCAGACTTAGCGAAGAATCATTAAAATATATCATTGCAAGATTAGTTGAAAATGCTAATGACGCGGTTGAGGAAAGCGAAAAAGACAAAAAAGATGCTTTCAATCAGGGGCGCAGGCTTGCATATTACGAGATGTTAGATATTTTAAAAAGTGAACTTGACGCAAGAGATGTAGATTTAAAGAGTTTTGGATTGGAATTTGACGTAAATAAGGTCGCATAAAAGCAGTAGATAATAATTTACAGGCATCTGGCAATTGTCAGGTGCTTTTTGCATGGACGAAAACGAATTATGACAAAACGAGGCGACAGAGAACATGATACAAAATGTAAAGAACTGCGGTCTGACGGCTGACACAATCTGACAGGGTTTTACAAGAGCTTAAAATTTGAACGATCCGCAGAAATAAAGCATTTCCGGGGTTGTAGAAGTGCCATGATTTGTGGTATTATGAACAAAGTATGAGTGCATTGCAGGGTTTCGCAGATTTGTGTGTAAACATAGTCTGATAAGGAATGTGTTGGTCAAAACACGAGATGCTGTGCAACTGTAAACGGTAAACTTATTGTACGGGGCGGATGACAGATATGACGGGAGAGGAACTCACTCTTGAGATCATAGCGCGTTAAAAAAAAGAGTACCCGGACGCGGGCTGTACGCTGGATTATGATGATGCGTGGAAGCTGCTGGTCAGTGTCCGCCTTGCGGCACAGTGCACGGATGCCAGGGTGAATGTGGTCGTGCAGGATCTCTATGCAAAGTATCCGACGGCGGAGGCTCTCGCGGAAGCGGAGCCGGAGAAAATCGAGGAGATTGTCCGCCCCTGCGGACTCGGCAGAAGTAAGGCGAGAGATATAAGCGCCTGTATGCGGATGATCAGGGATGAGTACGGCGGGAAGGTGCCGGACGATTTTGACCTGCTCTTAAAGCTTCCCGGCGTGGGGCGAAAGAGCGCGAACCTCATCATGGGAGATGTGTTCGGAAAGCCCGCGATTGTCACAGATACCCATTGCATCCGGCTGACGAACCGGATGGGACTGGTGAATCACATAAAGGATCCGAAGAAGGTAGAGATGGCGCTGTGGAAGCTGGTGCCGCCGGAAGAGGGCAATGATTTCTGCCACCGTCTGGTTCTGCACGGCCGGGAGATCTGTACCGCACGCACAAAGCCCCGCTGTGAGCGATGCTGCCTGGAAGATATCTGTGCAAAGACGGATGTGTGAATCAGCATGTGGACGAAACCGGTCAAAAGAGCAAATCAGTCCGTACGCCGACGGGAAAATACGGACGGAACCTACTCGGCCATCGCAATCGATCGCTTACAGGACGAAGGGGGGATTCAAATGTTTAATACATACAGGACATTTCACGGAGAGATCTGTGAGGTGAAATTTATCCAGCCCGGTTCCTGGATCCGGCTGACCGACCCTTCGATGGAGGAGTGCCAGGATGTGGCTGAACGTTACGAAATCGATATCGCAGATGTGCGGGCCGCACTGGATGAGGAAGAGAGTTCCCGTATTGAACTGGAGGATGGCTATATCCTGATTCTCGTGGATATTCCTGCCGAAGAGGAAGGCAGTGTTTCTACCCGGAAAAATTTCACGACGATTCCGCTCGGTATTATTTTGACGGAAGACTGCATTATCACGGTCTGCACAGAGGAAACGCCTATCCTGCAGCATTTTATCAGGAATCGGGTCAAGGAGTTTTCCACGAAAAAAAGGATGCGTTTTGTATATCAGATTCTGTTCTACACGGCGACAACGTATCAGAGCCGGCTGCGCATGGTGGACAGGAGGAGAAGGGCTATCGAGGAGAACGTGGGAGACAACACGGAGAACGTAGATCTGGTTGATCTTCATAATCTGGAGTCTACACTGGTATACTTTGCTACATCCCTGCGCGCGAACGGTGTGGTTCTGGACCGCCTCACCCGCTACAAACGGCTGGAGCAGTATCCGGAGGACACGGAGCTTCTGGACGACGTCATTATTGAGAACAAGCAGGCAATCGAGATGACCGCGATCTACCGTGATATCATCAACGGTACCCGAGAGCTGATGTCGTCTGTGATCAACAACCGCCTGAACAATGTCATGAAATACCTGACATCCATCACGCTGGTCATGGCTATCCCGACGATTATTTCCGGAATTTACGGGATGAATGTGGACGGGAACTGGATGCCGCTTTCCACCACGCCGTACGGATTCGGTATTATCTGCCTGATCATCGCCGCGGCCTGTGTTGTGACCTTGTTTGTCCTGTGGAAAAAACGGATGCTGTAACTTTGCCTGTCTTGTTTGTGAACTACCCAACATCTAAGAATCATGGATCACCCGGCATCTAAAGATACTGAGCTACTCATCATCTAAGGATAATGGGATTACGGACGCATTATTTCAAAGCGATCCGGAAGATGACGGATGGTATCGAGACGAAAACAAATGACTTCGTTGCAAAAAACGTGTTGGCAATATATTTTTCGCTGCAAAAAATGTATTGTAAACACGTTTTTTTCTTGTATTTTTTGCACTTTAAATTATAATAAATATATATTGCAATAGAAAGAAGGTTTTGATATGTATCGCTGTGCAATGGAAGAACTCATTCGCTGGAAAGAAAGCGCATCGAGGAAGCCTCTGATCATTGAGGGCGCCAGGCAGGTCGGGAAAACCTGGCTGATGAAGGAATTTGGTAAAACAAGTTACAAAAATACAGTCTATATCAATTTTGATTCTAACAGCCAGATGCAGCAGCTGTTTTCCGTGGATCTGGATACGAACCGGCTGCTGCTTGGTCTGGAGCTTTATGCGGGTCAGAAAATCGACCCGGATCATACCCTGCTGATTTTTGATGAGGTGCAGGAAGTTCCGAGGGCTCTCTCCAGCCTGAAATATTTTTACGAAAATGCGTCTCAATACCACATTGTCTGTGCCGGTTCTCTGTTGGGAATCGCACTTCACGAGGGGACGTCTTTTCCGGTGGGCAAGGTGGATTTTCTGAAGCTTTATCCGCTCTCTTTTCAGGAATTTCTGATGGCAATCGGGAAAGAGCGGTTTGCTGAACTGTTAAAAACGCATGATCTTTCCATGATTACGACATTCAGGCAAACCTATATTGACGCGTTAAAATACTATTATTTTGTCGGCGGCATGCCGGAGGCGGTATCCTGTTTCTCGCAGAGTGAGGATTTTACCGCGGTGCGCGCGATTCAGGAACGGATTCTTGCTGCCTATGAGCAGGATTTCTCGAAACATGCGCCGAATGAAATCGTTCCCAGAATCCGTATGGTATGGAACAGTATTCCGTCCCAGCTGGCCAAAGAGAATAAAAAATTCCTGTACGGTCTGGTGCGCGAGGGCGGCAGGGCAAAGGATTTTGAGACCGCCATCATGTGGCTGTGTGACTGTGGTCTGGTACACAAAAACAGCCGGGTGAACACGCCCAGGCTCCCTTTGAAATTTTATGAGGATCTGAAAGCGTTCAAATTGTTTCATGTGGATGTGGGACTGCTTGGCTGTATGACGGGGCTGAAAGCGTCTGTTCTGCTGAATGGGAATGAACTGTTTACGGAATTTAAAGGGGCGCTGACAGAACAATATGTGATGCAGCAGCTTGTCACAGTGCAGGGTATCAATATTTACTACTACACCAATGAGCGAGGTTCCTGTGAAATTGATTTTCTGATCGACGACGGCGAAACCGTGATCCCAGTGGAAGCAAAGGCGGAGATAAACCTTCGTGCTAAAAGTTTAAAAACCTACAGAGAAAAGTACAGTCCTCAAATATCCGTCCGCTGCGCGATGACAGATTACCGCGGGCAGGACGGACTTGTGAATCTGCCGCTGTATGCCATAGAGGAAGTCCTGCCGGTGTGCAGGGAGGTTAGTGCAGCATCTTCGAATTAACTGGTGCCTGTTTTCCCGATAGTACATCTCAATACTCGGCACTCATTAATTTAGAACAAAAAACTTCTGGGGAACGTTTGATTAGCGCTGTCCTGAGAGAAGCGGAGATGCCTGTTTGCACAGATGACAGATAGATTTGTTGCCGATAACATGCTATAATGAGTCGTGCAGAACTGTGGGCCGACGGCTCGCGAACTGAGCATGGCGGACTTCATGATCTGCAATATCTGAATTTATAACGGAGGGGAGCAGATGCTGTATCTTTCAGCTGCTGAGACAGCGAAACTATGGAATGTGTCGGAACTCAGTGTGAGAAACTACTGTGCGCAGGGAAGAGTAGCCGGCGCGTATAATATCGTTCCGTTTATAATCGAGGACGACCTGAAAATTTTCTACTATCGGGGATTAAAAGAATGGGATCATGAAAAAGGTTATCTTACAGACACCTGTCTGGCTGCACAGGATAAATATAAAACATATTTAGATTATTTCAGAATCCGGTATCCTGAGTAATGTTTTATTCCATGTCGATTTGATCATAATACTCGATTAAAAACAGAAAAGGACATAATATTATTGACATCAGAAAGGATTCTTCTGCCATGTGGATTGCAGATAACTGGAAAGATTATGAAGTCATCGACTGTTCAAAAGGAGAAAAGCTGGAGCGCTGGGGAGCATATATGCTGGTGCGCCCGGATCCGCAGGTGATCTGGGAAACTCCGAAGACCCATACGGGTTGGAAAAAGAGAAATGCACATTATCACCGCAGCAGCAGAGGAGGCGGTGAGTGGGAATTTTTTGATCTGCCGGAACAGTGGACCATTCGTTATCAAAAGCTTGATCTTACCTTTCGCCTGAAACCGTTCCGGTTCAAACACACGGGACTCTTTCCGGAGCAGGCCGTCAACTGGGACTGGCTCGACGAGAAGATCAGACAGGCCGGACGGCCGGTCAGAGTTCTGAACCTCTTCGCTTACACCGGCGGAGCCACCCTCGCCGCGGCAGCTGCCGGCGCATATGTCACGCATGTGGACGCGTCAAAGGGCATGGTGCAGTGGGCCAAAGAAAACGCCGCGTCCTCCGGTCTGGCTGACGCACCGATCCGCTGGCTGGTGGACGACTGCGTGAAGTTCGTGGAGCGGGAGATCCGTCGCGGAAATACATACGATGCCATCCTCATGGATCCGCCCTCCTATGGGCGGGGCCCCAAAGGTGAGATCTGGAAGATTGAGGATGCCATCCATCCTCTGGTGAAGCTTTGCACACAGGTCTTATCGGAACAGCCGCTTTTCTTCCTTATTAATTCTTACACGACCGGACTGCAGCCTGCCGTGCTCGCCTACCTTCTCGGCACGGAGATGAAGGCATATGGCGGCGGAATCCGGGCGGAGGAAATCGGCCTCCCGGTATCAATCAGCGGTCTCGTGCTGCCCTGCGGAGCATCCGGATGATGGGAGAATTAATCAGTATATTATGATTCGTGCGACAAAAGGGTATGATACTACGGATTGCAGCTCTGCATAAGTTCGATAACGGA
>JAJBVI010000221.1 GCA_020859905.1 Lachnospiraceae bacterium | reverse complement strand
CAGCAGAAGATAAATGTACTATATCAATATACTGTGCCTGATCATCCGTCCGGACATAAAGCCCGCCTTCGTCCGACACCGTCACAAAACCGTTCGCCGTACAGTCGGTGCAGCTGACATCCGCGAGCGAAAATTCAGTCTCTGCGTCGGTAAACAGAACGTCAGTCTCCATGGTATCGAGATGAATCACGCGGATGAGATTCTCCTCATGATCTGTCACAAATGCCAGATTCCCCCCGTCATCCGAGAGATTCATAAAAGAACCGCTGCGATCGGTTATCCCCTCCAGCACAGTCTCTTCTTCCTGCCCCACAGGCCGGATATGAACCGTTCCGGTGTAATCCATCCACAGAAGTGTCTGATTCTCACTCAGGAAAAACTGAGACATCAGCCCGTTATACGTAAGCGTAATCGAATCCAGCACCCGGGGCTGACCACCCGGATCCAGTGCGCATACCCGTACCTCAGAGGAATCATCCGTTTCCGGGATATCAAAATAGTACAGAACGCCGTCCCTGATGCCCTGGAACTGCATCCGATCCCCGGTCTGTGCGGACAGATCATAATCGGTCGCCTCCAGACAGGATCCGTCGAAATCACATCGGTAAATCGCGGCCGCCTTCTCCTCCGCTGTCTCAAGATCCACGGACACGACATAGACATAAGCCTCCCCGTCATCGCCCCGGAAAATCTGGCGAATATGCCGGCTGCTCTCACTGTCATACTGATCAAAGCAGATCGCAGCCCCCTCCCGGCCGTCCGTATCTGAGCGGATGATCCGGTATTCATCCTCCCCGTCATCCAGATCCACAATGTAAATGGCATCCTCCGCCAGACTGACCTGTATCACCTCGCGCAGCATCATCTCCTGCCTGAATATGCCCATTGACAAAAAACAAATCAGTGCCGCCAGTATGATGACAACCAGCGCCGCGGCAAACAGCGCCTTCCGTTTTTTTTGTTTTTTCATATGCTTATCCTCAAAGCTTTTCGCCGGATCTCCATCCGGGTTCCGACCCGGATCCATTACAACTGTATCGTCTGACATCCCGGATTTGTAAACTGTATCATGCCGCCGTACGAACAAAGCAGCCTGCACTGGTTATTCAGCACGGGATTGCCGCCCACAAGCACCTGCGGCACACCTGGCGTCCACGGCGCGGCGGTTGCCGGTATGCAGGGCATGGGAGTCAGCACACCCAGGGCTGCCGCCGTCGCTGACGCCACGGTGGGATTTCCCATACAGGTACACATTCCGAACGGCATAATATTTACCATCGGCGCGTAATCCATGATACTCGCCAGCGGCATGGCAGACATCACCCTCGCCGTCGGCAGTACATTTAATGTGGATGGAGCCATCCCGAATGTACAGGTCATCATCGCCCCTCCGGTTACACATAATCCCATATTTATACACCTCCCAGGTATTCCATGCGGAATCCGCCCGCTTCAACTGCTCCCGATCTCCGGAATCCGGCAGTCAGAACATCCCCGGATTTCGATTTTTCCGTCCGTGACTTTTTTATCCTGCATACAGGAGTAAAACAATTGATAGCTTTGTTCTTTTAAATGGTTTAAAAACAGGTAAAATTCTCCGTCCTCCCCGGCCATACACTCGATAGCAGGATAAAGCACCGCGTCCTTCTTCCGATATGCGCACCCCAAAGGCTCCGGCAGAATGCTCAGCGCTGTCTCATTCTCCGGTTCCGGTGCCCGAACATACATGCCGTTCCCCGTTCGATGATCCCGGATAAACCAGAGTCCCGACACCGCGCCTGCCCTTCCGCCGGTAAAGATGGAAATCTCTTTCGCACCCTTTTCGCAATCCCGCAGGAGCCGAAATCCCATCCTCTCCTCCTCCAGGTGAAAATACAGCATCGCACCCGCGTGCGCATGTCCGCTGACTACCGTCGTATTTCGTTCCGCGGGATAAGCCGCGGACGGATACAGGAAAACATCCTGCACAGTTCTGCCTCCGTCTGCCTCAAGTACCAGCCTGCGGCTCTGATAAATCGCGGAGGTAATCTCCGCATCAAAAGTTTCTGTCTCCATATTGAGAAACAGGCAGAATCCTCCCGGCTTTAAGACCGTCCGTCCGCCGCCGCCCGTGCGGATCTGTATCCCGTTCGTCACTGCTTTCCCCGAAAAAGCATCTCTGATCCGTATCGCCCCGGAAACCCGAAGGCTGACATGTTCCAATATCTGCCGCTCCATCCTCTGTCTGTACCTCCTCCCGGATTTTCACCGGATCCCGCTCTCGTGCCGGACCTTTTTGCCAGCCGTCAGCGAATCCCGTGTATGGGCTGCGCCGGGGCTTTTAGAATTTGCGATTTGCGTATTATCCGGTGCAAGATGCATAAGTTATTTTGCGACAGTTCTTAACCCAGCCGGTAGTTGATATCCCGCACACGTTTCACATCCTTCTTCCTGCCGGAAAGAATCTCCGCCGGCCCGATCTCATAGAAGAGTGACGGACGGTAAGCCGTGCCCGGCACCGTCCAGAGACGGATCTTATCCTCCATGGAGAGGTTCATCATCCGAATGCGCATATCCGGTCCGGATGCCTCCCCGGAGGTGAGCATTTCTCCCGCCGCCATCGTCGCCTGGTCCCGCAGCATCTGTATGATGCGCCCGAGGATCTGCTGCTCCTGTTCCGCCCTGTATTTCAGGTCGCTCTGGAGGAAAAGCGTGATCATAAACCGCATATTCAGATATGCGGACGGGTACCGCTGGGCATTTTGCCCCACGGAAATCATATCATGCATCTGGATGTCATTGTTTTCCCTGATATCGTAGAGCCAGATGCCGACGGTATAATCTCCATGGTCATCCGGCGCACACAGCCCGATGAGATCCCGGGTACTGATCAGTTCCGGAACCAGGGCATCGGTGAGACGCCTCAGCAGCTCCTGTGCCGTATTCGCGATTGTTGAATAATCTGCCATCGTAACCTCCCGCTACTCCTCTGTCTCCGACGACGAATCGGAGACCGTCTTCGTCATCACGATGCTGACCGACGCCACATTGTTCTCCGTTGAGAGTGTCGCGCTGACGGACGGGGAAGAACAGCTGTAGCCGTCCGGAACGGCCGCCGTAATCCTAAAGGTTCCCAGCTCATGGTTGGCAAAAACCGCCTGACCCGAGGAATCCGTCACACCGCCCTGGCCGTCGCTCAGCGTGATTTCCACGCCCGCGAGCGGAGACCCGTCCGCATCCGTCACGATGCAGGTAAGGATGCCGTACTCCACCTCGAGATCCGAAGAACTTGTAATCAATACGCCGTTCCTGAATTCACCGGACTGAAGTATCTTCCCGGTAGCCGTATCGTAGAGAACACCCGATCCGTAATATCTGCCGGATATAAAATTTCCTATATACAAAAGGCTGCCGTCTGCATCCCAGAGCGTTCCCTGTCCGCTGTATACGCCGTTTAAAAACTCTCCGTCATAAAGCAGGTTCTGTGTCTCCGGGTTATAGAGTTTCCCCGCACCATTATAAACGCCCCGGTAGAACTCCCCGCTGTAAAGAAGATTCCCCGTCTCTGTATCCGTCAGCTTACCCTCGCCCTCATATTCGCCGTCCGAGAACGCGCCCGCATAAAGCAGCGTGCCGTCCTCATACAGCTTTCCCTCGCCCTCATATTCGCCGTCGGAAAAACCGCCCTCGTAGACCAGGCTGCCTCCCTCATACAGTTTCCCCTCGCCCTCATATTCGCCGTCGGCATTCACCGTCCCCTCATAGAGGAGGCTGCCGTCGTCGTCATAGAGAACCACATTCTGCAGGGTGGGCGCATCGTTCTCGAAACTCCCCTCCGCCAGGACATTTCCGTCCTCGTCATACAGCGTGCCGGTTCCCTGCATCATTCCCTTTTCGAACTCACCCACGTACTGCGGCTGCCCGTTATCATAATACAAAGTCCCGTCCCCGTCATAGAGGCCGTTGACAAAGGCTCCCTCATAGAGCAGACAGCCGGATTCATCATAAAGCACACCCTGTCCCTGATACAGATTCAGTTCAAAGCTTCCCTTATAACACAGGATTCCGGTATCCGCGTAGTACAATTCCCCCTCGCCGGAATAGGCCTCCATCTCAAAATTGCCCTCGTAGAGCAGATTCCCCTCATAGGTGTACAGTCTGCCATTGCCGTTGATCCTTCCGTCTTCCAGCCTCCCCTGAAACAGGAGCGTTCCGTCCTTTTCCGAGACCAGCTTCACCTTTCCGGAATAGCCGATCATCTCCTCCGAATTTATCACCATCGTCTTCGTAAACAGTTTGGATACCACGAACGGATATCCCATCTTTACACCCAGGACCGGAAGGATCACCGCCGCCAGCAGAACCAGATAAACCAGCCGTTTGGACACATAGTGATGGCCGATGGAAAAATAGTCCTTCAGAGACCGCTCTTTTTTCTTATCCGGCTTCATGCCCTTGCGGACATCCGCCAGCGCCTCATTTGCGAGGGAATCCGGATTTACGGCTTTTTTTATATTGCGCGCTGCAGCCTTAAACGGTGTGGTTATCACGCGCCCCAGCTTGCCGGCTGTCTTCGCTATCAAACCCACGGTGCCACTTCCTTTCACTGTCTGTAACCGCATAGTCCCGCGGTGAACTGTTACTGCTGTTCCTCAATTTCCAGCGTTCCGATCTGTGAAAAGCTGATTCCGTTATCCGACAGTACCGGATTGGGCAGGGTCCGCAGAAGATAGATGCCCGCCGCGGCGATCAGTGCCACGATCAGAGCGGTTTTTACAACCGGAATCTTTTTCTTAAACCACTCCCCCATCCGCCGGAACCGTCCCGGCCGAAGCTCATGGTTCGCGCTCTTTAAACGGAGCTGGTCGTAAATCTCATCGAACGCCACGTAATAATCCCAGAGAGCCTCAAACTTTCCCTTCTCCATATCCCGAAAAAACCGGGTCAGCTCCGGTGAGCTTTTCTCTGCCCGCTCCTTTTCAAACAGTTCCCGGAGCAGGCTGTCAATGCGCTTCATACAGTCCTCTTCCGTCACACTCCCGTAGGATTCCGCCTCTGCGAACCGGTAGCGGAACGAAACGCCCATCGCCTCATCCACTGCAATGCTGTCGCGCCGCAGCGCCTCATAGATAAAACAGGTCGGCATATTCAGTGTCAGAATCCGGAAGAACAGATTTTTCACCAGCAGGAGACGCTCCTCCAGATTCCAGGTATGCCGTTTTACCGCCTCCGCATAGCTCTCCCCCTCCACATGGCGAAAAACAATATAATACTTTCCGTCCGCGATAAAGCTGTCCCGCAAATCCTTAAAGGACCGGCTTGTTCCGCTCACAGTGGTAACCGGTATCAGTTCCCGGATCAGAGCCTCGTCCCGGACGCAGACCACCGTGCACAGGTTGTCCTCCGTCCGGTTCAGATCCCGCGCCGTATAGACATTCAGGGATCCGGCGGATCGGATTCTATGTATCACCTCATAATGTTTATCCAGTACTCTGATCTCCATGGCGTCACTCCTGTCAGTCGTTATTCCTCTCCTGAACCACAACGAATGTGGTTGCTTTCACTTCGGGATATGCGGCGCTCTCAACCGCAACCTGATAGACACCCGCCGACTCCGGCGCGGTATACTTCCCGTTTCTGTCTATGGTTCCGCCCGCGCTGTCTTTCACCTGCCAGGTAAAACGGTCGTCCTCAAATCCCTCCAGGACAGCTGTAAAGACAATACTCTGTCCCGCAAAAAGGCTCGGGATATCCGGCCGGATAAAAATGCGCTTCCGCCGGGCAAGCGTTTTGGATGCCTCATCCCGCAGCGCTGTCCAGAAAACCTTAAGCCTCCCTTTGCCTGTCTCTTTCCGTGTCTTCACGCCGATGACAAAGGAACCCTCTTCGGCATTCACCCGCGCCCCGAGAGAGATATCGGGATCCTCCGAAAAGACCCCCGGATCCCCGAACACAGTCTCACTTCCTTCTGCGTCCGTATTTTCCGCCTCATATCCGAGGATGACCGCGACCCGTGCAAATCCGAGTCCGTGCGTGATTTCCTCCGAGAGCAGCGTCTGTCCGGCTTTAACATCCGCCAGGTCAAAGACAACCTCCCCGCTCGCGATCCTGGGCGCCTGCTCATGCGGCGCGGCCTTTCTGTCAGCCTCCGCCCCGGAAGTCCCCTTCTCCCTTAGTTTCTGTACGTCATCCGTCAGCTTTCCGATCATGGCGGCGGAGATATCCGAGTGTAATATCTTCTGCTGAAAAGGCAGCGTCTCCACACGCTCAATCATGCAGGCCGTGCCCGCTTTTACCACGTAAATCCTTGCAAGGTAAATACTCTGCTGGAAGGTATGATTTATGATGTGATCCATCGCCCCTTTGTAATATTCCTCCTGCATGGCCTCAAAGCTGTCCCGGCTGCTGACGGACGTGCGGCTGGCCGCGCTGATCTTCGGTCTGTATTCCCTGTCGCCCGCCCTGAGGCAGAAACTATCCGGCAGCACGGCTGCCTGCGCCTCCGCCCCGTTGACATAAGCCGCTTTCAGCGGAATCTCCATATGATAAATCCGGTTCGCCGGATAATCCTTCTCATCAAAATGAACCTTTACCGTTGTCTCATCCATGCAGGTCATGGATGAGAGTACGAGTTCATACTCAAAAGAGATCGTCTGCTGCCGGCCTGTCTTTTCCACCTCGATCTGCAGAGCCGTTTCTGCCCCGGACTCAAGGTACCGCAGTAAGACCTGGGAAATACAAACGCCCTCTCCGCTGTAGACGACACGCCGTTCCCGATAGAGCTGGTCCGGTGCAAAAATCTCCTGCTCCGGCTCCTGCTGTGTGACAAAGAGACGATAACTCTCCCGGTATTTATTGTACTCACCGATATTCTGTTCCTGCGGACCGGCAACATTGTGCATCAGCTCCGCCGCCTCCTCACGGTACTCCAGGCAGAGATAGTAGTATGCGCCCGCTTCTCCCGCCTCCGGTCCGTCGTCATATCCCTCGAACTGGGAAATCCTGCGTATGACCGGTTCGTCCACCATAATCTCCCGCCCCGCGAAATCCAGAGCCAGACCGCGTTCCACAGATACGGTTTCGTCGTCCACCTCCACTACATGAAGACCGCAGACCACGCCGGTTCCCAGCAGATACCGGTTTACGGTTCTGCGTTTGTCATTAAAATACTTTTGTTCCGTCTCAAAGTCGTCCACAGACAACAGCTTTCCGTAAAAATAGCGGTTTCTCTCAAAAGGAAAACATTTCAGGTTCTTCATTTTTGATCTCCTTTGCCTTCTGTATTTGCAGCTACGACGGACGGAATAGCGGTCACGCCGTTTAAAGATGCTTTCTGCCAGGTTCCGAGGGAACTGTTTATCCCTATATATACATTCTGATCCAGGTAAATATAAGGCCGCAGGACAATGAGGCGGACATCGACCTGCGCAGGCTTCGCATCTTCGATCACCTGCATCAGCGCCTGCTGCTCCCGCAGGGTCGGAACCGCCTCCTCGCGGATGAGAATGTTGACCTCGTACGGACCGTGGGCATAGCAGCGAAGGAGCTTTCGATATTCCTTTTCTCTGCCCCGGTATTCCTCAATCTGCGGATATTCCACAAGAAACGGTTTTTCCCCGGTAAATGCCTCAATCATAAACTCCATATATTCCCTGGTTCCCCGTGTCAGGCTTCTTTTCGCAAACCCGCCCAGAAGCTTCCGGAGCTTCTCCCCGGACCAGAGATGAACCGCGGTAATTCCCATCCACGACGCCATCCAGTTCAGGAATTCCGGCTGAGCCGCCTCAGGATCCAGCTGCCGGGAAGCATCCCGGATCTGCGCATCCATGTCCCGGTATACCGCCTCGAAAATACTTAAGTACCTTCGCAAAAAATCACTTCCGTTTTCCCGGCGGTAAATTTCCGGGAGGTAGTCAAGAAAGCTTTTGTTCCCGGCGTAGATTTTCATATGCTGTATCTGCGGTGCCAGACCTGTCTGCCGAAACAGCTGTATCTCCATCCACAGATAGCGCCCTTTCGCACCGGTAAGAAGGACATCCTTCGGATTCAGCAGCCGCTGCGCCATATAAGGCTGCATCAGCTCGTGTTTTCTGTCCGCGCCGATGGAATCGCTGCGGATCAGCTCCGCCCACGTCCATGTGCGTCCTTCAGCCGCGATCCGGTCGGAATCGGAACAGTAAAAGTAAAAGCGGATGGAATCATCCCCGTGATCCTCACTCTCAATGACTGCCCGGTGCCAGTCATTTCCCTCCTCCCCGGCATCCAGAATACGGCTGAAGAATACGCCCCGCTCCGGTGTGTTCCCCTCCTCCAGGGTAATGCCGCGCTCTGTCCGGAGAATGTTTTCCGAATACCCGTGCCGGTAATCTTTCTCTTTGTTAAAGACAAAATATTTTAACGGCTCCACACTCTCACCTCACATCCGCGGTCCGGATACTGTAATCCAGGTTTTCCAGCCAGGCCAGGCCGTTGGGCGGGATACTTACATCGCCTCCCGGCAGCCGCCTGCATCCTTTTCCGCGACCGTCCAGAGTCAGCGCCCGCACCTGCCGCACACAGGGCAGCGTATCAATAATCCCATATATAACACTGCTTAAAACAGGGCTGCCGATTTTCCATGTTCTCTCATCCAGAAACGTTCTCACCGCCTGCTCGATCTGTTTCTCCGCGTCCGCGAACTGCGGTCGGATCACAATCTCGGCATAGACGCTGATCCCGATATACACCGGCGCCAGCAGCCGGATCGAACACCCGAGCATTTTCCGCCGGTTCAGAACGCGCATCAGATTTTTCCTGTATCCCTCACTTAAAGATGCCTCCCGCTTTTTCGTGCTCAGGGGCTGCACCACAATGGTAACCCGGTTTTCACCTCCGTCGTCCCACTCATCCGGGGCAATCACGCGGCTGTCGACAACCAGCAGGCCGGGCGCCTCTCTTGCCAGCGTCTCGTAATCGGCATAGGTCACGCCCCGGCAAACCGCCTTCAGCTCTCCGCGGACACGCTCAAAGCACCGGGAAAGCTCCTCGTTGTCTCTCCCGCCCGCCGTCGCCCGGTACTGCTTTACCGCCAGCCGCGGCTCTGTTTCGCAGGTACGGATCTTGCCGGACTTGATATTGCCCAGGATGCCAAGGCTGGATCTGAGGCGGATCACGCGGATCTCGCCGTCCGGTGCCTGGCCCCGCTCACAATCCCCGAAGCGAATGACCGGCTCCGCCGGATCCAGAACATAAACGCGGCTCTCCGGCATACAGGTGTCAAAATCCTCCGTCTTCCGCCAGGTCTGAAACATTCCTGTCTCCTGGTCGCGCACCATGATTTCAAAATCATCATATACGATATCGGAAAAGTAAAGGCGGTGCTCCTGACTCGCAAAAGCGTCGCCGCTGCCGACAATCCGCCGGTCCGTCCACGCCTCTTCGCAGACCGTCAGCCGGCAGGCCGTGTCCTTCCATTCCCAGTCCGGCTTCCGGAACAGAATCCTCACCATGCCGCCCGGCATCGGAGTGACGGTGTCTGTCTCCCATGGCAGCCATCCTTCCTCCGTCTTCAGATACAGCTCCGCTTTGCCCGTACCTGCCAGGCAAAGGCCGCTGTCGATATAACAGGTCTCTCCGTCAGGCGAAAACGAGGCCTTATGATCTTCGTAATCGCAGCAGGTATACTGCTGTCGGACCGCGATCTCATTGACCCGGATACTCCGGATCAGAGGCGCGACATCATAATCATTGCAGCGCAGCGTCACCCGGATCCGGTAAACGCCCAGTTCGCTGTCAACCGCCATCTCCCTGCGGATCAGGAAGCGGATCCGGCCGCTGAACAGCAGCTCGCGGGTGTCATCAAAAATCACCTCCGCAGGTTCCCAGCCGTCCGCGGTCTGATATTCCCACTCCAGCGAGGCCAGCGAGATAAAATCCACGTCAGCGGGATTCCGCTCCAGATCGCAGCCGGTACTGATCTCGAAATAAAGATCCGTCGGATACCTGCAGCTCAGGGGACGATCCAACAGAAAATAACACTGATCTCCCGTCTCGGGATTTTCGCCGAACGGATAGAGACAAATCAGTTTTTCCATCTCATTATCAATATTATAGTAGAGGCTCAGCTGCTCCCTCCGGCAGATATAGGCGCCGATCAGCTTCACAGGATGGATCCGCACCGTTTCCACGGACTCGAAAGGCATATCCTCCGCGTAAAACCGGCTTCCGGCGAGAAGCGTAATCTCCTGCCCGGCGATGTCCGGTACCGGCCGCACGCTGACCGCGCCTTCTGTGGGACGGATATGGCGGATTTCGGCTCCCAGCAGCTTCAGAAACTTCATCCGCTTCCGATTGCCGACCTGGTTCAGGTGGTACTGCTGCACCTCCGTCAGCCAGGACAGCAGCTGTACCAGCGTGAGTCCCGGATCCGCGGGATTGTAATTCGTCCATTCCGGATATTCCCGGGGTATCTGAAATACCGCGTCTGATTCAATTTCATGATATGTCCTGTCATCCAGATCCAGTTCATAAAACACAGGTGATTCCCCCGTCTCTGCTATAAGTCTATGATTATCTCATGGCTGCCGCTCTCGGGGAGCAGATAGGACGAGAAAGCCTCGTCATCTCTGAACTCCGGTTCGCCGGGCTGATCCTTCTGATATTTCCGAAGGGTCAGCCGCCGGATGTCCCGGACTCCCTTCACGCCTTTAATGGCATACATAATCTGGTTTTTGTCGGGAAGTGCGCCGATTTCCCAGCCCTCCCCGTAAAAGTTACCGTCCGTCGGATTCAGAAACTGATCCAGCCTGTCTGAGATTTTCCGTCGGACAGCGAAGATTTCCTTCTCATTCACCGGGGATACACAGACCCGGACGTCTATTTTTACCATCCGGGGTTTTACAATGTGAAACTTTCCCGCCCGTATGATATTTTCATCCATGTGCTTCGCGAGATACGACCAGATTCGCTCCTTCGTATCCTCGAAACTCACCGTATCCTCCTCATAATCCTTCGGCAGCACAACCAGCGTCACCGCCCCCGGCTGCCGCTGCCGGTTCTGGTCGTAACCGGAGAAACAGCGGATCCGGCTGATATTGCCGGAAGCCTCCCGGGCCATATCCTCAAAATCCCTGACGGATACGCACCGATACCGGTGCCGCAGTGTCTGCGCGTTTCGATTCACCGCCTGCAGCACTTTCTCCCGGTCCGCGCCTCCCGCAGTGGCCGTCGGATTATAGCTGCTGTTGATAAATCCTGCCGTCCGGTTCAGGCGGTTCACCCCGCCTGCCTTTAAATTTCCCGCAGCCCCGCGGCAGAACGTATAACGGACACGGATCTGAATCTCCTCCGGATCAGACATCCGGGCAGGTTTCATATATTTGGAGAAGGTCAGCGTTCTGTTCAGACGGTCCGCCGCGAACTCCCGCCGCGTTTCACTGTCAGCAGCCAGCTCCTCCGTTTCCGTCCAGGTCTCCCAGACCGGTGTGAGAGCGCCGTTCTGATAATCCATCCGTTCCAGCACCTCCACCCGGATATCCGACAGATCAGTATAGGGAAGCTGAATCTTTTTCTCCTGGGCACGGGCATCCACGCGGCAGATCTCCTCCCTGGTCTCGGTTCCGCGGATCACCGTGGAATTCGGATAAATACCCCTGATCGAGGGGCGCAGCCCTTCCCACTCACGGCTTTGGTATGCGCCGCTCTCATCCACGATGCGGATCCAGAATAGATTCTGTCCGAAGAGAGATGCGCGGCGGCTGCCGCTGCTTCCGAACCAGGAAATCAGGCCGGTGTGGTGGAAATCACGGGTGCCGTCCGTCAAATGCATTTTCTGAAAACCGCTTTCTCCCGAATATTCCCAGGACAAAGCCGGCATGGCATCCCGCACGGCATCCCGCAGGACAAACAGCATCCGCAGCGGTCCGCCGCTTAAGGGTTCCCGAAAGCCCAGATAGCATGCCGGTTTTCTGTCCGGATGCGCGTCACAGAGCGAAAAGGCCTCGCCTGTGCCCCGCAGGGATTCGCGCCCGATCTTCTCCGTCTCCAGATTATTCTGCCTGTAAATCTCTGCCGGAGCCAGCGGCGAGGCCGCATAATCATAGGAAAAGAAAAACTGTCCCGCCACCGGCACAATATAGGCGCCTTTTGTCTTAAAAGCATTGTTCATCTTAATAATTCTGGCGCGGATACAGAAAGATTCCAGGGAGTTGACCAGAACCGGACGAATGTCGCCGGGACATCTGAACTCCATCTGTATGCGCCTGCGTCCGGCATCCGCATCCGGCGTGAAAATTTCCCGGTACGACCCGGGCACCGTAAGACGGGACCATCCGAAACCGTTATAATACTCCCAGATCACCTCGCGGACGGTGATATCAAATTCCTCATCGGGCGTAAAATCCTGTTTCCGCATAATCGGCTTCCATTGAATGGGCGATGTCTTAAGAATATCCTCCAGAGGTATTTTTACAAAATCAAGGTCAAACTCCAGACGGATCTCCGCCCCCGCTTTTCCGAGAGCCTCCGTGCTGGCCAGATAAAACTCATTATAGACCGCCGGCGTCTCTCCGAATACAGGGACGCCGTCCCGTTCCTGATCCATCCCGTTGACATTGACCAGATCCGGCGGCAGATTCTCAGCGCTGAGCGACAGACTCAGGTTCGTGATAGGAACGCCGGAGAAATATGCCGCGTCCGTGATATCGATCCGAATCACATACAGGAACCCGAATTCTTCCCTGGGCGCAAATCCGTTTTCACCGCCCTCAAGGGTAAAACAGATCCCGTCCTGTTCCGGCGTAAAATCCCGGATCTCCCGATATCCGTCGGCCGTCCCGTAGGAAAAGCGGATCCGCGAGGCATCTGCCAGAGCCTCACAGAGCTTTTTATCCCGCGCCGCCCCGCCGGCAGACTTCCAGGAGAGCTTTGCCTTCGCCGCAGATCCCGTCAGCAGCCCCTGTTCAAAACAGCAGTACAGGGCATGCGCCTGAAGGTTCTCTCCCTTTTTCTGAAAAAGGGAAAAAACGGGGGTGCCGTCCCTGTCCGGATCAAAGATCTCATAGATCCCGTCTTCCCCGGGCTGCGCAAAATAAATCTTCTGTATATCCATCCGGCGCACCAGAACCTCTTCCTCTGTCTCAAACACAAGCGGTCCGTCCGGCGTTTCAGCCAAAAGGCCGGTGCCGGCCGGCACCTCCTCCTCGCCGTCGTATCCGGCGGGCAGACCGAACGTGATATAGCCTTCCGCCGGCCGAGCCGGGAGCAGCTTCGCCCCCAGGTCGTCAAAAAACTGCAGCATATCCCCCGAAACGGAGAGATTAAAGCGCCGTATATTTTCACTCATCATATCGGCGAAAAGCGAGACCAGGGCAGTTCCCGCATCGGGATGCTCCCCGTCAAACCGCCATTCCGGGACATACTGCTTCGCGCACCGTTGCATGTAAGCGAGAATATCTTTCCTGGTCTTTTTCTCAATCTGCGGAACTTCCACTGTCATCGCCTCCTCTCCTGTCTGTCATACGCTTATGAACGATTTTTTTACGCGGAATGGCAAAATTTTCATTCCGGTTTATCCGGGTCAGGATCGCCTCTTCGATTCTCTCACTGATTCATTTTCTCAGCGATATTTTTATTCGATTTCCTCATTGATTCATTTCCCCAGTGATATTTTTATTCGATTCCCTCACTGATATAAAAAGGATATACCAGATTGTAGGGATTATTTGTGGCGCGGATCACATAACTGATGCGGATCAGCAGCACGCCTTCATCCAGCTGCTCATCACTGACCTCGGCATGGATATCCGTGATACGCGGCTCCCAGCGGGTCAGCGCATTCTCTACCTCGTTTTTCATCGCATACATCGTTGTATAATTCACACTCTCAAACGCGTAGGAGAAAAGACGGCAGCCGAATTCCGGTTCCATGATCCTCTCTCCCCTGCCGGTACCGAGGATGATACGGACGGACTCCTCAATATTCTCCTCACAGGAAGACATCCTGACCCTGCCGGTCGCCTCATCCACGCTGACAGGAAACTTCCATCCGGTTCCCAGAAAGCCCTTCACATCATCCCGCTGTCTCATCCCGCTCACCTCACAAAACATATGTATGCCGGCAAATCTCTGCCATGCTGCATGC
>JAJBVI010000027.1 GCA_020859905.1 Lachnospiraceae bacterium | reverse complement strand
ATGCCAGCCTGATTCACGAGGCAGCCATCGGTAAGATTGCGGGGGAACAGATCATTAAGCTGATGACGTTCGGACTGACTGAGGCGGAAGCGGAGGAGCAGATCGTAAACGGATTTCTAAAGTAGTAAACATAGAATAGAATAAGAAACCGAGCAGGAGCGACTTGCCGCTCCTGCTCGGTTGACTTTCATAGATAGAGATGACTGCGCAGCAGTCATTTCCGTTTACTTAGCATGTGACCCGTTTACTTAAAGAACCCGTAGGACGGATCTGCCGTGATAAGCGGCACCGCGTTGATGTAGGTTTTTCGGGCGATCTTTCCTTCATCTGTGCGGGAGTCAAAGTCATCGTGCAGGCTCACGAGATGAGCGCGCTTCTCATCGATGATCGTCTCCATCAGGGTAACCAGATCTTTCAGACCGCTGCTGAAACGAAGGAAAGAATATACATACACGATGTCGCCCGGCTGCAGGTTGTCCAGAATCTCATACAGCGATAATCTCGAGGAAAGCGATTCTACCAGAATCACCTCCGCGAAAGGCCTTAACTCGTCAACCTTGGTGGATACATCTTCGCCAATGTTGGTTATGTAGCCATTAAAATACCCGTACGTCATAATAGTTTCTCCTTTTCATATATATATTTTTTGATGTTTCAATTCTAGCACAAAACGTGAATTATGTTAATTCCTTATTTGTTCACGGTTATTCCGATTTTGCATAAGTCTATTCGGATTTCGCACGGAATCGAGAACTCACACGAAAAATATAGTTCAAATGAAGGGTTTTTTCAGAAAACGAGGTTCAAATCTGGGATTTTTCAGAAAATGCTGTTCAAATCAATTGAAATACCCGGCGAGAATTGACATGACGATCAGGCTGGAGAGCGTTGACATGGAGTTTGTAAAGGACGCCAGTTCACCGTCGCCGCCGCATCGTTCAATGAAAGCGGGAGCCACGGATCCCATTGGACAGAGCAGAAGCAGCACCGCGATCCGGCGGATTTCCAGAGAGAACGGCAGGATATGGAACATGACAGCCGCCAGCGCCGCACCGACCGCGAAACGGAAGGCCAGTATGGCCAGTGTTCCCTTCCAGTCCTCTTTCTTTCGCGGCAGCGTGAATAAAAGCCCCAGCATGAACATGGATAAAAACGCGTTTGCGGAGGAGAGCGGACTGATAAAGTCAGCCGCCCGCTGCGGGATGGAAATGCCGAGGATATACAGCACAAGCACCACCATGTAAGTGATCATGGCGGCGGAACTGAAAAATCGTCTGAGCAGATCGGAAGGCCGGACCGGTGTGCTTTCGCCTCCCGTTTGCAGCAGGATGGATGTGAAGGCGTAGTTGCCGCCGATCATCATGGCGGAGTTTCCGATGTCGAACATGATGCTGGTGATCGTTCCGATATTGCCGAAAAAAGCAGAGATGACCGGCATGCCGTAGCATCCGACATTATATCCGGACACGCCGATCACCCGGTATATCCGGTCGGCTTTGCCGGCTTTCCGGCTCAGCGCGTACATCAGGAAATAGGATCCCAGTGAAGCGCCGAATCCGAGAATGACCAGCAGGAGCAGGGACAGATCGCGCTCCAGATCCGCGAAGGCGGAGATTACCACCGCCGGCAGCGTGATATTCAGGATGATCTTCATCACGATCATCGAATATTCTTTTTTAAACATACCGGTTCTTTTCAGCAGATATGTCAGAAAAATGATAAACAAAAAAGAACAGGGTTTTATCAGATAGTCCATACACTCCTCACGGTTTAAAAATAAGCTTGCGCAGTATCATACCCTTTTTCCGCTCGAATCATAATATAAAAAAGCCCGGATGTCTCTCCGGGTTTCCATCATTTATAGTGAACGATAAACTTTATTGCCGTTCACTATAAACCGAGCATCCTGCTTTGAATCCCGACCATGGACGTTACTCCTGCAGTTAACTCATCTCAGGCACCCTTGCGGCACCCGGGAGATCCTGCTTAGGGCTGCTCCATTCCTGACCTGACCCGGTTCACAGGTTCCCGTCGCGCAAGACCCGGGAATCCACGCCACTTACAGAAGGCAGCTCCACAATCAAAGACCCGGGGCAGGATATCACCCCAACTATAGCGGATTGATGGTACAGGGCGCCGCTGCGACCCCGGCTGCTCGGTAAACGGAGAGTGTGGGATTCGAACCCACGTGCCCGGAATCGGACAACCGCATTTCGAGTGCGGCGCGTTATGACCTCTTCGCTAACTCTCCACAGGCAATTATTATAAAGGTTTTCCGGGTGGGAGTCAATTCTTTTTTTAAATCGCTTGTAAATCATCGGCGAATTTGATACACTTTGTTTGGATAATACCAGGGTCAAAAAGTCATGAATTCGAATGCTTGCATTCGAATTCATGACTTTGGGACCCGCCAAAACACGAGAAAGCAGCCATTTTAGCCGTTTTTTGGCTAAAATGAGCGGATTTCGAGTGTTTTGAGGATTGCGGGAGTGCGTAGCACGGAGCAATCCGTAGGTATTATTTTTTAAACAGGATACGGGAGAGAGGAGAGACCTCATGAAAAGAATAGGGATGCTGACCAGCGGCGGCGACTGCCAGGCTCTGAACGCGGCGATGCGCGGCGTTGTGAAAGGACTTGCCAGCAGCGGCGATGAGCTGGAGATATATGGATTTTATGACGGATACAAGGGACTGATTTACAGCAACTACCGGTTTCTGACATCGCAGGATTTTTCCGGGATCCTCACGAAGGGAGGGACGATCCTCGGTACGTCGAGACAGCCGTTTAAAGCGATGCGGGTGCCGGATGAGAATGGTCTGGACAAGGTCGAGG
This sequence comes from Lachnospiraceae bacterium, assembly GCA_020859905.1. Taxonomy (GTDB): domain Bacteria; phylum Bacillota; class Clostridia; order Lachnospirales; family Lachnospiraceae; genus Eubacterium_I. The sequence continues at coordinate 11,507 of JAJBVI010000027.1, read as the reverse complement.
CGATGAAGCACACCTATCACAAGCTGAATCTGGACTGTCTGGTGATCCTCGGCGGCAACGGCACGCAGAAGACGGCGAACCTGCTGCGGGAGGAGGGGCTGAATGTCCTGCATCTGCCGAAGACGATCGACAATGATATCTGGGGCACGGATATCACCTTCGGTTTTCAGAGCGCACTGCTCATCGCGACGAATACGATTGACTGCATCCATACCACGGCGGCTTCGCACAACCGGGTATTTCTGGTGGAGCTTATGGGGCATAAGGTCGGCTGGCTGCCGCTTCACGCGGGGATCGCGGGCGGGGCGGATATCATCCTGATCCCGGAGATTCCCTACGATATAGAGAAAGTGGTCGAGGCAGTTGACTGCAGGACCCGGCAGGGTAAGGGCTTTACGATCCTGGCAGTGGCGGAGGGAGCGATCTCGAAGGAGAACGCCCGCCTGTCGAAGAAAGAGTTTAAGGAGATGGTGAGAACCGTTCAATATCCGTCCGTCTCCTATGAGGTGGCGGATCTGATCGAGCAGAAGACCGGCCGCGAGACGCGCGTGACGGTTCCGGGCCATATGCAGCGCGGCGGCAGTCCCTGCCCCTATGACCGGGTACTCTGCACGCAGCTCGGCGCCGCGGCGGCGCAGGCCATTGAGGATAAGGATTACGGCTATATGATCGGCATGGTGAACGGTCAGACGGCGCGGGTGCCCTTAAGCGAGGCGGCGGGGCGGCTGAAGACGGTGGATCCGGACTGCCGGCTGATTCAGGAGGCAAAGAAAGTCGGGATCTGCTTCGGCGACTGAGTACCCGGGGGAAATCAGGTGTGCTGAAGGCAAAGAACCCGGGGCGGATTGAATTCGATCGCGGTTGGGAGACCGGTATGCTGACATTTTGCGTGGAGACAGGATTGCATTGAGGAGTCGGACATGTCATACACGGCTTTATACAGGAAGTACCGGCCGGACACGTTTGAGGACGTGAAGGGCCAGGATCACATAGTGACCACATTAAAAAATCAGATCCGGGCGGGGCGGATCGGCCACGCGTATCTGTTCTGCGGCACTCGAGGCACGGGGAAGACTACGGTGGCGAAGGTTTTTGCCCGGGCAGTGAACTGCGGACATCCGGAGGACGGGAATCCCTGCGGTTCATGTGCGGTATGCCGTGCCATCGCCTCGGGTTCCTCCATGAATGTGGTGGAGATTGATGCCGCATCGAATAACGGCGTGGACAATATCCGCCAGATCCGGGAGGAGGTTGCCTACTCTCCCGCTGAGGGCCGTTACCGCGTGTACATCATCGATGAGGTGCATATGCTTTCCATCGGTGCGTTTAACGCGCTGCTGAAGACGCTGGAGGAGCCGCCGCCGTATGTTATTTTCATTCTGGCGACGACGGAAGCGCATAAGATTCCGGTCACGATTCTCTCGCGCTGCCAGCGTTATGATTTTCGACGCATTTCCGTTGAGACGATCGCGGAGCGCCTGCACGGCCTGCTGCGGCAGGAGCAGGTGGAGGCGGAAGATGCGGCGGTTCGTTATATTGCGAAGGCTGCGGACGGTTCCATGCGCGATGCCTTAAGCCTGTTGGATCAGTGTATTGCCTTTTACCTGGGGGAGACGCTGACCTATGAGCATGTGCTGGAGGTGCTGGGCGCGGCGGACACCGAGGTGTTCAGCCGGCTTCTGCGGGCGGTGCTGGCGCGGGACGCTGCGGCTTCTGTCCGGATTCTGGAGGAGATGGTCATCCAGGGCAGGGAGCCGGGACAGTTTGTGACGGATTTTATCTGGTATCTGAGGAACCTTCTGCTGATACAGAGTTCCGATGATATGGAGGATGTGCTGGATATGTCCGCTGAGAACCTGGCGCTTCTGAAGGAGGAGGCGGACATGACGGAGCCGGATGTGGTCATGCGCTATATCCGTGTATTTTCAGAGCTGTCGGGGCAGCTTCGCTACGCGTCGCAGAAGAGAGTTCTGATTGAGATCGCGCTGATCAGGTTGTGCCGTCCGTCCATGGATTCCGCGCAGGACGCGCTGGCCGACCGGGTCGCTTCGCTGGAAAAGCAGATGGAAAACGGTATTGCTGCCGCCGCGGAACTGCAGGCACTGCGTTCGAAAAACGCGGCGGGCCGCGCGGGCGCGGACAGGACGCAGGCGGCTGCCAAAGCGGCTCCGGTGATTCCGAAAGCAATCCCGGAGGATATACGGCAGACGGTACAGAACTGGCGCTCCGTGATACAGGAGATGCCGGGCGTGGTTCGCAGCTATCTGAAGAGTGCGCACCTGAGTCTGGGCGGCGATAACAAATTAATGCTGGTATTTGACAACGATATGGCATATACTTATGTCACGGAGGCCGGACGCCGGCAGGAGATAACGGATTGTATCTCCCGGCGGATCGGGAAAGAAGTGGAGCTGTTGTTTGAGAAAAACGCCGGCGAGGCTCCGTTTGAGGAGAATTATATTGATCTGGAGAAGGTCATCCACATGGAGATTGAGATTGAGGACGAGTGAGGAGGCATATATATGGCGAAAGGAAAAGGCGGCTACCAGGGAGGTATGCCGGGCAATATGGGCAATCTGATGAAACAGGCACAGAAGATGCAGCGTCAGATGGAAGAGACCACGAAAGAGCTGGAGGAGAAGGAGATCACGGCGGCAGCAGGCGGCGGTGCCGTGGAGGTGACCGTTTCCGGCAAGAAGGAGATCACAAAAGTAAAGCTGTCGGAGGAGGTCGTGGATCCGGACGATATCGAGATGCTTGAGGATCTGATCATGGCGGCGGCGAATGAGGCGCTGCGTCAGATGGAGGAGCTTTCCCAGGAGTCCATGTCTAAGATCACCGGCGGTCTGGGCGGTCTGGGCGGAGGATTCCCTTTCTGATGGATTACTACAGCAAACAGATCACGAAGCTGATTGACGAGCTGTCCGCGCTGCCCGGCATCGGGAATAAATCGGCACAGCGTCTGGCTTTTCATATACTAAACATGCCGACGGAGCGGGTGGATCGTCTGGCGGACACGCTCACGGAGGCGAGGCACAATGTCCGGTACTGCCGGACCTGCTGCACGCTGACGGATGCCGAGGAATGTCCGATCTGCCGGAACGCGTCCCGGAACCACCGCATGATCATGGTGGTGGAGAACACGCGCGATCTGGCGGCTTATGAGAAGACCGGGAAATACGAGGGCGTTTACCATGTGCTGCACGGCGCGATCTCGCCGATGCTCGGCATCGGACCGGAGGACATCCGCTTAAAGGAGCTGATCCGGCGCCTGGAGGGGGATGTCGACGAGGTGATCATCGCGACGAATTCCAGCCTGGAGGGAGAGACGACCGCCATGTACATCAGCAAGCTGATCAAACCGACCGGGGTCAAAGTATCCCGAATCGCCAGCGGTGTGCCGGTGGGCGGGGATCTGGAGTATATCGATGAGATGACATTGCTGCGCGCCCTGGAGGGGCGGGTGGAGTTATGAGGCGGCTGTGAAATGCAGCCGAAGAATATGGCGCCGGGGGCAGTACAATTCGCCGGATGGAGCTATGAAACGGCTGTGGAACGCAGCCGAAGCGGTCAGAGGCTGTCGCAGACGCTGGCGTGCTGCGCAGGCAGCGCCTGAAAGTTTTTGCGGAATCAGAAAGGAAATGTTGTTATGTCGACATTACAGCCTCAACCGGAAATCCTGACTCTGGAACAGTATGAGGCATTTCCGGAGGATGCCCGGATAGAGATTTTTGAGGGTGTTGCTTATGATATGGCCGGACCCTCAGAGAGCCATCAGACGATCTCTACCGAGCTGACTACCATACTGAACACTTATATCAGGCAGAAAAAGGGTTCCTGCCGTGTGTTTCATGCTCCGTTTGACGTGAAGCTGAATGACCGGCCGCTTACTATCGTTCAGCCGGATCTGATGGTGATCTGTGACAGGGATAAGCTGGACGGAAAACGCTGCAACGGCGCTCCGGATTTTATCATTGAGATTGTTTCTCCGGGCAATGCGTCGGATGATTATATTCGAAAGCTTTATTATTATAAGAATTACGGGGTGCGCGAGTATTGGATCGTGGATCCCCGCCGGAAGATTGTAACCGTCAATTATTTTGAAGGTGATATTGTGAATGTTCAGTATTCTTTTGAATCTGTTATTAAAGTGAATATTTATAAGGAGCTGTATATTGATTTTTCCGATATCGCTGAACTTCTGAGGGATTAGATTTCTGAATCATCAGAGAAAGATCAGATTTCTGAATCATCAGAGAAGGATCAGGCTTCTGAATCATCAGAGAAAGATTAGACTTCTGAATAACCAGAGGGGGATTAGATCATGACAAAGACAGAACTGGAAAAACTGGCCGTGGAGGTGCGGAAGGGCATCATCACCGGCACTCACAGCGCGAAGTCCGGACATCCGGGCGGATCGCTGTCTGCGGCGGAGATTTTTACATATCTCTATTTTGAAGAGATGAACGTGGATCCGGCGCATCCGGAGGATGAGAACCGGGATCGGTTCGTGCTCTCGAAGGGACATGTGGCGCCCGGCCTGTACGCCGCGCTGGCGCTGAAGGGATTTTTCCCGATTGAGGAGATGACGAATCTGCGTCAGATCGGGTCGTTCCTGCAGGGACATCCCGATATGAAACACACGCCCGGCGTGGACATGTCCAGCGGTTCGCTGGGGCAGGGCTTCTCCGCAGCCGTGGGGATGGCGCTCGCTGCGAAGATGGACGGGAAGGATTGCCGGGTTTACTGTCTGGCCGGGGACGGCGAGATCCAGGAGGGACAGATCTGGGAGGCAGCGATGTTTGCCGGTCACAGAAAGCTGGACAATCTGGTTCTGGTTATAGATAACAACGGCCTGCAGATCGACGGGGATATCGCGGAAGTCTGCTCTCCGTATCCGATCGAGGAGAAGCTTGCGGCGTTTCAGTTTCATGCGATCACGATCGACGGCAATGATTTCGACGAGATCGCAGCGGCTTTCCGCGAGGCGTGTGAGACGAAAGGGAAGCCGACGGCCATTATCGCGAAGACGGTGAAAGGCAAGGGTGTCTCCTACATGGAGAATCAGGTCGGGTGGCACGGCAAGGCACCGAATGACGAGGAACATGCCATCGCCATGGAAGAGCTGAGGAAGGCGGGTGAAGCATTATGTCAGAGATAAAAAAGCGGCAGAACATGCAAAACCGTAACACAGGGAAGGCAGGTGAAGCTTTATGTCAGAAATAAAGAAGATCGCTACGCGGGAGAGCTACGGCAACGCACTGGTGGAGATCGGGAGAGAGCATGAGGATCTGATCGTTCTGGATGCCGATCTCGCGGGGGCGACAAAAACGAATATTTTTCAGAAGGTGTTCCCGGAGCGCCATATTGACTGCGGGATCGCGGAGGCGAATATGATGGGCATCGCAGCGGGACTGGCCACGTGCGGCAAGGTGCCGTTTGCCAGCTCGTTCGCCATGTTTGCGGCGGGCCGCGCATATGAGCAGGTGCGCAACAGCATCGGTTATCCGCATCTGAATGTAAAGATCGGCGCGACGCATGCGGGCATTTCCGTGGGTGAGGACGGCGCGACGCATCAGTGTAACGAGGATATCGCCCTGATGCGCACGATTCCGGGCATGGTTGTGGTCAACCCGTGCGATGATGTCGAGGCGCGCGCGGCGGTACACGCGGCCTATGAGTATGCGGGTCCGGTCTATCTGCGGTTCGGGCGGCTGGCGATCCCGGTGATCAATGACCCGCAGGCCTATCATTTTGAACTCGGAAAAGGCGTTGCCCTGAGAAAGGGACAGGATGTCACTATCATTGCGACCGGGCTTTGCGTAAATGAATCTCTGGAGGCGGCGCGGCTTCTGGAGGCGGACGGGATTGATGCGGAAGTGATCAACATCCATACGATCAAGCCTCTCGATGAGGAGCTGGTGGCCGCGTCGGCGCGAAAGACCGGGAAAATCGTCACCGTGGAGGAACATTCGGTGGTCGGGGGCTTAGGCAGCGCGGTCTGCGATGTGCTGAGTGAGAAGGCGCCGACCCGGGTGATGAAGATTGGTGTGAACGACGAGTTCACGATGTCAGGTCCGGCAGTGCAGCTCATCAAAAAGTACGGGCTGGATGCGGAGAGTATTTACGGGAAAGTAAAAGCCTTTGTGCAGCGTGTGCGTGACTGATGAAAACAGACAGGACAGGAGCCTGCGGCGTGTACATGCCGCAGGCTTTTCCGTAGTTATGCACAGGGGCGCGTAAGGAAATTTGGCAGCTTGCGCTGCACGCGCCCCGCGCGGCTGCGAATCTTGTGACAGACTCCGTTTTTCCTGCCTGGCGCGGAGCTTTGATGGTCAGTGGCATACGATTCTCATTTTTTTCCAGTCAGAAAGAAAATCATCGATTTTTCTTTTTAAATATAGTATGATCAGACTCCTTTGGGCTTCTTTGCTTTGTTTTGTCTTCTGATCTGTGCGCGAAATTTGCGAATTCTCCTGATCAAAATCGGCAAAATCTGCGGACATTCTGTGTTAATGTAATGCATAAGATAGTAAGTGGCTGAGATATATCGGTTTGTGCTGAGGCATTTGAAAAGAACAGCCGTAAACAAAAAGGGCAGCCGCAAACAGGAAAGCGAGGGACAGGCCGTGACAAATCAGGAGAACAGCAGTATCACTCTGCCGAAAAACATCAGGCAGATCGGGACATTCGGGGATAAATATCGGATTTACATAGAGGATTTTGCGTATACATATGTGCATCGCTTTATTCATCAGAGAAAACGGGAGGACACCGTGTTGGCAGCCGTTTTGCTGGGAGAAAGCAGGGTCAGTGAAGATCAGGAATATGTGTTTATCAGCGCGGCACAGAAGGTGGATTTCGAAATGCAGGAGCCGGAGAGGAGAGAAAATGAACCGACATCGAACGGAAGAACGGATGCGCAGGAGGAATTTTGGGACAGGGTATATCAGCGGATTAAAAATTCGTTTGATGATCTGGATATTCTGGGGTGGTATTTCAATCTTGACGGGAGTGGTCTGGAGGTACCTCCGCAGCTGCAGCAGTTTTTTGAAACAACCTATAAAAAGGGCTCGCGCCTTCTGTATTTCGATGATTCGATCGAACAGACGGACGCGTTCTTTGTCCAGGAACAGCACCGGCTGCAGAGACTGAGCGGTTATGCGGTTTACTATGAGAAAAATCCGCAGATGCAGCAGTTCATGGCGGAGGAGAAGGAGAGAATGATGCCGAAACCGCTGCGGGAGAGCTATCTGTCGGAGGAGCAGGGGGATGATGTGGTGCAGAATTACCGCGCCATCATGAATAAGCTGAGTGAAAAGCCTAAGAAGAGAAGGGTGCAGCCGTTTGTCTATGCGGCGGGTGCGGCGGTGCTGGTAATTGTGGCGGCGACGGCCGTGACGCAGATCGGGAATTACCAGAATCTGCAAGTACTGCAGGAGACGATGCAGGCGCTTTCCGGATCGGCGGATGATGAGGATGCGCTGAGCAGCGGCGAGGACTCCGGCACCGAAGAAGTGACAGAGACCGCTGCGGCGGACGCAGCGGACGGCGACGCTGACACGCCGGCGGGCGACAGCAGCGATGGTTCAGATGACTCCGGCGGGACATCGGGCAGCGGGGGCGGCAGTTCAGGCAGTAGCAGCAGCAGTACAGACAGCGGGACATCGGGCAGCAGCACATCAGGCAGCGGGAGCGGCACATCGGGCAGCGGGAGCAGCGACAGCACGGGCAGCAGTACGGAATCGTCTGTGCAGACCGCCTCGAGCAGCGGCAGCACATCCGCTTCAGGCAGCACCTCTGGTTACTACACGGTACAGGCCGGTGACAGCCTGCTGTCCATCAGCCAGTCTGTTTATAACACAACTTCGATGGTAGAGGAAATCTGCGCACTGAACGGAATTGAGGACATGGATCGAATCTATGTTGGACAAACCCTGCAGCTTCCGTGAAGTACGTACTAATTTGCTGTTTTTGGTGATTTGGTACGTATAATTCGCGGCGAAGTACGTACTGATTTGCCTTTTTTGCGGATTTGGTACGTATTTTCCCTTCCAACATACGTACTGACTTGCTTTTATTGTCAATTTGGTACGTATATTTCCCGGCGGCATACGGATTTTTCTCGAGCTTATCGTTTTGGTACGTACTTCATGGAAAAGCAGAGTGGCTTCCCCGCCCATCCCCAGACCGTCGAAAAAAACTCTATTTATAGTCATTTTACGCCCCCGCTTATGGCTGTTATTTACGGTATTTACAGTACCCTGCACTCCGCTTTTAACCTTATCAGAAGCGTTTTTTTGGGTTTGCTTTTCTGCTTTTGGGTTTTCGGACAGTCTGCCCCATGAAAAGTAACGCTGCGGGGGGCGATTCACATGGGAGACGCTTACAAAAGATTTGTAATTCGTCCGGCTTTATGATATACATAAGGAGGAACTTTTTTCGCGGGCGCACAGCTGCGGGATTGCAGTTACAGAATCGCTGAGATTCTAAAATGCTTTTTTCGCGGGCACAGCTGCGGGAGGGTATGCATGGACAGCAGGAACAGAAATAATCTGCATGTAGTTGAGACAGACTGGGAAGAAATCAATAAAAAGATTCGAAAACACCGTGCCAGGCGTCTGCGCCGGATTGCGATCATAGTCGGTGTTTGTGTGGCGGCTTTTATCGTATATTATATGTACATGCAGCATAAGACATATGAAGAGTATGACGTGACGGAGGAGATCTCCCGCTCGGACTCGTCTGCTGCGAAGTATCTTGCCTACGGCAGCGGCTACCTGAAGTACAGCAATGACGGCATTTCTTATGTCAGCATGGATAATACAATCATCTGGAATCAGAGCTATGAGATGGAGAATCCCATGGTATGCATCTGCGGTTCTTATGCGGCAGCGGCTGACCGGGAAGGTGAGACGGTGTACGTGCTGAATGAGGAGGGACTGCAGGGGCAGGTCACGGTCAATATGCCTGTCTCGAAGATCGAAGTGGCCTCCCAGGGCACAGTCGCGGTGCTGATGGAGGAGAGCGGTACCGGTTATCTTTCCCTTTATAATAAGGGCGGAGACCAGCTCGCCGAGGGCGTGGTCCATGCGGAGAACAGCGGCATCCCCATGGACATTGCATTGTCGACAAACGGGAAAAATCTGGCTGTCGCGATCATGGACGTGAGCAGCGGTTCGGCCGGAACGACGATTCAGTTTTATAATTTTGATACAGCGGGGCAGAACCAGATTGACAATCTCGTCGGTTCCTTCACTTACGCGGATACGGTCGTGCCGGAGCTGGCTTATGTGGATGACAGCACCCTGCTCGCGTTTGCGGACAACGGAGTTTACACGTTTTCCGGTTCGGCTTCGCCGCAGGAGGGAACGGCACTGGCGGTGGATGATGAGATTATGAGCATCTTCTATGACGACAGGTATTTCGGTCTGGTCTATATGGACGCGATGCAGGATGCCGGGCGGATCATTCGGATTTATGACATGGACTGCAGGGAACAGGTGACGATTCAGACGGATTTTTCTTATGACAGCATCGGATTTCTGGATAATCATGAAATCTGTCTGGTGAATGCGAACCGGTGCAGTATTTTTACACTCGGCGGACTGCAGAAATTCACCTGTGAGTTCGACGGAGAGATCATCGCGGTTTTCCATGAAAGAGGTTTTCGCGAGTATGTGATCCTGAAAGAAGACATCACGGAACGCGTACGGCTGAAGCTGTTCGGAAACAGTACAGAGGCAGGGGATGCTTCGTGAACTTTTTTCGGCGACAGTACAGAGGCGGGGGATGCTTCGTGAATTTTTTTCGGAGATAGTACAGAGACAGAGGTTGAGTCATGAACTGGTTAATGATAGTGATACTGATTATATTTTTAATATTTGTGATCCGGGGATGGCGGCGCGGACTGCTGAAAATGCTGTTTTCTGTGATTTCCATAGTGATTCTCATCGCGCTGGTCGCCTGGGCTACTCCGCATATCAGCACACTGATCCGAGAGAACACCGGTATTTATACGGCGATTGAGAACAGATGCACGGAAGCGATTCAGTCAAGAGTTGAGAGCAGTCTGGAGAATGGTCTGGAGAGCGGCCTCGAGAGCGGTTCGGAGAGCGGCCCGAAGAGTGGTCCGGAGATCAATTCGGAGAACAGTCCGGAGAGTGGTTCGGAAAACAATGCCGACCGATCATCCGACAGCACGGGGGTGTCTCTGCCGGAGACGATCACTTCTTATATTACCGGCAGTGGAGAGAATGCCATTGCGGAATCAGGCGTGTATGAGACGATGGGGTCAAAGGCGGCCGATTGGATCCTTGCCGGCGCATCCTTTCTTATTGCTCTGCTGCTGGCGATTCTCGTGGTAAGAATCATCGGGCACGCGCTGGGGATTGTAAATCATATCCCGATCCTGGGCGGAATCAACCGGGTGCTGGGACTGTTCGCCGGCGGATTCGAGGCGTTTGTCCTGGTCTCGCTTCTGTTCCTTTTTGTGGCGCTGATCGCGGGAACCGGGACGGGCAGCACGATCACAGCGTATATTGATGAGAATGCGCTTCTGTCGTACTGGTATGATCACAATGTCCTGCTCAATCTCGGAATTCTGTCGTAAACTGACATGCTCCATCTTCATCTACAACTTTACAGGTGATAATTCAATCACCCATCCCATGAAAAATAACATCGATTGTGGATGTAGGGAACAAAAATCTGTGTTTAAGGCTTGCGTGCATAGATATTTTATGATAAAATGCATGTTAGGCTATTCTAATAATTGTTTGATAATGCTACTCGCAGTAAACTGGGCTGCGCCGAGTGCTTTTGAGATGTGCTATCGGGAAAACAGGCAAGCTAAACGGCAATCACTTAATATTAGCCCCAGTCTCGCGGGCAGGAAGGAACCGTCATGAAAAAACGTTTTTTAATTTCAGGAATTACAGGTTGTGTCATGGCATGTGCCATGTTTTACGGATGCGGATCGGGATCCGGCGCGGCCGGTACAGACTCTGCGGGGCAGGAGGATGCCGTTTCGGTGTCTGACGAGTCCGCTGACGGCGCTTCGGACTCTGGGACATCCTCTGATGCGGCATTTGAGGGCGGGGTGTCTTCGGATGCGGCGTCTGAGTCCGGCGCGGCTTCCGCTTCCTCGGAGGACGATTCCTATACGCAGGATTTTTTTGCCATGGATACCTATATGACGCTGACGGCTTACGGTGAGAACGCGCAGGCCGCGGTGGAGGCGGGCGCGGCGGAGATTGAGCGCCTGGACGCGCTGTTATCTACCGGCGACCCGGACAGCGAGATTTATGCGCTGAACGCGGCGGGCGGCGGCACACTTTCCGATGAGACGGCGTATCTGGTCGAACGTTCTCTGGAGGTTTATGAGAACACCGGCGGACTTTATGACATTTCCATCTACCCGGTCATGGAACTGTGGGGATTCACGGCGGCAGACGAGAGTTCTTTAGCCGTGCCGGATGCGTCAGAACTGGCGGAAACCCTTTCAC
>JAJBVI010000128.1 GCA_020859905.1 Lachnospiraceae bacterium | reverse complement strand
ATGTTTTTAGGATTGCGGGATAAGTGAGATAAGAAATCTCTGATTTCTGTTATCGGACTTATACAGAGCTGCAATCCGTAGTATCATACCCTTTTGTCGATCGAATCATATAATTCTGTATCCGCTCCCAGATCTCATCATCCTTCAGATAAGCTTCGTCCTCAAATCCGTAACCAGGTATGCGCCGGTCGAATCCGCACATGCCGCGGAAGCTGCAGAAATCACAGCCTGTCCGGTCACCCAGGCGATAGGGCTTTACACGGATCTCCCCGCCCAGGATCTCCTTCGCGGCATCGCCGATGACCCCGTCAGCATACTCCCGCAGCTGAGCAAAATCCTCTGTCGCGGCCGCGGATGTCCCTGTTTTGCTGACCGTGAGATCCTTTTTCAGCGTGATCGGCACGACCGCGGATTTCCGGTTTCTCAAAAGCTCCCGGTCCATATGCAGCCAAACCTCCTGTTCCAGATTCACCAGCCCGTTTGGCCGCATCTCCGACAGAATCTCCTGAAAAATCTCCTCGTCGCTGCGCCCCGCCCCCTCCGTCATCGGGTCATCCAGGCGGAAATACAGGATGCCGGCCGGTACGATCTCTTTCTCCGGGCACCGCTGTCTCAGCGCCTCCACCGCAGCATTCAGGTAGACGACCAGCTGCAGCTGCATTCCGTAATAGAGAGACAGCAGCTGAAACTTTGTGCCGCCGGATTTGTAATCCACCACCTTGACATACATTTTATCCGCATCCTCATAAACATCCACGCGGTCCACCGTTCCCACCGTCCGCATCAGCGTGTCCGGACCGATTTCACTCACCTGCGAGAATTCCACCTCATAACCGTCTGGGCGGAAATCTCCGCGCCGGATCTGCTCCGTCATCACGGTAATGCTCCGATTCATAATCCGATAAATACGCTCCAGCACATACGCGCTCCGGGACGACTCAAGCAGCGACTCATTCGGCATTTCCAGAACAGCCTCCTCCATCGCCTGCCGAAGCAGTACCTCCTGCTGCTGATCCGTGACGGTATCCCAGTCATACGTTTTCTCCAGGCTGACACAGTATTTCTGCAAAATGGAGTGGAACATGGTTCCCATATCCAGGCTTTCAAAAGTAAACTCTTTGCGCTCCGCCAGTTTCAGTCCGTATTCCAGGAAGTGTGCGTAAGCGCACTTCGCAAACAATTCAAGACGGGTGACAGAGTTTACCAGGACAGTGCCGTACAAAAGCTGCGCCAGTTCCGTTTCCAGAGACTTGGCCCTGTAATTTTGAAAATGAGCGTCAAATAAAGCCTTAATTTCATCCGTCCATTCCGGATGCAGCATGAACCACCGGTGCAGGGCTTTCCATTCCTGCCATTTTTCCTTTTGATTCAATGGATCCGGGCATATTCCGCTGTCAGCATTTTTCGCTGCATCCAGACGCATCAGATCCGTCACATACGCGTCCACACTGCTCCTGGGCGTCACGGCAGACTGAAACTCTCCTGCCTCCGCTTCATTAATCTCAAGTTTCGGAAACAGCTTCCGTATCGTTCCAATCAGATAGGACGGCCGCGCCGCCTTCCCCTCCCCGTCCATGCGGGCATAGGTCAGATACAGTGCGTCAGACGGTTTCGTGAGGTTCATATAGAGATAGAAGCGCTGCAAAAATACCTGCTCCCGCTCTCCGGGCGCCAGTTCCAGATCATGCGCCTCCATCACCTCGCGGTCATACGGGGATAAAATACTGCCGCGCTGCGATTTCCTCGGAATCACGCCGTCATTCACTTCCAGGAAAAACAATACACGGATCCCATCCAGCCTCGTCCGCTCGATATCGCCCAGAATTACGCAGTCATTCCCCTGCGGGATAAATCCGACCCGCGCGGAAGCCAGCCCGGCCTCCAGCACATCCGCGTAATCGGAAACAGAAAGAACCTCATCCCCCAGAAGATCCACCATTTTATCAAAAAGGTCGATCACAGCCTTATAAATCTGGCGGTAAGCCGAAGAAAGCTGCTCATCACCGCCTTTTTCGAAGTCCTCCTGTTTCCGGTGAAGCTTATTTTCCGCTTCCAGTCCGCACAAAAGCTGATAAAGCGCCTCCGTCCTCTCCTTCACAGAGACATCTTTCTTTTTAAAAACACAGATAAACGCTTCTGTCTGGCCGCACAGGCGTTCCCGCAGCTGATTCAGCAAAGCCAGCTCATCCTGCAGGGTTTCCTCATCCGGCCGGGTTCTCCCGTTCCGGGCGAACGGTTTGATGAAACGCTTCTGCCATTTCCGAAGACCGTGAATCCCCTTCTCAATGCAGTAGTTCTCCAGCAGATCCGTTTCCTCCGGTGAGAATCCGCACAGGCCTGTGCGCAGATAACGGAACACACTCTCACACGAAAAATCCCGCTCCGCCATCTCCATCGCCGCACGGATCAGTTCAATCAGGGGATGATACAGAATGGACTGCTTCACATCCGTAAAATAAGGGATTTCATACAGTGAAAACACAGACTCCGCGTATTTTTCATATCCCTGCACATTGCCGCTGACAATAGCAAAATCCCGATAGCGGTATCCCTCTTCGCGCACGAGTGTCTGAATAGATGCCGCGGCAAATATAAGCTCCTCCTTCGGAGAGGCGAGAGACCACAGATTCAGGCAGGAGCCGCACGCGTCCGCATAAGCCTCACTGCGCACGCGGAACAGATTCTGTTCGAGATGGGCGAGCACGGGATTTTCCCCGAACCGGCTCCTCTCACAGGCGTCAATCCGCAGAGGTTCGCCGATCTCAAATCCGGTATCCTCCGCCGCGGTCACCAGCGTGTGCACCATCTTATGGCTCATGTAAAACAGATCCTGCATCGGAAACCGCCCGTTTTTGCCAATCAGAATCTCCCGCGTATCCAGCGTCACCGTAACCCGGATATCCTTCACATAAAGCATCAGTTCCCGGAGCAGCTTCATCTGCACCGGCGTAAAACCGGTAAATCCGTCCAGGATCAGCACCGCGCCTTTAAGCAGCGCAGAATCCGCCGCAGCGCCGCAGAGCACCTCCAGCACTTTTTCCGCCGTCACATACCCTTCTCCCAGATACTCTTCAAAAGAGCGGTAAACAGACAAAATGTCGCCAAGCTTGAGCCGCAGGGCGCTGCCCTCTTTTAACTCACCCAGAAACGCTTCCAGATCATCCGGCGAAATACCATACTGCATCAGTTCGGAGATCATGGATTTCAGTTCACCGATATACCCCATCCTGGTCAGGTTACCTCTCAGGATTGTCAGATTCCGCTCATTTTCTTCCACGATCCGGCGCAGGACAAGGCTCTTCCCCGTCTCTTCCATCACGGTATGGTGTATCCCGAGTTCATCAAACACGCGGTAGGCCAGACGGTCAAAGCTCACCACGTCTACATTCATGATGACCTGATGTTTTGTATGAGCGACCAGGCTCTGCTGCGCACGCAGCGTAAACTGCTCCGGCACCACAACGAAATAACGCTGATACGGCGACTGCTCCGCCATATCAGCAGTTTTCTGAAAGATATATTCTGATTTTCCGTTTCCGGAATTCCCATAGAGAAAATACAGTGCCATAATACTCTCCATTCCTCCGCCCTTCAGCAGCCCATACAGTTCTGAAAGATCTGTATTCTTTCAGACACCCTTCTGTCATACGGCCGGTCGTCAGCCGCATGATCCTTCGGCAAATCTGCGGAAAACGTGCGCAGATTCACGCCTCATTCCGAAAAACGAAATCAGCGCAGCGCAAAATACGCCAGCACAACCACCCCGAGTGCGATCCGATACCATCCGAACGCCGTAAAATCATGTTTTTTGATATAACTCATCAGAAATTTGATCGCGATGATGGAAACGATAAACGCCACCAGAGTTCCCGCTCCCAACAGGAGAAGTTCATCGGAAACAAACGCTCCATCATACTTTAACACCTTGATCGCGCTTCCGCCCACCATCGCGGGAATCGCAAGGAAGAATGTAAACTCCGCCGCTGTCGTTCTGGAAATGCCGAGCAGAAGACCGCCGATAATCGTGGAACCGGAACGCGACGTCCCTGGAAAAACCGCGGCGACCGTCTGGCAGAGACCGATCACAAGCGCCTGACCATAGGAAATACCATCAATGGAATCCACGGTAATCCTTCGTCTCCTCTGCGCGTTCTCCACCACGATAAATATAAATCCGACCACAATCAGCATGATGGCTACCGTAAAATAATTATAGAAGAGAGCGGTAAACAGATCATCCCACAGCAAACCCACGACCGCCGCGGGAATGGACGCAACAATGATCTTCATCCACATGCTACATTTCTTCCGGTCGATCCGGATCCGGCCGTTGTTCCTCGAAAGAGGCAGCAGCTTCTTCCAGTAGATCACTATGACGGCGAGAATAGCTCCGAGCTGAATGACGACCAGGAAAAGATCCCAGAATTCATCACTGACATTCAGCCTGACAAACTCATCCAGCAGAATCAAATGGCCGGTGCTGCTGATGGGAAGCCACTCGGTAATTCCCTCCACGATTCCAAATAGTATAGATTTTATTATTTCAATCATATGATAAATCCTTAACTACTGTCATTTTACGAAACATGCATGCTGCATTCGACATTCAAATCTGCATGCCGGTACACTGCTTCTGATCAAACTTTGGTTACTGATTGCGGTAAGCCGCCGGTGTAATCCCGTATATCTTCTTAAACTGACGGCTGAAATGCTCCACGCTGGGGTATCCCGACTCCTCCGCGGCCTGCTCAATCGTTATTCCTTTTGATTTCAGCAGACTGCAGGCGTGCTGCATCCGGATCCCGGTCACGATCTCGCTGAACTGCCTGCCCGTTTTTTCCCTGATGTATTTGGAAAGATACGGGACAGAGAGATAAAACTCCTCCGCCAGACCTTTCAGCGTGACCGTCCGGTAATGCGTCTGGATATAATTCATGATATCCTGCATCCGCTTATCGAGGTTCAGTTTTTTTTTGACTCATCGTCGAGCAGATGGTTCACGGCCACCGACAGGGCATGAATCGATGCTTTCACAATATCACCGTCAAAGCCGACGCCCCAGTACAGCTTGCCCGATGTGCCCTGAATGCCAATGTAGGAAGCCGCCTGCGAAGAGGAACCCTGTGAGAGCGCATGCTCCTCATAGACCTGAAGCTTATACGCTATGTTAAAATACTGCTTGACCGCGTTGCTGACCGCGTCAAGACGGCCGTTGCCGGAAGCGATCACCACATCCGTTTTTGCGTTATATTCAATTGTCACTTCCGCGCGAATCCCCTGTATCTGTTCGAAATGAGTCTCCTTCACCGAGAACTGATCCTGATACAGGAAATACCTGGAACGGAAGATCTCGTAAATCTTCTGCGGTGACAGTTCTTTATGCTCTACGTCGGAGACATGCTTCACCGCGTAGCCGACCTCTTCTCTCATCTTCGCAGGAAGCACCAGGCCGAAATGATTCTTCAGCACATAGCTCACGCCTCCCTTGCCGGACTGACTGTTGATCCGGATCACGTCCGAGTCATACGTGCGCCCGACATCCTGCGGGTCAATCGGCAGATACGGCACATCCCAGATCTCCTTTTCCTGCTCCTGGCGGCAGGCAAGCCCCTTCGCGATGGCATCCTGATGAGAACCGGAAAACGCCGTAAATACCAGCTGTCCCGCGTAGGGATGCCGCGGCGAAATCCGCATCTGCGTCAGCCGCTCGTAAGTGGATGCGAGATAATTCATGTCCGAGAAATCAAGCTGCGGATCAAACCCGTGGGAGAACATATTCATGCCGAGCGTGACAATGTCCACATTCCCGGTGCGCTCCCCGTTTCCGAACAGAGTGCCCTCGACCCGGTCCGCCCCGGCCAGGACACCGAGCTCCGCCGTCGCCACGCCGGTTCCCCGGTCATTGTGCGGGTGGATGGAAATCACCACCGAATCGCGGCAGCGGAGATTCTTATGCATGTATTCGATCTGGTTCGCAAAAATATGCGGCATGCCGTTCTCCACTGTCGCGGGGAGATTGATCGTCGCTTTCTTATCCGGTGTCGGCTGCCAGACATCCAGCACAGCGTTGCACACCTCCAGGGCATATTCCATCTCTGTGCCGGTAAAGCTCTCCGGGCTGTATTCGAACGTGATATCGCCCTCCTCCTTCGCCGCCAGCTCCTTCAGCAGAGCCGCGCCGTCGACGGCGATCTGTCTGATCTGTTTCTTATCCTTCTTAAAGACCTGCTCGCGCTGCGCCACGGATACAGAATTGTATACATGGACAATCGCGTGCTTTACACCCTTTATAGCCTCAAAGGTCTTCTTAATAATATGCTCCCGCGCCTGCGTCAGAACCTGGATTGTCACATCGTCCGGAATCATATCCCGCTCGATCAGCGTGCGAAGAAACTCATATTCCGTCTCGGACGCGGCGGGGAATCCCACCTCGATAATCTTAAATCCGACGTTTACCAGCATCTGGTAAAACTCGATTTTCTCCTCCAGACCCATCGGCTCGATCAGAGACTGGTTGCCGTCGCGCAGATCCACGCTGCACCAGATCGGAGCCTTTTCGATCTCTGTTTTCTTCACCCAGTCATACGTCATGTCCGGCGGCAGAAAATAGGGTACCTTATATTTCCGTGTGTTCATTCGTCTCAACTCTCCATTTCTTCCTGTATACTCTCGCGGGAAAAACCATGTATCTGAATACATATTTCACCATACAACAGACTATAACATGGCCTGTGGGAAAAAGGAATGATTAAATTTAATCATTTAATTTGATTTTTATTAATTTATCTGTGACGGCTAAACCGGTTTTCCGACTCCGGGTTTTGCAAATTTCATTTGACAATCCGATATTCAAATGATAAACTATTCGATAATTTCATAATATGCATAATGACACAAGTATTGCACAGCAAGTAAATCTGATCACGGTAACATGTATTCTGATCCGGTTGCTGATGTTACTTATGTTTTTTTATGCAATCACCTGTTGTCTCTTTGCCTGCATTTCTGAAAGACTATAATAACTGGCTATAGTGCACCGAATGATTTTTCATGTGCAGGGCGGAGGAAGATATTGTCAGAGTATATTTGGAAAAAGGGAGGAATCAATATGCCGCAAAATCAGTTTCAGCGAATGATGTTCGCACTTATCACCGTCGTTATCACCGTACACGGCTATGTTTTTTACAGTCTCTACGTGATCAACGGCTCTTATTTTTCGTCTCTGGAAGGCGCTGCGGGCGTCATCAGCAGAATCAATATCCAGGGAGGCGTCTACGCGTTCGGCCGCTATCTGCCGATTTGGGCCGTCATACTGATCGAATTCTGTCTGGCCTATACGCTGGAGAATCTGCTAGGCAGCCCCTGCTCCTTCAGACTGGCGCGCAAGGTATTCAATCCGGCCGAGACTCACCATATGATCTTTGAGACCGCCATCATCTGCGCGACGGTCGGCCTCATGTGCCCGGCCATGAGCTTTCTGGCAGCCTGGATGTATTATCCCTATTATGCCGGATTCAGCATTATGACCCTGTTCGCCAACTGGCTGAGACTCGTGTGCTTTAACTTTCCGTTCGCGTATTTCTCGCAGCTGTTTTTCATCCAGCCGCTGGTCCGTACTATATTCAAGGCAATCTTTGTACGCGGACAGCAGACAGAAGAATAAAAGCAGTCTGCCGACAGGCCGGCCGTACTATATTATCACCGTCGGCAGAGAGTTCTGCGTCGGCGGAGCAGAGACAGCGAGACAGCGAGAACATTTTTTATTTCATTTTCGCCAGCTTTGCCGCCTGATCCGCCGCGATCAGCGCGTCAATAATCTCCTGGATATCGCCGTTCATAATGGAGTCCAGGCGATACAGCGTCAGCTTGATCCGGTGATCGGTCACGCGCCCCTGCGGAAAGTTGTAGGTGCGGATCTTCTCCGACCGGTCGCCGGTGCCGACCTGGCTCCGTCTCGCCTCCGCCTCCGCGTCGTGCACCTTCCGGCACTCCATATCATAGAGCTTCGCGCGCAGTACCTTGAGCGCCTTATCCTTATTTTTCAGCTGGGATTTCTCATCCTGACAGGAAATCACGATGCCGGTCGGAATGTGGGTCAGACGAACCGCGGAATCCGTTGTATTTACGCACTGCCCGCCGTTTCCGGAAGCACGGAACACATCAAATTTACAATCGTTCAGATCAATCTCCACATCCACTTCCTCTGCCTCCGGCATGATGGCCACCGTAATGGTCGAGGTATGGATCCGTCCGCCGGACTCTGTCTCGGGCACCCGCTGCACGCGGTGTACGCCGGATTCGTATTTTAAGACAGAGTATGCGCCCTGACCGGCCACCATA
The DNA here is from genome assembly GCA_020859905.1 of Lachnospiraceae bacterium. Lineage (GTDB taxonomy): Bacteria > Bacillota > Clostridia > Lachnospirales > Lachnospiraceae > Eubacterium_I. The sequence goes on along the minus strand of JAJBVI010000128.1, from coordinate 6,319 downwards.
AAGCTGACATACTTCATGCCGCCGATGCCGATTTCCTCGACATCCATCGTCTCAACCTTCCACCGCCTGGACTCGGCGTAATGCACATACATCCGGTAAATCTCCGCTGCAAACAGGGCTGCCTCATCGCCGCCCGCGCCGGCACGGATCTCTACGATCACGTTTTTATCATCGTTCGGATCCTTCGGGAGAAGAAGGATCTTTAACTTTTCTTCCAGTTCCTCCGCTCTGGCTTTGGAAGCATTCAGTTCCTCCTTGAGCATCTCTCTCATCTCATCGTCAGACTCCTCCTGGAGCATGGCGAGACTGTCGTCTATATCCTGATTGCATGTTTTATATGCTTTATACGCCTCCACCAACGGTGAAAGATCGCTCTGCTCTTTCATCAGAGCCTGAAACCGCTTCGGATCGGACGCAACATCCGGCTCGCTTAAGAGGCTTAAGACCTCCTCAAAGCGGAGCAGCGTATCCTCAAGTCTGTCAAACATGTTCAATTCTCCTTCCTTTTACAACCCGGTCCAGACCCTGCAGATCCTGCACCACCTCTATCTCCGTATACCCCGCATCTCTCATCAGCTCCGAAACTGCCTCTCCCTGATCATATCCGATCTCAAACAGGAGGCAGCCGCCCGGAAACAGGTACCGGTCAGCATCCTCTATAATCTTTCTGTAAAAAAACAGCCCGTCCGGACTCCCGTCCAGCGCGAGGCACGGCTCGTGGTCCCTGACCTCCGGCATCAGCGTCGGAATGACATCCGTCGGAATATAGGGCGGATTCGACAGAATCAGATGAAACTGCCCGGTCAGATCCGAAAACAGATCACTCTGCACAAACCGCACATCCGCACCGCTGCGCGCGGCATTTTTCACCGCAACGCGAAGTGCTTCCGCAGAAATATCGGAACCCGTCACCGTAACATCCGGGCAAAACTTTTTCAGGCTGACCGCAATGCAGCCGGACCCGGTACAAAGGTCGAGTACCCGCACGCCCCGAGTTTCGCGGCTGTCCTCTGTCCCGGTACTGTTCTCTGTCCCGGCACCGTTTTCCGCTCCGGTACAGTCCTGTCTGCAGTTTTCCGGCGCAATGCCTGTCTCTGAACTGTTTTCTGCATATAAACGCAGATCCTTACCATACACGGAGGCGGTGTTTTGTCCGTTCTCAATAAGACAAATAGCCTCCTCCACCAGCAGCTCGGTATCCTGGCGCGGGATCAGCACGTGTTCATTTACATAAAACGGCAGTCCCATAAACTCCTGTTCACCGGTCAGATGCTGCAGCGGAATCCGCCTGCAGCGCTTCTCGATTAGTTCGCGAAAGATCCGTTCCTGCTCCGGCGGCATCTCATCACCCTGATGCAGCAGATAGTCGTTCAGACTGAGGCCGCAGGCAAATTCCAGCAGGAATTCGCTCTCCGGTCTTTCATTTTCAATGCCCGCTTCCCGCAGCCGGCCGGCTGCACGCACTCTGGCATCTCTGTAGGTCAACTCTCCATCCTCTTTCATCTTCCGCCGGATTAACATGAGCATTTCCGTCCGGGCAGACCGACACAGACCAGCAGGGTTTTCCTTTTTCCGCTTTTACATCATAAAACCCATCTCTGGGGTAATGCCCCTCAAATCCGTCATTCTCCTTCTTCTCTGCGAACCTCTTCGACAAACGGTTTCCAGTCGAACACCGCCTCCACAGAGGCAATGCCGACCTCAATCATCTCGTCATCCGGCTCCTTCACCGTCAGGCTCTGCATCCAAAATCCCGGTTTGCTCAGAATCTGGATTACGCGGTTGTCCGAGCGGCCGGCCAGGCGGATGAACTCGTAGGAAAGTCCCGCGATCACCGGGATCAGCAGCAGACGGATCACAATGCGCAGCGCATGCGAATCTACGCGGATAAACAGATACAAAATGATACTGATCACGATCACGAAGACCATAAAACTGGTCCCGCAGCGCTTATGTTCTTTTGAAGATTTTCTGACATTCTCCACGTTCAGATCCAGTCCGTTCTCAATACAGTTGATGCATTTATGCTCGGCGCCGTGGTACATAAACACTCTCTGTATGTCATTCATGCGGGAAATCAGAACTATGTATCCGATAAAAATCACCAGACGCAGGATGCCCTCAAAGATCGCAACCAGATTAGCGTTGTCGGTGACAAACCGTTGAAAGGTCTGGGAGAGATAATACGGAAGAATCATAAAAATCGCCACTGCCAGCACAACGGAGAAAACAAGCGTGCCTCCCATCAGAGCTTTCTCGGCACGTTCCTGTTTTTTCTGTTCCTTCTCATTGTCCGCCTTCTTTGTTTTTGCTTTTTCCTTATCTGCCTTCTCTCCTTCCGTTTTCTCCTTATCCGCCTTCTCTCTTTCCGTCTTCGGTCCGGCGGCAAAAACATCCCCCTCGCTCACGGAATCCTCCTGCGCAGCACTTTCTTTTTTCTGTCGCTGCGCTTTCTGTCTCTCAGTTTCCTCCTCCTCTTCATCCTCAAAAAAGGAAGCCGAATACATTAACGTGGACATGCCGAGGACGAGGGAATCAATAAAACTCAGCACGCCCCTGACCAGAGGAACCTTATTCCATTTATCATCAAAAAGGAATGCCTTATCATTCTCTACCTTAACTTCGATCTCGTGATCCGGCCTGCGCACCGCAACAGCGTATTTTCTGCCGTTGCGCATCATAACGCCCTCCATGACGGACTGACCGCCGATGCCTGAGTATTTCATTTTAAACTCCTCATAAACCCGTATGCGCTGCTGACGCAGTGCGCCGTCATATATGAAAGAAACCTCCAGCGATATTTACTGAAAATATGACCGGAGGCTCAGTTGACGGCAACCCGGAACAGCCGGACCGCCTTAGGAGCTGTCCCGAAATAATATGCATATTATTTCGGGACAGTTCCTTGCTTTTCATACATATGCTATTTGTTTAAGCCATACTTACGATTGAACTTATCAATACGTCCGCGAGCCTGAGTAGCCTTCTGCTGACCTGTATAGAACGGGTGGCATTTGGAACAAATCTCAACGTGGATATTCTGCTTTGTTGAGCCGGTCACAAATGTGTTGCCGCAGTTGCAGGTCACAGTCGCCTGATAGTAATCCGGATGGATGTCTGCTCTCATGATATCACCTCTCATACCAGATCTCTTTGTATATCTGTGTCTGCGCAGCCGCACAGACACCTGTCGGTATACAATAAACCTGTTAATATGTTTCCTGTACATGCGGGAATATACACCCGTACACACAACGCATGTATTATATCATGCAGTATTTATGAATGCAAGAAATTTTTTCAAAAACGGTCAGGAACGTCAGAAAAACTTCCGATGCCTTACCTGATTGATAAAATCACGGTTTGTCCTTGTTTTGAGGAACATCCTGAGAATGGATTCCACTGCTTCGTCCACCTTCATGCCGTTTAATGCTCTCCGCATGATGTCGACCGCTTCCTTTTCCTCGCGGTTCAAAAGCAGATCCTCCCGCCGGGTGCCGGATTTCACAATATCAATGGCCGGGAAAATTCTCTTTTCCGATAATTTTCGATCCAAGATCAGCTCCATGTTGCCGGTTCCCTTAAACTCCTCGTAAACCACATCATCCATACGGCTGCCCGTATCTACCAGAGCTGTCGCGAGGATCGTCAGGCTGCCTCCCTCGCGCATATTCCTCGCTGCGCCGAAAAACCGCTTCGGCATATGCAGCGCTCCGGGATCAAGACCGCCGGATAATGTCCGGCCGCTGGGCGGAACGACCATGTTGTAGGCGCGCGCAAGACGGGTGATGCTGTCAAGCAGGATCATAACGTCATGTTTATGTTCTACCAGGCGTTTTGCGCGCTCGATTACCATCTCGGACACACGCTTGTGGTGTTCCGGAAGCTCATCAAAAGTAGAATAAATCACTTCCACATTATCTCCCTCGATCGCCTCCTTTATATCGGTAACTTCCTCGGGACGCTCGTCAATGAGCAGGATAATCAGGTGCATCTCCGGATTGTTATGTTTTACAGATGTGGCTATCTCCTTTAAAAGCGTCGTCTTTCCTGCCTTCGGCTGCGATACGATCATGCCGCGCTGTCCCTTCCCGACCGGGGCAATCAGATCCATAATCCGCATGGATACGCGACCGGAGTTAGTCTCCAGACGAAGTCTCTCATTCGGGAAAATCGGAGTCAGATCCTCAAAGGGAGTTCTCTGAGCCGCAATCGAAGGATTCAGATCATTGACACAGGTAATATACAAAAGTGCGCTGAACTTCTCTCCCTGCGAACGAACCCTCTTGTTCCCGGCGATAATGTCGCCGGTCTTCAGACGGAAACGGCGAATCTGAGAGGGAGACACATAGACATCCTGGTCGCCGGGAAGATAATTCTCGCACCGGATAAACCCGTACCCGTCCGGCATAACCTCAAGAATGCCGTCCGCCTGCTCTCCGCTGTCCAGATCTGACATGGAAATGCCCTCAGACTCCATCTTCTGCACGATACGGTCATCCACCGTCTTCATCCGCTCATCACCCGACTCTTCGATAAAAGCCGACGTCGGCTTTACATATTTGGGTTTATTATCATGATACGTATCCTTGTAAGGTCTCGTTCTCTGGTGGTTTTCCCTGGAATATCCGCCGGTTCTCTGTGTATTCCTTCCGAACTCCCGCGGCGGGCGCTCCTCGGCTGCAGTCTGCTCATTCTGCGCCGCGGGTTCCTGATGTGACGGATTAGATCTCGTATGGAAATCCTGCGGCCGGGCCTGTACCGCAGGCTCCTGGTATGGCGGATCAGATGCTTCCGTCTGAGGTCTCTGCTCCGAATCAGCCGGTGCGGCATCTTCTTTCTGATTTTCATTTTCCTGCCCGGCTGACTGTGATGCTTTCGCGTCCAGCTCATCCTGCTGCAGCATGCGCTCAATCAATTCCGCTTTTTTCAAAGTGGAAATACGCTTCATTCCCCTGGCTTTTGCCAGATCCTTTAAAATAGCCAGGGACAGACTTTCATATTTTTCCTTCATTCTTACCTCCAGTAATCTGTCTATATTAAGGCAGCCGCATAAACTGAACTGCCTGCTTTGTTATGTGGTATGGCATGTCCTGAAATGACAATCAAACTGCGTGTCGTGCTGTTCCTTTGAAATAGTATCCGATGGTTATGTTATCCCGGAGTTGTGTGCCAGAATCGGCATTCAAAGAAAATCTAAGACTTATTATACACCAATTGTTCCGAAAATGATAGTGTTTTTTTACCTATAGGTAAATTTTTTTTAATTTTTTCAGATCATACGTACCCAATCAGGCAGTCCGGGCTGCGCTGAGGCTTTTAAAATTTGCGATTTGCGCATTCGTCTGCTCAATCTGTAAAGTTATTTTTGAACAGTTCCCTACATCAGATCCGCGGGTACGTAAGCCTCCACATAGATCCCATCCTCTCTGTATTCCTCCGTCAGAAGTTCACCGTACTTCCGAATGCGCTGGATCTCCCCCGCTTTGTCATAGGGAAATGTGTGACGCAGCAATACCTTATCCTTACGGAGCATCTCCTCCAGCACAGTTTTTAACTGTTCCAGTCCTTCTCCCGTTTTTGCGGAGATACGCAGTGTCCGGTCAGCCCGGAAATCCTGCAGAACCTCTTCCCCGGAGAGACAGTCGCATTTATTAAAGAGTGTGATTACCTTTTTGTCTGTCACACCAAGCTCCTGAAGGGTCTCATAGACCACATGCATCTGAATATCCCACTGAGGATTTGAGGCATCCGCGACGTGGAGGATCAGATCCGCGTATTTTGCCTCCTCCAGCGTACTCCGGAACGAGTTCACCAGATGATGCGGCAGTTTCCGGATGAAACCGACCGTATCCGTCAGAAGCACCTGCTGGCGGTTGGAAAGTTCCAGCATCCGGGTAGTCGGATCTAGCGTCGCAAACAGCCGATCCTCCTCCGGTACATCGGATCCCGTCAGGGCATTTAACAGCGTAGACTTTCCCGCATTGGTATATCCGACGATCGCCGCCACCTTCGCATGGTTTTTCATGCGCCGGCTGCGGGTGACATCCCTGTGGCGCACGACCTCTTTCATCTCGCGGTTCAGCTGTGCCACCCTGTCGCGGATGGCTCTCCGGTCGGTCTCCAGTTTCTTCTCGCCGGGTCCCCTCGTACCGATGCCGCCGCCCAGGCGGGACATGGAACGGCCGAATCCAGTCAGCCTTGTCAGGCTGTATTTCAGCTGCGCGAGTTCCACCTGCAGCTTCCCTTCGCTCGTAGCCGCCCGGGCAGCGAAGATTTCGCGGATCAGCAGCGTCCGGTCCATCACCTGGCTATCCAG
>JAJBVI010000133.1 GCA_020859905.1 Lachnospiraceae bacterium | reverse complement strand
GTGTAATAAGATTGTTGCGAGTAACAATGGATGAGTTGAAAGGAGAGTTTTTACAGTGGCAAGTTTATCACACACAATGCAGAGGAAAGCGTTCAGCGCGGCGATCGATGTGGCGCTTCGGCGGCTGAACAAGGACAGACAGAAAGGGCTTTTGCAGATCGTTGATCTGGCTGAGAAGTTTATGGGGGACAACTTCAAAAAAGAGTCCTATGAATCGGTTCGGAAGATGATCATGAACCCGGATGACAAATGGGTGAATTTCGTCAACAAGATGCTGGATGAACTCGATCCCCATGTGGCGAAGATGACTGCATTGAACCTCGGATTCGAGGCCGCGTTCTACGGAACGAAGACAATCCGTGCGAAGAGGGTGGAGCATCAGTGCAACATCCCGTGGCTGATCCTGATGGATCCCACGAGCGCCTGCAATTTAAGATGTACCGGATGCTGGGCGGCTGAGTACGGCCACAAGCTGAACCTTACATACGAGGAGATGGACAGCATCGTGACACAGGGCAAGGAGCTGGGCGTTTACTTCTATATGTTTACAGGCGGCGAACCTCTGGTCCGCAAGCCGGATCTGTTAAAGCTGGCGAAAAAGCACAATGACTGCGAGTTTCACAGCTTTACGAACGGTATGCTGATCGATGAGGAGTTCTGCAGGCAGGTGCAGAAGTTGGGAAACTTCTCATTCTCCCTGTCCCTGGAGGGATTCCAGAACCAGAACGACGGACGCCGCGGCGACGGTATTTTTGACACGGTTCTTCACGCGATGGATCTGATGAAACAGTACGGGCTGTTCTTCGGAACATCCGTATGCTATACGAGAGCCAATATGGAATCGGTTACATCCGATGAGTTTTTCGATCTGATGATTGAACACGGATGCCGTTACGCATGGTATTTCCACTATATGCCGGTCGGAAATGAGGCGGATGTCGACCTGCTGCCGACGATGGAGCAGCGCGAGTATATCCACAACCGGCTGCGCGAGATCCGCGCCTGGGAGGGCGGCAAGCAGATCATGCTGCTCGACTTCCAGAACGACGGCGAGTTCGTGGGCGGATGTATCGCCGGTGGCCGCAATTATTTCCATATCAATGCGAACGGCGATGCGGAGCCCTGCGTGTTCATCCACTATTCCGGCGCGAATATCCGGGAGAATACGCTGCTTGAGTGCCTGCAGCAGCCGCTGTTCATGGCATACCGCGACGGCCAGCCGTTTAATGAGAATCATCTCCGTCCGTGCCCGATGTTGGAGAATCCGGAGAAGCTGAAGCAGATGGTAGAGGAGTCGGGGGCGCATTCTACTGACCTGCAGTCGCCTGAGTCTGCGGAGCACCTCTGTGAAAAATGCGAGGATTACGCGAAGGAATGGGCACTGCGCGCGGAGAAGCTCTGGGCAGATAAGCATTTTGTGAAACAGGGTTATACGAACTATAAAGATGCCGTATAGTATACGAAACGGGAGGAGAAGAAATGGCTGATTTAAAGCATGCAGCGGCTAGAAAGTCTTTTGAAGTTGCATTTAACGGCGTATATAAATATATCAACAAAAACAAAGAGCAGAACCTGGTAAAGCTGATGAACGCGGCGCGCAAGATCGCCGGGAAGAACTTTCCGGACACCTTCTGGGAGACCGCGAACGAGGTCCTGGCTGATACGAGCTGCAAGTGGACGCAGCAGATTTACGACGCGTTTGACAACCTGCATCCGAATCTGGTGAAGACACACGTGCTGAACCTCGGCTTTGAGGCCGGTCTGACCGGATTTAAGAAAGTAAAGGAAAACCGTGAGAAGTATAACTGCAATGTTCCGTGGCTGATCCTGATGGATCCGACCAGTGCCTGCAACCTGAAATGCACCGGATGCTGGGCGGCTGAATACGGACACAATATGTCCCTCACGAATGAGGAGATCGACCGCGTGATCTGCGAGGCGAAGGAGCTGGGTATCCACTTTTTCATCATGACCGGCGGAGAACCCATGGTGCGGAAAAAAGATATCCTGATGCTGGCGGAGAAGCACAGCGACTGCGCGTTCCATATTTTCACAAACGGCACGCTGATCGACGAGGAGGTCTGCAAGAAGGTACAGAAGCTTGGCAACATCTCCTTCGCGCTCTCCATCGAGGGCGATGAGGATGTCAATGACAGCCGCCGCGGGCAGGGTGTGTACGGAAAGGTCATGCACGCCATGGATCTGATGAAGGAGTACGGTCTGATCTACGGCACATCCATCTGTTATACGAGCAAGAACTACAAGGCGGTCACATCAGATGAGTTTTTGCAGATGCTGGTGGATAAGGGCGCGATTATGTCCTGGTTCTTCCACTATATGCCGGTCGGAAAGGATGCCAGTACAGATCTGCTCCTGACGCCGGAGCAGAGAGAATATATGGTGAAGCGTGTGCGTTTCATCCGCAGCAGAAACTGCCCGATCAAGCTCTATACCATGGATTTCCAGAACGACGCCGAGTTTGTAGGCGGATGTATCGCGGGCGGCAAGAACTACTGCCATATCAACGCGAACGGCGATGTGGAACCCTGCGTGTTTATCCACTATTCCGGCGCGAATATCCGTGAGAAGTCCTTCCTCGAGTGTCTGCAGCAGCCGCTCTTCATGCAGTATCACGACACGATGCCGTTCAATGATAATATGTTCCGGCCGTGCCCGATGTTGGAGAACCCGGAGTGCATCGAGCGTATGGTGAAGGCTTCCGGCGCACATTCCACGGATCTGCTGGCGGAGGAAGCGGTGGAGGATCTGGTCGCGAAGACGAAGCCGTACGCTGTGTCGTGGGCACCGACGGCCGAGAGACTCTGGAATGAGGAACAGGCGGAAAAAGAAGAAAAAGCGAAGGCAGCTGCCGCAAGTGCGAAGTAGGCGTGCGGCTGACTCTTACGATACCCCCGGCGGAGGAGATATACCGCCGGGGGTAATGATTTATGCACAGAATCGCATAAGGAAATGCTGCAGCTATGCTGCACGCGCCCCGCGCGGCGAGCAGGAGAAAAACTGTCTCCTGCTCGAATTTTTCGGGGGAAACTTTGCAGATACAGCCGGGGAAATTTTGCAGATACAGTCGTTGCCCGTTTTTACAGAATGTGTTATACTGACATAGTATTTTATTTTTATCAGAGAGTGTAAAAAGGGCATGCAGGAAGATCGGGAACTCAGGCGGCGCATACTGGATCTGGCGAACCGCTGTTATCAGTCAAATATATATATGTATTCCGGCTTTCTGAGCATGGGCGGCCAGACCGTTTTTCATGCGATGGAGAGCGATGTGTCCTTCGTGCCGTGGACACTTTTCGGCGGCGGTGCGGACTGTGAACGACAGATCCTTCGTTTCGGTTCGCCTGATATGCTGGGTTACGAGGAGGATTTCCCGACCCGGTGTCTGATCGTGCGACCGCTGAATCAGAAGTTTGCCGATCCGCTGACTCACCGGGATTTTCTCGGCGCATTGATGCATCTGGGCGTTGAACGCGACGTGCTTGGAGATATCGTGGTCCGGGATCAGGTCGGTTATATATTCTGTGAGGATACGATGGCGGAGTACCTGCGCGGGCTCCTGGTCAGAGTGAAGCATACCAGTGTGGCCTGTGAGATTGCGGATGCGTGTCCGACCGCGGCGAAACCGGAGTTTTCGGTACAGGAACTTGTGGTCAGCTCCGAACGGTGCGATGCCGTGGTGGCGAAGCTGTATCAGCTTCCCCGCAGCCGGAGTATACAGTTGTTTCAGTCTAAGCAGGTTTTTGTGAATGGCTGCCGGTTTGAGAATAACAGCGCCAGTTTGAAACCGGGAGATGTAGTTTCAGTTCGCGGATTCGGGAAGTTTGTCTTCGACGGATGTCTGGGTGAGACGAAAAAAGGCAGGATCCGGGTAGGGATCCGGAAATATGTATGAAGCAGAGAAATGTGGTATGGAAGGATATATAGAAGAGAATCGAGAGACAGAAATAAATCCTGAGACGGGAAGAATGCTTGAAGCAGAAGTGATTTCCGAGGCGGATCTCCTCCGGGAACCAGAAATAAATCCTGAGTCAGAGAAAAAACGGGAATCAGGACAAAATTCTGAGAAGAAGCCTGACCGGAAGACAGAAAGACGCCGGAAGAAAGAAAAAAAGAAGCAGATAAACAGGGAGAGGAGAAACGCCCGTGTTTATGACCGCAGCCACGAGGTAAGGTGGGAAAAGCTGGATAATACGGCGCATTTGTTTCCCGCGATCGCGGATACCGGCATGAGCAATGTCTATCGGATCGCTGTTTATCTGGACGAGGATATTATTGCGGAGAAGCTTCAGGAAGCGCTCGGTATCGTGCTGCCGAAGTTTTCTATTTTTAACTGCCGGCTGCGCCAGGGCATGTTCTGGTATTATTTTGAGGAAAACGGAAAGGAGCCTCCGAAGGTGACGGAGGAGAATACCTATCCCTGCAGGTATATTGAGGAGAACCGGAATCACAACTACCTGTTCCGGGTGACTTATTATAAAAAACGGATCAATCTGGAAGTGTTCCATGTCCTGACAGACGGGACCGGCGGACTGTATTTTCTGAAAGAGCTGACCTACCAGTACCTGAGGCTGGTCCATCCCGGGCTGAGAGAACAGTACGGCGATTACCTGAGCAGCCAGACTTCTCTGAACACGGAGGACAGTTACCTTCAGAATTTTAAAAAGAGCCGGTTTACAAACAGTTATAAGTCAGGCCGGTCTTATATCCTGAGGGGATCCTTTTTTCCTTCCGGCAAGGTTGGCATTATCCACGGACATATGTCACTGCAGGAGGTAAAGGACAGAGCAAAGAGCTGCGGTGCCACGGTCAACGAGTATCTGGTCAGCATGTTTATCTGGTCCGTTTACCAGACTTTTTTAAAGGGAATGCCGTCGAAGCATCCCATCTGTGTGAGCATGCCGGTAAACCTGCGGCCGTATTTTCAATCGGTGACAGCGAAGAATTTCTTTGTCATGGTGACAGCTTCTTTCCTTCCGAAGAAGGAGAACCAGCCGTTTGAGGATGTGCTTGAGTCAGTGAAGACGACGCTCAGGGAGCAGCTGACGAAGGAACACCTGGAGGAAGTCCTCTCTTACAATGTAACCGGTGAACGTACCATGATTCTGCGGACCATACCGCTTGTCTTTAAAAACCCCGGCATGAAGGGGCTATATAAAATGCACGCGAAAGCCAGTGCTGCCACGGTGACGAACCTGGGAAATATAGCGGTCGCGCCGGAATATGAGGCGTATATCGAACGGTTTGATGTGCTGCTCTCCCGCTCTGCGGGCCAGAATACGAAGATGACGCTTTCTACTTACCGCGGCGTGCTGTCGGCGACGATCGTATCCGCGTTAAAAGCCACAGAACAGCAGAGGGTGTTTTTCCGTTATCTGACATCACAGGGCGTTTCAGTGAGCCTTGATACGAATGGAGTTTATTATGAGTAAATGCTGGAACTGCGGGATTGAGCTTAAGGATCCCCATCACGTCTGCCCTCTCTGCAAATGTATCGTAGAGAGAGATGAAACAGAAGAACCGGTGCAGCTCTATCCTTTTCTTAACGCGGAGAGAGGGATCCGGAAGATGCAGCGTGCGCTGAATATTTATCTTTTTTCCGCCATAGTGCTGGAAGTGCTTCTGGCCGGGATTGATTACAGGGCACAGGGGAGGCCCGGATGGGTGATCCTGATCGGGGTCTTTCTCGTGGGCGGCTATGTCACCCTGAGGGTGCTCGTATCGCTGCGCGCCGCCTATCGGCTGAAGCTGATCCTGCTGGCGATGCTCGGCGTGGCGATCTTGGTGGCGATCGATATTGAGACCGGGTTCGCGGGCTGGTCCTTAAATTATGTTTTGCCAGGCGTGTTTATCCTCATGGATCTTATGTTTGTTGCCCTGATGGTCGTGAACAGCCGTGAATGGCAGAGTTACATTCCCATGCAGATTCTGATTATCGCACTGAGCTGCATCCAGTTTGTGCTGTACTATCTGGGGCTGGTCACCCGTCTGGGCGGCTGTGTACTCTCTCTGACTGCAGCCATCCTGTTTTTTGCAGGGACGATGATTGTAGGCGGAAGCCGGGCGCGTGCGGAACTGTATCGGCGGTTTCACGTCTGACGACGGGAGCACGAAGTGCGGATAAGTGAGACAGGAATCTTCGATTTCCGTAATCGAATTTATGCAGAGCTGTCATCGATTTTTATAGATGGTGGTGCCCGCGAAGCAGGCATGTCAGTTTACATTGCAATCAATTGCATGCAAAGAGCCAGTTGGATTGCAGCCGCACAGGCAGGGAATTTGTGGGAGGAGGATTGCAGATGCCGCAGTTTGAAAATACCGCACAGGGAAAGGTGCTGCGTGATCTGGTTGCCCGTCTTCACTCGGACAATCTGATCGGAAGAAAAATAAAAAACGGGGAGCTGCGCAAAATAATGGAGGAGGCAGAGTGGAGGGTGCCGAACGGTTATTCTCTGTCCGTCATTGTACAGAAGCATTTTTCCATGGAGCTTCTGGAGCCGAAAGAACCAAGCAGAAGGATGATTATCCTGCAGCTGCACGGCGGCGGCTATGTCGGAAAGATGATCAATGTTTACCGCAGCTTCGCCGGTCTTTACAGTGAGCTGGGGCGCGGTGTTTCAGTTCTGACCCCTGATTACCGTGTGGCGCCGGAGGATCCGTATCCGGCCGCTCTGGAAGATGCGGTTCACGCTTACGACTGGCTTCTGGAGAATCACTGGTCGGAGGAACAGATCGTCGTGGCGGGAGATTCCGCGGGAGGCGGTCTGGCGCTCGCCCTGTGCATGTATCTGAAGGACCGGAAACGGCCGCTGCCGGCCGGAATTGTGGGAATGTCGCCGTGGACGGATCTGGCACAGTCGGGTTCATCCTATCATACGAACTACCGGATTGACCCGGTATTCGGAAATACGAGGGACAGCCTGATCTATAATAAGGATTATGTGGGAGATGAGGATGTAAAGAATCCGTATATCTCTCCTCTGTATGGGGATTTTTCGGGATTTCCGCCCATGCTTCTTCAGGTAGGAAGCCAGGAGATGCTGCTCAGTGATTCGGAGGGGGTGGCGGAAAAGGCCAGGCACGCCGGCGTGAAGGTGAGACTGAGTATCTATGAGGGTATGTTTCATGTGTTTCAGATGGCGCTGCTCATGATTCCCGAGTCAAAAAAGGCGTGGAAGGAGGTCGGGGTGTTCCTTGACAGGATATTCCCGCCCGACCTGCACCTCTGTACCGGCTTCTGATACGTCTGGGAACTGTTACAGCTGTCAAGAGTAAGCTGTAACGGTTCCCGGCAGTCTGTGCATATTATTTCGAGACAGTTCCTTACGCTGTACGCGCCCCGCGCGGCGGGCAGGAGGCAAAAACCGCCTCCTACTCGATTCCTGCAGCTTCACCCTCAGCGGCATCTCCGCCTGCGGCCGCGTCTTCTTCTGCTGTGCCGTCTCCCTGATCAGTGGTCTCAGCGGCATCTCCGCTTTCATCCGCTGTGCTATCTGTATCGGCACCGTTTTCGGCTGCGGCATCTCCGCCCTCATCCGCCGCGCCATCCGCATCGGTGCCGTTTTCGGCTGCGGCATCTCCGTCTTCCGACCCGGCGGTCTCCCCGTCTGCCGTCTCATCCGACCCGGTGTACGGAGTCAGGTTCGCGAAGACCAAACTGCCGTCCTCTGTCAGAAAGACAGTGGCCCGGATGTCTGTCTTGTCCGTCGGAATCTCAAGGATACACTGGCTGTCCTCTTTGCTGCCGGAGGTATAGATCGTCAGATCCGAATAATCAGCGGAGAGTTTAAAGAGTATCTCCGCCTCAGCGATCACATCTCCCGAACTGTCCGTGATCTCGCAGGTGATGGCTGTGTTCCCAGGCAGGGTACATTCGTCCAGACAGCCGCTCTCATCGGTTGTCCCGGAGAACAATTCCCCATCCGCGGAAGACAGTACAACCTCCGCGTCCGTCAGTCGGCTTCCGTCGGAGTTATACCAGATACTGTGGATCAGAAGCGTGCCGTCGGACAGATTTTCTGACTCCAGTTCGGCGGAAAGAGCCGTTTCATCCGCGTTGATCGAAGTGAGGTCGACACCGCATCCGTTTAATAATAAAAGACTGCCTGCCGTAAGCGCCGCAAACAGAGTAAATATTCTTTGCTTTTTCATATTGCTGTCCTTTCTGAAAATAATAGTAACTGTTCAGTGCCTTCGCAGCAGGTGCGAAGTACTATCCTGAACTGCTACAAACAATATACTAATAGCATGATACAAAATCGTGAACTTTGCAAGGAAAATATACAAATTTATAAAAAAAAAGAGATTTTAATCGGTTGACATTTATAAATGAAGACTACTATAATGAGTAAGTATGTTTTTTGGGAAACTTATGGTGCGAATGAGACTTTGAGCAGTATTTGCCGGAAGATGGCAGAATGGAGTTTTATTATGGAAAGAGTCTTTCGATGGAAAAAAACAATCCCTGCTTTTTTAACCGCTGTTTGCCTGACGGCAGGTATTGCGGGAGCTTTTACGGTTACAGCCTGGGCGCTTCCGGCCTCGGGAACGGCGATCATCGACAGTATCCGTGTTCGCGAGTCTGCGGTCACCGGTGATGCGGTTGACAGTCTTTCTGCCGGACAGGAGGTTGAGATCGAGGATGAGACGGCCGGTTCCGACGGGATGACGTGGTATCAGATCTCTTATGAAGTAAATGGTGTTGAGAGAACCGGATGGGTCAGGAGCGACCTGCTTGAGACCTCGGACGATGAAGCGGAGACATCTGCCGCGGAGGACACGGAGTCCGGGGAGGATTCGGATATCAGTTATGTTCCGGTATCCTCCATTCCGGATGACGTGATTCCGGATGGGTTTGAGGAGACGACGATTACATATGGCGGCGGGGAGATTTCCGCTCTTTATTCAGAGAGCCGGGATCTGTACCTTGTGTATGCGGTGAATGCCGGGGATGATACGGACGCGGGTCTGTTTATCTGTGATGTGCAAAGCGAAGTGTTGACCGCTTTCGTACAGTTTGAACTGCAGGACGGATCTGTGATTCTGCTCGATATCCCGGATGATGAACGGGAACTGGTGTCAGATCGCTTTACACTGACGGAATGTATATTTGAAAACGGCGGCATTCCGGCTTATCAGTTGTCCGGTCCGGATGAACTGGTGGCGGATGACGCTTCGATTGTAGATTATTATTATGTGTACGGCGTGAACGAGATCGGTGAGACGGGCTGGTATGTCTATCATGCGCAGGAGGGATCCATACAGAAGAACGTCTGGAACATGCAGTACAGCCTTGTTACCGCTGAGGATGCGGAGACCGCCGATGCAGATGGGGATGAGGAATCGGTCTTTGCCCTGGATTCGGTCACGAGAATGGCGGTCGGTATACTCGCTGTGATCTGTCTGCTTCTGATCTTGCTTGCGGTCATATTCTCTGTCCGTTACCGCCGCCTCAGGAATATCCTGGAGGAGGAGACGGCGGGGGATCCTGAAAAACAGCCGGTTTCAGAGCCGAAAAAGAGACGGTCTTCCGCGGAGAAGCAGCAGGATGAGGCAGAACCTTCACAGAAAGAGAAAAAATCCGGAAAGGATGTTCAGAGGTCTGCGTCCGGTGAACGGGCAAAGCCGAGGGAAGATGAATCCGGATCAACCGGACGCACATCAAAAAAGCCTGCGGAGGAGACTGCGTCTGAGAAGCCGGTCAGGAAATCGGAACCGCTGGATCTCCGCATGCCGTCCGATGATGTGGATGTGATGGATCTTGATTCTATGGAGGATGAGGATTATGAGGCGCTGCTGAATAAATATCTGGACGAGAACTTTTCGGATGAAGATGAGAAGAGTGATTCTCTCGATTATGACTTAACAGATCCGGAGATGCCGGATATACCGTCGGGAGAGACAGATGGCTCAGATGTACTGCGGCGTGAGGCGGCGGGTGATGATGTTCCGTCAGGCGAAAAAGAAGACAGAGATGTACCGCAGCATGAGGCGGCGGGTGAGGGCATCCCGTCAGGTGAAAAAGCAGACGGGGAAGCGCCGTTTTGCAAACCGGGCGATGAGAATGCGGCTGTGACGGAGCGGGATTCCGAGGATCCCATAGGCGAGGATTACGACATGCCGGATTTCATCAGAACCGGCGCAGATAAAGAGAAATCTGACGATATGGATCTTGATCTTCCGATGTTCAACCGGCCGAACCGGAGAAAATGAGCGGATAGTGAGGATGATTTGGAAGCTGAATCAAAAGTGAAATCCGCTGCGGCTTCGAATGGAAAGTAAAGGCGGTGTGATACTCTGGGAAGGAATTTCGCTTCCCGGAGTTTTTCCGTCCAAAGATATTTTCTGACTGTGACGGTGCTGAACAGTTACGATATTTTCCTTACAGAGACAGGGAATACGGTGAATTATGTTAGAAGGAAATACAGAAGATATGGAGATACGGATTGATTTTGACAGCGACGAGGCTTTATATATGCAGCTTCGGAATCAGATTATTTACGGAATTGCGACCCGCCGATACAGAGAGGGAGATTCGCTTCCTTCTGTCCGGCAGCTGGCGGAAACCGTAGGCATCAATATGCATACGGTAAACAAGGCCTACGCAGTTTTGCGCGAGGATGGGCTGCTTCGCCTCGGCCGCAGGACGGGAGCGGTGATTGCTGTGAATATCGATACACTTAAGGCAATGGAGGAGTTGAGGGATGAACTTCGTCTTATCGCAGCCAGGGGCTTCTGCAAGGGGATTTCGCGGGATACGATTCATCAGATGATTGATGATATTTATTCAGATTTTGAATAACAGGGTAAGAAACTGTTTCTGAGGAACCCTGACTGCTGTTTGACCGGCTCAGACGGCGGGCGGATCATGGAAAGCAGATTAGAAAGAGGTATGGAATCATGCAGCTTCAGGCATTTACAAAGCAGGCGCAGCAGGTTTTGCGCACAGCACAGAATCAGGCGAAAGCAGACGGCCTGCGTATGCTGGGAACAGAATATATACTGATTGGTATGGTTCGGGAGAAGTCCGGCGTGGCGGGAGAGATTCTGAGGAATCTTCCGCTCAGCGAAAAGATCATCAAACGTGTGATCGGAGACCTGATTCTCCCGATACCGGCAAGGCATGAGGGTGATAAACCTGAACTCACGCCGGAGACAGAACGGGTTCTGCTAAGAGCCGCCGGGCTGGCGCGTCAATATGGCAGTGACCTGATCGGCACAGAACACATCCTGCTGTCCATAATGGAGAACCGTGATTGTGCCGCGTCACAGGTTCTGCTTGTCCTTGATATGAACATGGGACAGATTACGGCAGAAACGCTGGATGCCATGGGGCGGATGCCGGAGTACGCGGGAGTCAGGCGAACCCGCGCGGGAAAAGGCGCGGAGGGGTCTTTGCTGGAAAGATATACATTGGATCTGACGGAACGCGCGAGAAGAAATGAACTGGATCCGCTGATCGGAAGAGAGACGGAACTGAACCGGCTGATTCAGATCCTGAGCCGCCGGGGGAAAAACAATCCCTGTCTGATCGGTGAGCCGGGCGTGGGCAAAACAGCGATTGTGGAAGGGCTTGCCCGGCGCATTGTCTGCGGGGATGTACCCGTGCATCTGCAGGACAAACGCGTTCTGGTTCTGGATATTCCGGGACTGGTTGCCGGAACCAAGTACCGCGGAGAGTTTGAGGAACGTATTAAGTCGATTCTACAGGAGATAGAAAACACCAGCGAAGTCCTGATTTTTATCGATGAGCTTCATACACTGATCGGTGCAGGCGGGGCAGAGGGAAGCCTGGATGCCGCCAATATTATGAAACCGGCTCTTTCCCGGGGGCGTGTACAGGTCATCGGAGCCACCACTGTCTCGGAGTATAGGAAGCATATTGAAAAAGACGCGGCGCTGGAGCGCAGGTTTCAGTCCGTTCTGGTTGAAGAGCCGGATATAGAGCAGACCGTGCGGATTCTGGAAGGACTGCGCGACCGTTATGAGGCACATCATCAGGTCATAATTACCGATGAGGGACTGTGGGCGGCAGCGGAGATGTCGGCGCGGTATATCAATGACCGTTTTCTGCCGGACAAGGCCATTGATCTGATGGATGAGGCAGCTTCAAAGCTTCGTCTGGACGGAGCCTCTGTGTCGGGGGAATTGTCTCTGTGCCGTGAGCGGCTGGATGAGCTGAAGCAGGAACTGGAGGATGCGCTCTCGGCCGGGGATATGGCAGGCATAGCAGAGATTCGGCAGGAACAGAGCAGACTTCGGGAAGAATATGAGAAAGAGCAGAAAAAACAGAAAGCGATCCTGCGTAAAGGAAAGAAGAACGTTGGCGAGAATGAGGTGGCCGATGTTGTGGCGGAGTGGACGCATATTCCGGCAAAACGCCTCACCGAGAGTGAATTTTCCCGCCTGAAACGCATGGAAGCATCTCTGCATAAACGTGTGATCGCGCAGGATGAAGCAGTGCGGGCTGTGTCCGGAGCTGTTCGCCGGGGCAGGGTCGGATTAAAGGATCCTTCCAGACCGATCGGATCCTTTTTGTTCCTCGGTCCGACCGGCGTCGGCAAGACCGAGATCAGCAGGGTTCTGGCCGCCGAAATGTTCGGAACAGAGGACGCGATGATCCGTGTGGACATGTCGGAATATATGGAGAAGCACAGTGTTTCCAGGATGATCGGATCTCCGCCCGGCTACATCGGCTATGACGAGGGCGGCCAGCTGAGCGAGCAGGTGCGGCGGCATCCGTATTCGGTTGTCCTGTTTGACGAGATTGAAAAAGCGCATCCTGACGTATTCAATATCCTCCTCCAGGTGCTGGATGACGGACATGTCACGGATTCTCAGGGGCGTAAGGTTGATTTTAAAAATACGATTCTGATCATGACGTCTAATGCGGGCGCACAGTCGATCATAGAGCCGAAAAAACTGGGGTTTGCGGCCGCAGAGGACGAGGGACGGGATTATGAGCGGATGAAATCCAATGTCATGGAGGAGGTGCGCCGGATTTTCCGACCGGAGTTTTTAAACCGTATTGACGAAACGATTGTTTTTCATGCGCTTTCGAAGGATCACATGAAAAAAATTGTCTCCCTGATGACCGGTGAACTGCAGGAACGCTGTGAAAAACAGCTGGGCATCCGGCTGACCGTCCGGGAATCCGTCAAAAAGCATATCGTAGAAGCGGCCTATGATCCGAAATACGGTGCGCGGCCGCTGCGGCGCGCGATACAGTCGATGGTGGAGGATGCGCTGGCGGATGAGATCCTGAGCGGGAGAGTAAAGAATGGAGATGAGGTGACGGTATCCATGAAAAAAGGAGAAATCTGTTTTCAGGTTTGATTTTGCCCGGATCGGCAGAAAGACCGGGTTACTGACGGTATGTATCTGTGCGGCGGGCAGCAGTATCCATGGCTGAACCGGACCGATTGTATAAGGGAAGTTGAAGGTGTGTATGGCTAAGGGGAAGAACACAGTTTTTTTCTGCAGAAAATGCGGTTATGAGTCCCCGAAATGGATGGGACAGTGCCCGGCCTGCAGGGAATGGAATACGTTTGAGGAGGAGCCGTTGACCGCGGGAGCCGGAGCAGGTTTCCGACCCGGCGCGTCATCGTCCGGGAGAGTTCTGAAGCCGGTCTCGCTTTCCGGTGTGGAAATGAGCAGGCAGCAGCGGTTGACTTCCGGGATCGGTGAGCTGGACCGCGTGCTGGGCGGAGGGATGATCCCGGGGTCTCTTGTGCTGGTCGGCGGCGACCCGGGCATCGGCAAATCCACGCTTTTACTGCAGGTGTGCCGCCATGTCGCGGCGGAGAATAAAAAGGTTCTGTACATCTCCGGCGAGGAATCACTGCAGCAGATCCGGATCCGTGCGGAGCGAATCGGAGATTTTTCTGATTCTCTTTTACTTCTTTGTGACACAAATCTGGATGACATCGCGGAGGTCCTGAAACGGGAAAAACCGGCAGCGACCGTGATTGACTCGGTTCAGACCATGTACAGCGAGGCTGTTTCCTCCGCGCCGGGCAGTGTGTCCCAGGTACGCCAGGCGACAAACCTGTTTCTGCAGCTGGCAAAGACATTGAATATCACCATCTTTCTGGTCGGCCATGTGACGAAGGAAGGAGTTGTGGCCGGACCGCGGGTTCTGGAACATATGGTGGACACCGTCCTATACTTTGAGGGCGACCGGTATGCGGCTTACCGCATTCTGCGCAGTGTTAAGAACCGGTTCGGCTCTACGAACGAGATCGGTGTCTTTGAAATGAGAAAAGACGGGCTGGCCGAGGTGCCGAATCCTTCCGAGTATATGCTGAACGGGAAGCCGGAGGGAGCGTCGGGTTCCGTGGTTGCCTGTTCTATGGAAGGAACCAGGCCGATCCTTGTGGAAATTCAGGCTCTGGTTTGCAAAACCGGGTTTGGACTGCCTCGAAGGACAGCGGCGGGAGCGGACTTAAACCGTGTCAATCTGCTGATGGCAGTCCTTGAAAAGCGGGCGAGCATCAGCCTGTCATCCTGTGACGCTTATATCAATATCGCGGGCGGCATCCGCATGAACGAACCGGCGATCGACCTAGGGATCGTCCTGGCGGTTGTTTCCAGCTATAAGGATATACCGATCCATGACAGAACGATCTGCTTCGGCGAGGTAGGATTAAGCGGCGAAGTCCGTGCGGTCAGCATGCCTGCGCAGAGAGTGCAGGAGGCGGGGAAACTCGGATTTGAGAGATGTATTCTGCCGAAGGTCTGCGTCACAGAACATCTGAAATGCGAGGGAATTGAGATCGTCGGCGTTTCCAATGTGCGGGAGGCGATCGCGTGTATGGGATAGTGTTTTAAAGAAACGGGAAACCGGGCAGGGAGCAGAGCGTGGAAAAATATTTTTGCAAATAACAGGAAAAAGATTGACTTTTGAAGGCTCAGGTGATATTATCAAATAGCTGTTGTCAACGCGATGCAGGCAGTTGCGATACGGCAGAATCACAGGACATTGATAACTGAACAGTGAAATAACCTTGAAAGATTCACAAGAGAAT
>JAJBVI010000026.1 GCA_020859905.1 Lachnospiraceae bacterium | reverse complement strand
GTATAAATAGTCTATATTGTATTTCAATCATAACCCCGCAGGAGATGGGTGTTCAGGAGGATGTATTTTATGAACAAGACAGAATTGGCAGCAGAAATGGCGAAGAAGTCCGGTCTTTCCAGGAAGGATGCGGAGAAGGCTCTGGCGGCATTTACAGAGACAGTGAAAGAGGCTTTACAGAATGGTGAGAAGGTTCAGCTGATCGGTTTCGGTACATTTGAGGTTTCCGAGCGTGCCGAGAGGGAGGGACACAATCCCAGCAACGGAGATAAGATCATCATTGCGGCGTGCAAGGTGCCGAAGTTTAAAGCAGGCAAGGCTTTAAAGGACGCGATCAACGCTGAGATATGAGATTGGACAAATATTTAAAGGTATCGAGACTGATCAAACGGCGCACGGTCGCCAATGAGGCCTGCGATGCCGGCCGTGTGAAGGTGAATGGAAGACCGGCGAAAGCATCCCTGAATGTAAAGGCGGGGGATGAGATTGAGATTGCCTTCGGCAATAAGTCGGTTCGCGTTGAGGTACTTCAGATCGCGGATACCTCCCGCAGGGAGGAAGCAAAGGAGATGTTCCGGCTGCTGTAAAGGCGCATGGGACAGACAAAATTTCTATTCCGGTTTATCCGGGTCAGGCATAATGATGTTCTCCGCCTCATATAGATAGATGAGTGCGAACTGTGCATGGATCGTGTTTTCATGCGGAACTGTTCAGAAATGACTTTTCTGAGCAGTTCCCCAGGCACGCGGTTGACAGACATTCTGCGCAGAGCCTCAGATCGACGGATGCCTGCATGCGCGGGCTTTATCCGGGCTATATCGTACGAGGGAGGCATCTATATGGAAGAGAGACAGGCACCGTCCGGACAGCACAAGATTATTCTATCAAACCGCCGTTCATGTTCCCTGAACGGTATCACCGATATCCTGTCCTTTGATGTGAGTGAGATTCTGCTGGAGACACAGCTCGGCATGCTGATGATCCGGGGACGGGATCTTCATGTGAACAGGCTGACGCTGGAAAAAGGCGAGGTGGATATTTCCGGTGAAATGGATTCAATCCAGTATTCCGATATAAAAAAAGGAAGCGGGCAGAAAGAGTCGCTCTTTCGCCGTATGTTTCAGTAATGGTTTATTCCGAGATCGCAAAGCAGGCACAGCTGTTTGCCCTGGCAATTCCGGTGGGTGCGGTTCTGCTTTTTGCCTATGATCTGCTTCGTGTGTTCCGGCGTGTCGCGAAGCATAAAACGGTCGGAATTGCCGTGGAGGATATGCTGTTCTGGATGATCTGTGCCCTGGGGATGTTTGCGTTCATGTACCGGCTGAATGACGGGGTTATCCGGGGGTTCATCATCCTCGGCGCGTTTTGCGGGATGCTTTTTTACAGTATCCTGTTCAGCCGGTGGGTTGTGAAGGGCGGCACGGCCGCGCTGCGCTTTGCGGTTCGTATCGCCGGACATTTTTTTTGCGTTATTACCGCGCCATTCCGGTTTTCGGGGAGATTTTTCAGGCAGCATCTGCAAAAAACAGCGCGTCGGAATAAAAAAAGCCCGATACCGGAAAAAACAATTGAAAAAATCAGGTAAAGGGGTTAGAATAGGGATTAATAATTGTACGGCATCTGAGGCGGAGTGTTTCGCTTCCGGATGCGGGTTGGGGGTATTATGCACGGTCGCAGAAAAAAGAGGCAGTCCAGAGCCGGAAGGATCAGCATTACGTTCATGGTTCTGGCATTGACGGCGATTTTGTCTGTTCAGATCGTCCGCCTGTACCACAGGGATCAGGCCTATCAGGAGCAGGAGGCATTGCTGGAGGAGCAGCTGAGCGAAGAGCAGGAGCGTGCCGGGGAGCTGGAGGCGCAGGAAGAGTATATCGGTTCAGACGAGTACGTGGAGGATGTGGCCAGGTCGAAGCTCGGTATGGTCTATGAGGATGAGATCCTGTTCAGGGAAGAGTAGTCATTTCGTTTACAGCGCAGAAAGGGAGTTTCCGGGAGGAGGCTCCTTTTTAAACTTCGGTGCGCTGCTGTCGCAGCGCGCCAACATCTATAAAAGTCGATTGCTCCGCAGCAAGCTGTCTCCGCTCCGGTCGGCGCCACACTAGTGTGTCGAATATCCAGCCATCTGGCCGTGCAGGCATGTCCATCTGTCTGTCTATTCACGACACTTTTATATTAAAATACTTGAATTACATAGATTCGATTCGAAAGGACAGGGGGAAACGAACTTTGCCGAAAAGTTTTCTGGAAACCGCCGACCGTTTGACAAAGATTTTCTCACAGCTGTTTTAGAATATCCGGCATCAGAGGCACCGGAATACTCCGGATTTGCCCGACATGTCAGGAGGATGATGAGGATGAGAAAATTTGATGTGAAGCAGCTGGTAATCTGCATTGTGGCGGTTCTGGCGCCGCGGTTCGGCGTGGCGGGGGTTTACCCCCTGGTACCGGTCATATATATGACCGGTTTTTTATCCGGAGTAAACAGAAGTCTGTTGTTTTTGTGCAGCATCGGAGGCCTGCTGGCGCTGGCACCGGTCCGGATTCTCGTAAAATACGGAATGGTTTTGATTTTGTCGACGCTGCTGGTGCGGGCCGCGGAGTGGTATTTTCACAGATGCCGGACCGCGGCTGCCTCAGTCATAACCGGGGCGGCGGCGGTTGGGGTGACGGTCATCTGGCAGTTGATGCGGCTGCCGGACGCCGCTGCGGCAGTCGCCGGGATTCTGGAGGGCGTTTTTGTCAGCGGCGCGGTTTTTCTGTGTACGCGGCTTTCTTTCCTGTTCCTGGACTGGGAACCGCAGGGGAGAACGGCGCTGCCCGTCTATATGCAGGGAGGGGAGCGGCTGAACGGCTATGCCGATTCCTTCAGCCGCCTTTCGAAAACCTTCGCGCAGATGAACCGTTATAAGAATGATTTTACGGCGGAGGAGCTGAGCCGGATGCAGAATGAGGTGGCGGGGTCTCTCTGTGCGTCCTGTGACCGGTGTTTCACATGCTGGGACGCGGAGGACGCGCCGATGTATCAGATTTTATACCGGTTTCTGCAGGCCGTGCAGCGGGGGGAGGATACCGACGGTTCGGCCGGGGATCTGAGAGAACACTGTATCTGCACGGAGGAGATGGAGCGGCAGGTGATGCGGGTCTTTGAGAAGGCGCATTTAAATCTCTCCTGGTATAACCGGCTCCAGGAAAACCGGGATGTCATCGCGCAGCAGCTGGACGCCATGGCCTATATTATGGAGGATTGCGCGAAAAACGAACAGGATGTGACGGCGGCGGAGGGAATGCTCACGGCGCAGATCCGTTTCTTTCTGAAAGAGTGGGGCATTGTCTGTGACAGTCTGCGTATCCTGAAACGATCCGGGGACAAGCTGGAGCTGCATATGCAGATCCATACCCGCGGAAAACGATGCGTTTCCGTGAAGGAACTGGCAGCCGGGATCGGCAAAACGACGGACCATGTTTTTGCGCCGTCCAGAGATTCCAGGGCGCTTCTGGGAGAGAAGGAGGCGAGACTGGTACTGCTGGAGACGACGAGGTTGTCTGCTTCCTACGGCGTCGCAAAAGCCGTGCGGGAGGGAGAGCAGGTTTCCGGAGACAGCTTTTCTTTTCAGATGCTGGATGACGGACGGTGTCTGATGGGCGTCTCCGACGGCATGGGGAGCGGATATTCCGCTTGTAAAGAAAGTGAAATGGTGATAGATTTAATAGAGAAATTCCTGGAGGCGGGTTTTAAGCCGGATATGGCGCTGCGGATGATGAATTCCGCCATGGTCACCCACGGGGAGAATAACCTTTTTTCCACGGTTGACCTGGTCTGTATCAATATGGACAGCGGCATGGCGGAGATATATAAGATCGGCGCGGCGGCCACCTTTGTCCGGCACGGCAGCCAGGTTACGTGTATAGAGGATCACAGCATGCCGGCCGGCGTGTTTATGACGCAGCAGCCGGCCCGGCAGGAGGTGCGGCTTGAGGAAGGCGATTTTGTGATCATGGTGACGGACGGCGTCCTGGAGCATATGTATGTGGAGGATGCCGAGGAGACTGTATCGGAGATCATACGCGGAATTGACACAGGCAATCCGGCTCAGTTTGCACGGCAGATGCTGGAGCAGGTTCTGCTGTTTACCGGCGGCCGGGTGCGCGACGATATGACTGTGCTGGCGGCCGGACTGTGGGCAAGATGACCGCCCGACAGGGTCAGGCAGGGCGTGTGTGCGCGGGTCAGGGAATGAGATGACCGCCCGACAGGGGTCAGGCAGGGCGTGCCATGTACCGAGTCAGAGGGCGGAATGGCCGCCTGCGGCGGACGCGGGAGACGATATGCTGGAAAAAATACAGAGTTTTATGGAGCAGCATCATATGATAGAACGCGGGAGCCGGGTGATCGCCGGCGTCTCCGGTGGGGCTGATTCGGTTTGCCTGCTCCTGATGCTGCATGAACTGAGCGGCCGGATGGGTTTTTCCCTCGCGGCGGTTCACGTGGAGCACGGGATCCGGGGGGAGGAGAGCCGCCGGGACGCCGCGTTTACGGAGCAGCTCTGCGCAAAGCTGGGAGTTCCGTTTCTGATGCGCAGCGTGGATGCGCCGGCCTGGGCGAAAGAAACCGGGCAGGGTCTGGAGGAAGCGGCGCGTGAGATGCGTTATGACTGCTTTTTTGCGGCGTGTGAGACCTTCCGGGCAGACAGGGTCGCGCTGGCGCACCATGCCAATGACAGTGCGGAGACGCTGCTGT
Source organism: Lachnospiraceae bacterium (assembly GCA_020859905.1). Lineage (GTDB taxonomy): Bacteria > Bacillota > Clostridia > Lachnospirales > Lachnospiraceae > Eubacterium_I. Next base: position 10,312 of record JAJBVI010000026.1, on the reverse strand, counting down.
TTCACCTTGCCCGCGGCACCGGCATCCGGGGGCTGTGCGGCATCCGGCCGGTCGTGGGGATGATGCCCGGGCGGAGCGGGAGACCTTCGGTCGCAGGTGCGGAAGGTATGCTTCGGACAGCAGATGGGGTGAGTATGCCCCGGATGGCAGAGGAGCAGGCCGGGGGCGGGGATACCGTTGATACAGGTATAGTATTAGCTGATGTTCACAAGGAACAGGCAGGGAGCGGAAATGCCGTGCGCGTCATCCGTCCGCTTCTCTGTGTGACCCGCGGGGAGATCGGGGCATGGCTCGATGCGCGGGGCCAGGAGTACTGTACCGACAGCACGAACAGGGATATTTCCTATACCAGAAACCGCATACGCGAACGGGTGCTGCCGGAATTGGAACAGGTGAATCCGCAGGCAGTACCTCATATACAAAAGGCGGCTGAGCAGCTTCGGGAGATATGCGATTATCTGGATGAAGCGGCATGGCAGGTGGGCGCGGGCGCCTGGGAGTTTATTTCACCGGCTGACAGGGATCGGGATATCGCTTTGATGGAAGGCACGGGGCGCGGGAGCGCAGGGCAGGCCGACGCGGACGTAAATGCCGAAATGTACAGCGGAGCGAGCCGCGGGATCGATAACCAGACCCGTGCGGGCTGTCCTGTCCGCATATTTGCGGAGGGGTTTGCGGGGATGCCGCCTTACCTCGGGAAGCACCTGCTGCATCTGCTGCTCGGTCTGGCGGCCGGCAGCCGGAAGGATATCACATCGCTTCATGTGGACTGTGTCCTGGATCTGCTGCGGGGAGAAGCCGGAAGGAAGGTGTCGCTTCCCGGCCGTGTGACGGCCGAACGCACCGGCAGCGGACTCGAACTGTACCGTGCAGACCGTGACACCCCGCCAGGAGCTGCGGTGGATCCTGCATTGCGGCGTGTCAAACAGGACACCGCGGACGCGGATGCCCGCGGCGGCGCCTGTGCGGAGGGGATTCTCCTTCGGATCCCGGGGGAGACGATCACAGCGGATGGGCTCCGAATCCGGACGGAAATTCGGGATTTTTCCGAATTTTCTCAAAAAATTCCCGAAAAAAGATATACGAAATGGTTGGATTATGATAAAATAAAATTTATTGTTCAGCTTCGCGGGCGCAGGCCGGGGGACTATCTGCAGGTAAACGCGGCGGGCGGACATAAGAAACTGAGGAATTATCTGATCGATGAGAAGGTGCCGCGCGGAGAGCGCGACCGGCTTACCCTGCTGGCGGACGGAGATCACATTATGTGGGTGATCGGGTACCGGATCAGCGAGGCTTACAAGGTGACGGGTGAGACGAAACGCGTACTGTGCGTGCGGGTTGAGGACGGTCCGGACTGACGCATGCCGGCGCATGCCGCGCCGACAGCCGGGAGAACCCGCTGATACAGACGCAAGGCCGGCGCATGCCGCGCCGGCTGCCGGGAGAGCCGCTGATACAGACAGAGGAGACGCTGCATGAGTGAGAATATTCATGTGCTATACAGTGAGGAGCAGGTCAACGCGCGCATCCGGGAACTGGGCGCCGCGGTAAGCGCGGCGCTGAACGGCGAGCCGGTTCACCTGATCTGCATTTTAAAGGGAGCGAGTTTTTTTGCCTGCGAGCTGGCAAAACGGATCACGGTTCCCGTTTATATGGATTTCATGTGTGTTTCCAGTTACGGAAACGGCACGGAGTCTTCCGGGGAGGTTCGGATCGTGAAGGATCTGGACGCACCCGTCGAGGGAGAGCATGTGCTGATTGCGGAGGATATCATCGACTCCGGAAACACGCTGCATTTTCTGCTGGATGAGTTTCAGAAACGCGGGGCGGCGGATGTACGGATCTGCGCGCTTTTGAGCAAGCCCGGCCGCAGGCAGGTGGAGGTGCCGGCGGATTACATCGGCTATGTCATACCGGATGTGTTTGTGGTGGGATACGGGCTGGATTATGCGCAGAAGTACCGCAATCTTCCGTATATCGGAGTTATTGACGAACTTATTTTACCTTAAGGAGGACCGGAGGTTGAGGAGAAATTTTAGAGGAATCGGTATCTATATTGTTTTGGTCATACTGATTATTTTCATGTGGCGTGTCATGAATATGAGCAGCCTTTCCTATGCGGGCACTTACACATACGCGCAGTTTACGGAGGCAGTGGAGAACGATGAGGTGACCTCTGTTGTAATCGAGCAGAATGAAGAGGTTCCGACCGGCGTGCTGACGGTGACGCTTGACGACGGCACCCGGGTACAGGTGAACGTATCCGATGTCAGTGTGGTCGAGAGTTACCTGCAGGAGGCGGATTTCACCGATTACACGCTGGAAGACGTGCCGGGCGAGAATATCTGGATTTCTCTGCTGCCGTCGCTTATACTGATTGTTGTTGTCATCGTGTTCCTTTTCATGATGAGCGGCCAGACCAGCGGCGGGGGCGGCAATTCCAGGATGATGAATTTCGGCAAGAGCCGGGCACGGATGACGGACGGCGAGCATGTCAGGGTTCGCTTCCCGGACGTGGCGGGGCTGCGCGAGGAGAAGGAAGAACTCGAGGGCATGGTGGATTTCCTGAAAAATCCGGGGAAATATACGCAGCTCGGGGCGCGCATCCCGAAGGGTGTGCTTCTCGTGGGACCTCCCGGTACCGGTAAGACGCTGATCGCCAAGGCGGTGGCCGGCGAGGCGGGCGTGCCGTTCTTTTCGATTTCCGGTTCGGATTTTGTGGAGATGTTTGTCGGCGTCGGCGCGTCCCGCGTGAGGGATATGTTTGCCGATGCGAAAAAACACGCGCCCTGCATTGTTTTTATCGATGAGATCGACGCGGTGGGACGCCGCCGCGGAACCGGCATGGGCGGCGGACATGACGAGCGCGAGCAGACCTTAAACCAGCTGCTGGTTGAGATGGACGGCTTCGGCGTCAATGAAGGCATCATCGTCGTCGCGGCGACGAACCGTGTGGATATCCTGGATCCGGCGCTGCTGCGCCCGGGGCGCTTCGACCGCAAGGTGTATATCGGCAAGCCTGATGTGCGCGGACGGGAGCAGATTCTGGATGTCCATGCGAAGAACAAACCGCTGGGCGACGATGTGGATTTAAAACAGATCGCGCAGACGACGGCGGGCTTCACCGGAGCCGATCTGGAGAACCTGCTGAACGAGGCCGCGATCGTCGCGGCGAAGGAGAAGCGCGCATATATCAGCCAGGAGGACATCAAACGGTCCTTTATCAAGGTGGGCATCGGCGCGGAGAAAAAGAGCCGCGTGATCACGGATAAGGAGAAGCGCATCACAGCGTACCACGAGTCCGGCCACGCGATTCTGTTCCATGTCCTGCCGGATGTGGGACCGGTCTACACGGTATCCATCATCCCGACCGGCATGGGCGCGGCGGGTTATACGATGCCGCTGCCGGAGAAGGACGAGATGTTCCGCACAAAGGGAGAGATGCTGCAGGAGATCATGGTAGATCTGGGCGGACGCATCGCCGAGGAAATGATTTTTGACGATGTGACAACGGGAGCCTCCCAGGATATCAAGCAGGCGACATCCCTCGCGAAGGCGATGGTGACGAAATACGGCATGTCCGAGTCCATCGGCCTGCTGAACTATGACAATGACGACGAGGAGGTCTTCATCGGCCGCGATCTCGCCCACACGAAAGGGTACAGCGATGATGTGGCGCGGCGGATCGATGAGGAGATCAAGCGTATTGTGGATGAGTGCTACGCGAAGGCGAAGGCGATCGTTGTCTCCCACGAGGATGTGCTGCACCGCAGCGCGAAGCTTTTGCTTGAGAGAGAGAAGATAGGGCGCGCGGAGTTTGAGGCACTTTTTGAGTAAGGAAGAGGCACGATGGAACACGAGACGAAAGACAGGCTTACGGAAGCGGGATCCTATATGCTCCGGATGCGTCCCATCCTGCACAAGCAGGCTTTGTTCAGCGATGGGACGTCGGATTACTGTATCCCGCCGGAGCCGAAAAAAAATGAAAAGGTACGGATCCGGTTCCGTGCGGATATCGACAATGTGGATCAGATCATTCTCTGCCACGGGGATGAGCGCTTTGTGATGAAGATCGCCGAGAGTGACGGTCAGTTCGACTTTTATGAGACGGAGGTTCAGCCGGGGGAGGAGAAGTTCACCTATTACTTCGAGGTGGTCTCCGGGAATCTGCTCTGCTATTATGACAAGGCGGGGGTGAGCCGGGAATACCGGCCTCAGTATGAGTTTGCCATTGTCCCCGGATTTTCCGTGCCGGAATGGTCGAAGGGGGCGGTCATGTACCAGATTTTTACCGACCGTTTCTGCAACGGAGATCCGGGCAATGATGTGAAGGACGGAGAATACTATTATATCAACCGCCGGACAAAAGAGGTGGATGTCTGGGAAAAGCTGCCGGATACGTTCGATGTTGCGAATTTCTACGGCGGCGATCTGGACGGGGTGATACATAAAATGGATTATCTGGAGAACCTCGGTGTTGAGGTCATCTACTTTAATCCGCTCTTTGTCTCCGCGTCCAACCACAAATATGACACACAGGATTATGATTATATTGATCCGCATTTTGGCGTGATTCTGGAGGATGGAGGGGATCCGCTCCCGGAGGGCTGCACGGACAACCGGAAGGCCGGGCTTTACCGCACGCGCGTGACCAGCCTGAAGAATCTGGAGGCCAGCAATCATCTGTTTATCCAGCTGGTGCGGGAGGCGCACCGACGGGGGATCCGCGTGATCCTGGACGGCGTGTTCAATCACTGCGGTTCTTTCAACAAATGGATGGACCGCGAGAAAATTTACGAGGACCGCGAGGGGTTTGAGCCGGGTGCCTACGGGACAGCGGACAGCAGATACCACAGATTCTTTTCCTTTCAGGATGAAAGCCGGTTCCCCGACAACGGAACCTATGAGGGCTGGTGGGGGATGAACACGCTGCCGAAGCTGAATTATGAGGATTCGCCGGAGCTGGAGGAGTATATTCTGGGCATTGCGAAGAAGTGGGTTTCCGAACCCTACTGCGCGGACGGATGGAGACTGGATGTCGCTGCGGACTTAGGCCACAGTGCGGAGTATAATCATAAGTTCTGGAAAAAGTTCCGCGCCGCGGTGAAGGAGGCTAACCCGGATGCCCTGGTGCTGGCGGAGCATTACGGCGACCCGAAGGCATGGCTGGGCGGCGACGAATGGGATACCGTCATGAACTATGACGCGTTCATGGATCCGGTCGGCTGGTTTCTGACCGGTATGGAGAAGCACAGCAATGAATATAAGGAATATATGCTGGGGAACTTTGACAATTATGTCAATTCGATGAACCACTATATGGCGAGTTTCCTCACCCCGTCTCTGCAGTGTGCCATGAATCAGATATCGAACCACGATCACTCCCGTTTTCTTACCAGGACCAACCACAAGGTCGGGACACTGGAGCTGCTCGGCGGCGCGGCCGCGTCAGAGGGCGTGAATAAGGCGGTTTTAAAGGAAGCAGTTGTTATCCTGATGACATGGCCGGGTGCGCCGACGCTGTACTATGGCGACGAGGCCGGGCTCTGCGGATTTACGGATCCGGACAGCCGCCGCACCTATCCCTGGGGCAGGGAGGACCGCGAGCTGATCCGGTTTCACAGGGACATGATCCGCATACACAGGGAGAACGAAGCCCTGCGCACCGGATCCGTCAAGTTTTTGAACGGGTCGAAAAATATGCTGTGCTACGGCCGTTTCAACCACCGCCAGCAGTTTGTCGTGATCGTTAATAATGACAGTTATCCCAATACGATCAATCTCCCGGTCTACACGGCAACCGTCCCGTCGGCATGTACCATGGAGCAGATTATGTACACGACGGGGGACGGCTATTCGACATCCCCTGTGGAATATGACGTGGAATGCGGGCATATCCGGATCACGCTGCCGAAGTTTTCGGCGGTAGTACTGAAACACGAGTACATCGAATAATTAATAACCGGCTTAATATTCGAGGCACGAGCAATAGCCGGAACCCGTACGGCAGAGTACGGCGGAGTATCTGGTCATAAAAACACTTTGAGGAGGAAAACATGCAGAAAACTACATTAGTCATTATGGCGGCAGGAATCAGCTCCCGTTTCGGGGAGGGTATTAAACAGCTGACACCGGTGGGACCGGGCGGCGAGATCATCATGGACTATTCCATCCATGACGCGCTGGAAGCCGGCTTTAACAAAATCATATTTATCATCCGCAGAGATCTGGAGAAGGATTTCAGGGAGATCATCGGAAACCGGATTGAAAAACTATGCGAAGTGGAATACGCGTTTCAGGAACTCGATGCCCTCCCGGAGGGTTTTACCGTGCCGGAGGGGCGCACGAAGCCGTGGGGAACCGGACAGGCCGTGCTGACCTGCCGCGGGCTGGTGAACGAACCCTTTGCCGTGATCAACGCGGATGACTATTACGGAAAGGAAGGGTTTGTGAAACTGCATGATTACCTGACCGCGCACGCATCGGATCAGTATCAGTACTGTATGTCCGGATATGTCCTGAAAAACACGCTGAGCGATAACGGCAGCGTGACCAGGGGCGTATGCAAAATAGACAGCGGCAGCTATCTCACGGATATCGTGGAGACCTACCATATCGTGAAATGCCCGGACGGAGCCATGATCGAGACGACGGGGGAGCCGATCGATGTGAATTCTCACGTCTCGATGAATATGTGGGGCCTGACGCCGGAGTTCCTGGATGTCCTTGAAGATGGATTCCGGGAATTTCTGTCCGGTCTGGAGCCGGGGGACATCAAGGCGGAGTATCTGCTGCCGTCCGTGATCGGCCGGATGCTGAAAAGAGGCCGGGCGGATGTCGCGGTGCTTGAGACGAAGGATAAATGGTTCGGCGTTACATACGCCGCGGACAGGCAGAACGTCATCGATTCTTTTGCGGAGCTGATTAAGAACGGTGTATATTCTTCTCCTTTGAATGCAGATTAAAAACATCACAAAATCTTTAGAATTTAACAGTTGTCTTTTTTGCGCGGTTGTAGTACGATAATGTATGTTTTGTGGGAGATATGATCCCGTTTACAGACAATTAATAAGGATTTTATAAGTTTTAAGAGCTGTGTTTGTGAGAATACAGTGTGCATACATGTGTTACGGAGATATTTTATGGCAGGACATAAGAAGAGTGCGGGGAAACGGAAAAGAAGGAAGATTATCCTTTTTGTGGCAGAGCTTGTGATACTGGCCCTGGTGCTTGCGGCATTGTTTTTTTACCAGAAGCTGAATCTGCTTGACACCTCCTATCAGGTTGACAGGTCGCAGATTGAAGTAAATGATGTAGAGGAGGATACGCTGGCTGCTTTTGAGGGCTACACCACGATTGCCCTGTTTGGTCTGGACAACCGTACGCAGGGCGTGTATTCTTCCGGCAACAGCGACGTGATCCTGATCCTGAATATCAATAACGATACCAGGGAAATGTCTCTGGTATCAGTGTACCGCGATACGTATCTGAATGTGGCCGCGGTCGGTGAGGAAAACAAATTCCGAAAGTGCAATTCCGCTTATGCTTACGGCGGCGTGGAGCAGGCGATCACGATGCTGAACCGCAATCTTGACCTGGATATTGACAATTATGTCTGTGTGGATTTCGCGGCTGTGGCGGAGGCGATCGATATTCTCGGCGGTGTGGAGATTGAGATAGAGTCCGAGGAGGAGCTGAAGTGGCTGAATGCCTACATGGATGATACGAATAAAAATATCGGCTCTGATGAGGACTATGTCTCTGGAACGGGGCTGCAGACACTGACAGGGGTGCAGGCGGTCGCCTACGCCAGGATCCGCTATACATCGGGAGACGATTACAAGCGCGCAGAGCGGCAGCGCCGCGTATTGTCCCAGATGTTTGAACAGGCGAAGGACGCGAATCTGTCGCAGATCAACGAGTTGATTGAGACGGTATTTCCGGATATCCAGACCGATCTGTCCAAAAAGGATATTCTGACGATGGCATCGGCCATGCTCAATTATGATCTGTCCAGCAGCGGCGGTTTCCCGTACTATAAGACGACGATGACAGTCAGCAGCAGCACGGGGAGCGTGGTGGTTCCCCTGGATCTGGAGAGCAATGTCATCGCGCTGCACGAGCAGCTGTTTGGCACGGAGGATTATACACCCTCCTCTACCGTACAGGAGTACAGTGATTATATCATCAGCGTGACCGGGCTGGACGCGGACGACGCGGTGGAGGACGACTTTACTGAATCAGATGATTTCACCGGTTCGGACGATACGGACGATGCGGATGACACGGATTAGGCACTTATAAACGACTTTTTGCGCAAAATGGCAAAAAGTCTATTCCGGTTTATCCGGGTCAGGGGGATGACGGGGAATGATCAGGCTGTTTATTTGCCCGAAGTGCGGGTGGATTCGTACCGTATCCAGAAAAAGCGATGTGGAGTGCTTTAAATGTGAGAATGTACAGATGATCCCGTCCAGGCTGGAATATGCGCAGTATATCCGGATGTCCGAGGAGGAGAGACAGGATTACGCCGACAGCTGGATGTATATCCATAAGAACAGCTGAGAGGAGAAGCGGCGGGATTACGCTGCGGACAGTTTGATGTATATCATGCATAAGAATAGTTGAAAACAGGGAGACTGCGGACACATGCTGCTTTGCCGCGGGGACGATGTGTGTATGCGGAGCGATTCCCAGATACAGGACAGGTCTGCCGCAGGAGCGGTCGTTATATGGAGGTTTCCGGATACAGGAGGAGACAAAATGAAAAACAGGAGAATAGCGATTGCGCTGGGACATGACGCGTTGGGGACGACTCTTCCGGAGCAGCAGACGGCGGCGAAGCGTGCGGCAGCGGCGATCGCGGATCTCGTACAGGATGACTGCGAGATCGTGATCACGCACAGCAACGGACCGCAGGTCGGCATGATCCACACGGCCATGTCGGAGTTTCAAAGATTATATAAGAACTATACCGTCACGCCGATGTCGGTCTGCTCTGCCATGAGCCAGGGCTATATCGGCTATGACCTGCAGCAGGCGATCCGCAGCGAGCTGGTCGGCCGCGGCATTTTCCGCACGGTTTCCACCATACTGACGCAGGTGGCGGTGGATCCGTATGACGACGCGTTTTATCATCCGACGAAGATCATCGGCCGCGTCATGAATGAGGCGGAAGCGGAGGAGGAAGAGAAAAAGGGCAATCATGTGACCCCCGTCGAGGGCGGTTTCCGCAGGATCGTGGCGGCGCCGACTCCGCTCGAGATCGTGGAGCTGGATGCGGTCAATGCCCTGATGGACGCGAACCAGATTGTCATAGCGGCGGGCGGCGGAGGCATTCCGGTCCTGCAGCAGGAGAATAAGCTGAAAGGCGCCAGCGCTGTGATCGAGAAGGATCTGATCGCCGGACTGCTCGCGGACGGCGTGAACGCGGATCAGCTCATTATCCTGACGGATGTGGACTGCGTTTATAAGGATTTCGGTAAGGAGGCACAGGAGCCGATATATAAGATGTCCTGTGAACAGGCGGCGCGGTATATGGCGGACGGCGAGTTCGGCATGGGCAATATGCAGCCGAAGATTCAGACCGCGATCAATTTTATCGGTGACTCGGATTCGCGTTCCGTGCTGATCACGAGGCTGGACCGTATCCGGGAAGCGATTTCCGGGCAGACGGGAACTGTGATTCGAAATTAAACTTCCAGGCGGTTGCTGTCGCAGTGCGCCGACATCTGTGAAAGGCGGTTGTGAATTCCACAATCGCCTTCGTTAATATGCACAGGGGTGCGTAAGGAAATTAACGGCTTGTGCTGCACGCGGCCAGTGTGGCGGGTATGAGGAAAAAACCGCCTCCTGCTCAGTGAAAGTCATCTGTGCCGTCGACACGCCGTAAATGTCAGTAAGAGAGGAAAATGACTATGAAAACGCTCAGGAAAACGAAGATTATCTGTACGCTGGGACCGTCCACGGACGATGAGTCGATTTTGCGGGAGATGATGCTGTCCGGCATGAATGTCGCGCGGTTTAATTTTTCCCACGGCACACACGAGGAGCAGAAGGCGAGACTGGATAAGCTGGTGCGCATCCGGGAGGAGCTGGATCTGCCGGTGGCGGCGCTTCTCGACACGAAGGGACCGGAGATCCGCATCCGCAGACTGGAGGGCGGATGCGCCGTGCTGCAGGACGGGCAGACGTTCACGCTGGCACCCGGGGATTTTATCGGAAATGATAAGCGGGCCGCCATTACGTACCCGGATCTTTACAATGATGTCCTTACGGGCAGCCGCAATCTGCTCGACGCAGGCCGGAT
>JAJBVI010000024.1 GCA_020859905.1 Lachnospiraceae bacterium | reverse complement strand
CGCATCCGTATTCGCATACGGAATAGTTATCACCTGGTTGTATGAAGTGGTGTAAGCTGCATAGCCTGAATCTGCACACGCATTTTTAAATGTACCGCCGTAAATATTCACTTCGCAGTCGCCGGCAAGATACAGAACCGCTACGTATTTCTCTTGCGAAGAGTACGTAGTGCCTTTATATACGGTGTACGTACCGCCGTAAATTGTAATCGTTGCCGGAGATGCGGTGTTGTTCATTCCGATCGCCGCGTTTACGCTGTCGATGACAGGTCCGGAATTATCATCGCTGCTGCCCAAAATAATGATTGCGCCGCCCGCCACATAGATGCCGTACAAATCCACATAATCGGATTCAATTTTACCCGCATTCAGATAACCGCTTACAAAGTTCAATGTTGCGCTGCTTCCCGAAACATATATCATACTCATGCTGCTCAGCCCCGCAGCGGAATCGCTTTGTGAATGTGCCATTGTAGAAATCAAGTCGGCATTCTCAACAGTTGCGGTACCGCAAACAGTAAGAAGCTGCACAGAAACGGTCTTATAAGTACCGCCGCTGATTGTCAGTTCTCCGCCTTCGTAAACATAGAACACAACTTTCAAGGCGCTGATACTCGACTTTCCGGTAGCTGCCGTCTCATTTACAACTCCGCCGCCGTCATTTGCCGTTATCGTTACATCAGCGCCATCGGCAATATAGAATGTATAACCGCCGGTGGTAACAACATAGTCACCCAATACCAATGTAATCTCTGTTGAAATGGTTATATTACCCGTCAGCGTGTTGTCAGCCAAAACGGTTATCGCATCACCGCTCTGTGCCGCCGCAACCGCGTCCTCAAGTGAGTAGTAGTATGTATCGCCGATTTGTGCAATGCGGGTCACAGCTACTTCATATTTATACGTGTCATCATCGTAATCATAAGCCGAGTATCCGTCTGCTGTATAGGCTGACGGGTCTTCCGAGAAATAGCCGCCGGATATGGAAAGTGTGCTGTTTGTCGTGACACTTCCGTTAATACAGCCGCCGGTGACGGTGGTCGTGCCGCTGTATGCGTTTACGGCGTTGCCGGAATCAATGCTGATCGTTCCCGATTCAATGGTCAGTGTACCGCCCATGTTGCGCACAATACCGGTGATGCTGCTGGTGCTTTCAGAGCTGAGCGTACCGCTGATCGTGCCGGTTCCTTCCGTGCTGCTGTCAACAATAGTCAGCGATCCGGAAACAACACCGACTACATAGCTGTTGGCATCCGACTCGGAAATCGTGCAGCCGTTTAAATCAAGGGTGATGGACATCTCACTGTTATTCAGTTTAAACCCGCTGTCGGAATCGACATTCATTACAACGGTGTCGCCGCTCTGTGCTGCACTTATAGCAGCGCTCAGGGTTGTATGGCTGCTCCTGATGACGGTTTCTCCGCTTTCTTCATCATAATATTCAACCGTGAAGCCGGCTTTCCCGACGGTGTACCACGTTGTCTCATCAACAGTTTCTTCTATTACCGCATAGTTGGCCGGAATATAAATCTTCAATCTGCTGAGATTGGTGTCAGTTTTAGTAAAGTATCCGCCGTTTACAATTATTGTATCACCCGATGTTCTAAATGCAGCGTCTGCATTGAACCAGCCGCCGTTGATGGTGAGCGCTGCATCATCGCCAACATCATACACAATGTTTCCGCTGGTGCCGTCGGTTCCGGAAGTGAATGTGCCGCCGTTTACAGTTACGCTGCCGGCATCCGCACGGAAAATGTAATATCCGCTGAATGTTCCGTCGTTTACTTCAATGGAACCTCCTCCGCAGCGAATCACGTAAGTGGTTATCTCACCTGTATCAATTGTACCGCCATTGATTGCAATCGTGCCTGCTGTAGTATAAACAGCTGCTGTTGTGTTGGATGAAACAATCTTGCCGGTTCCGTCTTCGCTGCTGTCGTCGATTGTAACAGAAGCGTCGTCTGACTGAACCAGAACAGCTACGCTGGAGCCGCTGTCAAATGCGTGGCCGTTCAAATCAAGTGTAAAGGAAACCGATGTACCGCTTGTAATCTTTATCTTCTCGCCTGAAATGTCGCTTAAAAGACAAATTGTACCGCCGCTGTATTTTTTAACAGCTGTGTAAGCGCTGCTCAGCGAATCGTATGTACCTGCGTAATCTCCATCCGCGTCATAAACAGCCGCAGCACCGTTTACGATTGTATAAACAGAATTTCCTTCTTCGTCATAGGCGGTTACTGCTGCTGCACAGCCGTCTTCACAGTATTCCGAAACGTCAGAGCTGTATGAACCGCCTGTAAGAGAAACTGTGGTAATAGAACCTGCATCGGTAGTTGAACCGCTTATTGACTCGCTGTAAACAGCCGCGCCGCCAGTACCTTCTATATAAGGAGAATCAGCATCTTCTTCATCGGAATCGGAAACATTGACTGTAACACTGCTTGTGTTTGTACCTGCATAGAAGTTAATTTCATAAACACCGTAGTAACCGTAGATTTCGCCGCCGGTTATATTAACTGTAACTGCCTTATCAGTACTATGCTGAGAAACAGCAATACCTGCGCCGACAACAGTTGTTCCGCTGCCCTGGTTATCTGTTAAAAATGTTTCGCTTGAAGCTGAAATAGTGCCGCCGGTAACATTTAATTCGCCCGCACGTATTTCAATACCTGTGTTACTGCCGGAAATTTCACCGCCGGAAACATTCAGTGTTCCAACCTGAGGATGGAAAATACCTGTAGCATCTCCTGTTACCGTACCGCCGGTAATATTTATTGTGGTTGAACCGTAATAAGATGCGCTGCCGTTGCCTGAAATACCATAGGTGCCGCCGGCAACTGTTCCGCCGCTCACTGTCAAAACAGGCCCATAGCTGTCGTCCGTAGAAGAGTTTGTGCTTCCATAGATGGCTATACCGACTGTTCCGCCGCTTACAACAGCATCATCTTTTACATTAAGTTCGCAAATAACGGATGAACTGTAAGCACTTGAAGTTCCGCCCATTTGAATGCCGGAATAAGGACCGTAAATTTCAGCTGTTCCGGTAACGTTCAGAGTTCCCTGATAGAAGACAATAGCAGCCGAAACATCTGTTGTACTTTCACTTACAATCCTGCCGCCGCCGTCTTCGCTGCTGTCCGTAATAGTAAACTTACCGCTTCTGTCGTTAACAGAAACAGCATACTGTGAAGTACCGGTATATGTGTATGTATAACCGTTTAAATCAATTGTTATATCAGAAGAACCGTAGGTAGAATAGGTAATCGAAATACTACTGGTTGTGGCGTAATCCTTCTGAAGCTGTACAGTATAGCCGCTTGTTTTAGCGGCTGCCTTAACAGCTGCCGACAAAGAATTATAGGATCCAGCCTGTTCGCCGTCTGCGTCATAGAGAATAGCAATAACATCTTCATTTATAACATAACGCGATGTACTTTCATCATATTCACATACATAACCGGAAGCAACATATGAATCATCAAGATCTTCATCGTAAGTACCGCCGCTGATGGAAACTGCACCGTTTGAGTAGGTTGAAGAATCAGCATCACTTAATACGCCGCCGTTATACTGAGCCGTACTGCTTGATGAAACAGTAAACGCTGTTTCGCTGTAAGAATACGAAGAGTCAATATATACAGCCTTTGTTTTGCCTGATACTGTTCCCTTATAGGAACCGGTGAAATAAGAGTTTCCCTTAATATAAACACCGTAGCCGTCAGATGACAAATCTCCGGTTACACTGCTGCTAAAGGCCACCTTCATGCTGCAGCCGCCCAAATATACACAGGCATTCAGCTGATCTGAAGATGCGCCCTCACTTGCAGTCTGGGTAAATTTCATAGTTCCGGAGTAAAGGGTCAAAGGATTGCCGCTGCCGCTTTCGGCAACCTCCAGACAATAACCGTCTGTTGTAGTGATTGTAATATCCGTAAATCTGGCACTTGAGCCGTAAACAGAATCAACAAGCACTGTGCCATGGCCTGATGTCCGGCTTGTCAGGGTCAGGGATGAAAGCTGGACTGCTTCGTTGTCTATTTCAATTGCACCGTATGCATCAGCTGTGGCGTTAATTGTTCCGTTTGTAACAATTACAAGACCGTTTGTTCCGGATGAACCTAAATAAAGACCATAGCCGTTTTCCACGTTGCTCGTAACAGTATATCCGCCGAGGTCAAGAGTAAGCTTTTTACTTGCTGCAGAATTTGTATTGTAAAGAGTTACTTTTTCGGTCAGGGTAATATTACTCAGCAGTGTAATTGTACAGGTTGTGCCTCCTGATGCAAGTCCACTCGCATATTCAGCCGCTGCTGCAAGCGTAGTGTAACTTGTAACAGTACTGCTGCTGTCTGTAACTGTAGCAACATAATTTTCGGTAGCAGTGCCATCGGATTCTTCCTCATTTCCCGAATCAGCGGTTTCGTCCGTTGTGCTTGCAGCTGTCGTTCCACCAGAGGTATTCGTGTCCGCCGCAAACACAGGGGCAGCGGTCAGTGAAAATACCATAGCCAGTGACAAAAGCAGGCTCAACAGGCGTTTTGACTTTAGCTTAGTCATCTGTACTATTCCTCCATTTCATATTTTTGAGTCTTCACTCATACTATAGCGTTCGGAATCATTATTCCCTATTTATCTTTAGACCCTCCGCCAGACTGATTACTCCGCTCCTCCCTTCGCTTTTTCAAATGATTATGCCCGCGATCAGACTTTAAAATGCGCAAGTCTTCCCCAAGATTATACCCCCCCCCGGCATATTTCTGTCAACACGATTTTTCATAGTCACAGGGTTGTTTTTTGTAAAGGTGGTATTAATACTTGTATAAATGTTTACAGTAAAATCTTCAAAGATACAGTATCCTTACACCTTCCCGACAATAAAGCAGCAATTACATATTTTCAGTCTGATGCGCCGGCGAACCTGCGGCGTTTCTTTATACCCTTGAAACCGTGTGCATTGCTGTGCCGGTTCCGCCCGCTTTCCCTTGCTCTTTACCGCCGTCACACCGCCTTATACCTCTCGGCCCGATACCTGAAGGACGACACTGCCATGCCGCACTCTCTCGCTGCGTTCGCACAGGTGCTTTCGCCCGATTTCCAGCGCCTATACCAGTAATCGAAATTGTCGGGGAGCGGGGCGGGGATTCTTCCGCACCATACCCCTCTGGCTTTGGCGGCGGCGATTCCCTCTGCCTGGCGCTGACGGATATTCGTGCGCTCATTTTCCGCTACAAAGGACAGCACCTGCAGGACAATGTCGGAGACAAACGTACCCACAAGATCCCTGCCGCGCCGTATATCCAGCAGCGGCATATCGATCACGCAGATATCGATGCCCTTTTCTTTGGTGAGAATGCGCCACTGCTCCTGAATTTCTTCATAGTTGCGCCCCAGCCGGTCAATGCTCTTTACGTAGAGCAGATCCCCCGGCTTTATCATTTTCAGCATTCGCTGATACATCGGACGGTCAAAGTCTTTTCCGCTCTGCTTGTCCAGCAGGATATTCTTCTCCGGCACCTGCTGCTCCCGCATGGCGATCATCTGCCTGTCCTCATTCTGTTCCTTTGTGCTGACACGCACGTATCCGTAAACTTCCATAGTCATTACCTCGCTTCATCTGACTTCTGTATAGTCGCCCGTGTTTATCTGTGATGACCGAAGCGCGCACCGCCGTCCGCAGCAGCCGTTTCCATAAACAAACAAAGAGCGCCGGATTCATTATATCCGACACCCAGACGCAATTCCCGGCCTGATATAAAAAATGCACATCCCGCTTCTCCGTTTGCATACCCTCTGACCTTAACGCACACCCTGTGCGCTGTTTCGACGGCTTAATGCTTTTAGAGGCTGCGATTCGCGTATTAGCCTGCGCAAGATATGCATATTAATCAGGAACAGTTTAACAAAATAAAAAAAGAGCGGCCGAAATACGAATTGACGTAATCGCCGCTGCTTTACCATACATGATGAAAGCGACAAAAGGGTATGATACTACGGATGCTCGCATCCGTATTTCTGCCCTTTTGTCCCTTGTATCATATTTATAGAAACAGAAATCAGATTTTCTTATCCTGTATCCTAAAATTGAACCAAATCGCGTTGGTTCAAAAGAAATGATGCTTACCTCGTCATTTCTTTGTGATATATCCCTGAGCCGTGAGCAGCTCCGCGCAGAGCACTGCCCCGCCGGCCGCGCCGCGGACGGTGTTGTGGGACAGTCCCACGAACTTCCAGTCATACACGGTATCCTCACGGAGGCGGCCGATGCTGACACCCATGCCTCTCTCATATTCTACATCGAGCTGCACCTGCGGACGGTTGTCCTCCTCCATATAGCGGATGAACTGCTTCGGCGCACTCGGCAGGTTCAGTTCCTGCGGCAGTCCGGAAAAGGAAGTCAGCTTCTCGATCAGCTGCTCTTTTGTCGCCTTTTTGCGGAATTTTACAAAAACAGCCGCCGTATGACCGTTCAGCACGGGCACCCGGATGCACTGGCAGGTGATCACCGGGGATGTCGCCGGGACGATCACACCCTTCTGCCCGTCAATCTCACCCCAGAGACGGAGCGGCTCCTTCTCGGACTTCTCTTCCTCGCCGCCGATATAGGGAATGACATTCTCCACCATTTCCGGCCAGTCCTTAAAAGTCTTGCCCGCGCCGGATATCGCCTGATAGGTGGTGGCTACGACTTCATACGGTTCAAATTCCCTCCACGCGGTGAGCGCCGGAGCGTAAGACTGGATGGAGCAGTTCGGCTTCACCGCGATAAATCCTCTCGTCGTGCCGAGCCGCTTTTTCTGATATTGGATCACTTCCATGTGCTGCGGGTTGATCTCCGGAACAACCATCGGCACATCCGGGGTCCAGCGGTGTGCGCTATTGTTGGAAACGACCGGGGTCTCCGTCTTCGCGTAGGCCTCCTCGATCGCCTTAATCTCATCCTTTGACATATCCACGGCACTGAAAAGAAAATCCACACCGGCGGAAACCTGCTCCACTTCATTGACGTTCATTACTGTAATATCTTTCACTGCCTCCGGCATCGGCGTCGTCATCTTCCAGCGGCCGCCGACAGCGTCCTCATAACGCTTACCCGCGGAGCGCGGACTCGCTGCGATCACAGTCACCTCAAACCAGGGATGATTCTCCAGCAGAGAGATAAACCTCTGCCCGACCATTCCGGTTCCGCCTAAAATTCCGACTTTTAATTTCTCACTCATCTCATTGTCCTCCGTTATCCAGTTCTTTTAAGAATGCAGGTGCATTCTGTCTTAATATCCCCCTACACCAAAACAGGACGGCAGGTAATGTCCGCCATGAGCGAACATCTGTCGTTCCGTTGGCTATATTACAGCAAACCCGGATAAAAATCAAGCCCTTTTCATAATAAACCCCCATGCGACCTGTAACAGTAACGATTCACCGGATCCGCTCCGCGATCCCACATGTCACCCGGTACACCGCCTCCGCCCGCTGCGCCAGCCGGCAGCAGATCCGCCCGGTCGTCTCCCGCCATTCCCGGTCAGACGCATCCGCCGGGACAATCCCGCAGCCGAGCTCGTCAACCGTAAAAATAATATCCGGGTGTCCGCTGATCATCCGCTCAAAAAGCGGATACGGATCCCTGCCCGCCTTAATTTCCCGCGCGACAAGCAGATGGATGTCTTTTGTCACCGGAGGCGCGGACATTCCGTTTTGCACCGCTTCCTCCCGCAATTGTTCCGCAAAAAAAGACTTTCCCTGATAGGCTCCGCCCGTAATCAAAATCATCGTATTCTTCCTTTTTGATACAATCATGTCGGCCGGCGGCCTGCATCGGTTCGTCTGACACAATAATTCCATGGATGCATCTCATCGGTTCGGCATACGCCATAACTCCATGGGTACATCTTCATCGGTTCGGCATACGCCATAACTCCATGAATGCATCTCATCGGTTCGGCATACGCCATAACTCCATAGGTACATCTTCATCGATCCGGCTGACACAATCATTCCGTTAATATGTCTCAAAAAAACTCTGCGGCAGAATGACCGCAAACGCCATCGCCAGCTCACAGATCTGCAGGAAGAATCCCTGGATGTCCCCTGTGATCCCTCCGAAGCTGCGGATCGCCATCCGTCTGCAGAGCAGGCATGTCACTGCCGCTGCCGCCGCGGCCGGAATCCCCCTGCGCCAATCGAGGAAAATCATAAGAATCATGCACGCCGCCGCCTCAGCCGCCAGGCAGATCCGGCATTTCTTCCGGTCGGCGGCATCGGCAAACGAAGCTGCCAGACCGCTTTCCCTTGCGCACGGGAATGTGCAGATCCCAAACCCGCTGAGTGCCCGGCTCAGAGCAAATCCGACGCTGAGAATCCGGACGGATTCCGGCTGCGCCTCCGACCAGATGCCGGCCGCCGCGAGAAAGTACCCGCAGCACACAATGACGGCAAAAGCCCCCGCATGGGAATCCTTTAAAATCTCCAGCCGCCGTTCTTCTGGCTGCCGGGAACTCAGGGCATCCGCCGTGTCCAGCAGACCGTCCAAATGGATGCCGCCGGAAAGGATCACCGGAACCAGGACGAACACTGCAGCCCGCAGCAGGCTGCCGGTTCCCATCATTTCCGCTGCCAGAGACCAGAGCTGCATCACAACCCCGATCACGACTCCCACCAGCGGGAAAAAGCAAAGCGTATAGCGCATATTCTGTTCTGTCCATTTAACCTGCGGCATCGGAATCAGGGAATACATAGAAAATGCCGCGATTATATTTTCCAGCCATATCATAATTTAAAATTCTCCTGACTGTGCGGTTGCAATCCAATGGTTTGTCTGCATGCAATTTATTGCAATGCAGACAGACTGCTGGATTAGCAGCCGCACAGTTAGAAATTTTCTTTCAGCCTGACCGGTATGCCATGCACTGCCTCAACCACCTCATCCGCTATTTCTGCGATCTCCCGGTTGATCTTCGCCAGACACTGCCTGTATACTTCTGTTTCAGGCGTATAGATCACTCCGTCTGAGAAGACCTGGTTCGTCACAACAACTACATGGCAGGCCAGTTTTGCCAGCCTTTTCACTCCTTCTGTGATCGCGGAAACCGCCTGCGCCGCATCCTGTCTCCCCGCCGGAGAAAACATCTCGTTGGCGAGCAGATTGGACAGGCATTCCAGAAGAACCGTATCACACGGAGGAATCACGGCTTCTTCCAGATGCGTGTAACACTCCAGCGTGTCAAATCCCCTGCCGTTCCTCATTTCCCGGTGCCGCGCGACGCGCACGATACTTTCCTCATCCGAGGGTTGCATGGCAGCGATGTACAGCTTTTTCCCGCGGGAGAACTCCATACAGCGCTGCTCCGCGTATTCTGATTTCCCGCTGCCGCTCCCTCCGATCACCAATACCAGCATCAACCGCTCCTTTTCATCCGGCGTTCCTGCCAGAACCGACATCCGCTCCCTCCGGTTACCAATACCGGCATATTACTTAATCCCTCGATTCTATGACAAGCAGAATGCCGCTCTTCATCTCAATGCGGGCCTCATCATCCCGGATCTCATTGCTCACGCCCCGCGCATTCCCGGCAGTCAGCGTAAAATCCTCCGTCTCGTAGACGAATCCGGTCAGGGTCAGGCCATCCACACGCGGCGTGAACGGGATCAGCGATACATACCGGCCGAACTGCTCCGCCTTTCTGAGCGTCAGCATATCCCGCGTCATGCGGATCCGGTTGTGTTCATCCAGGATCAGGCACGCCGCGCCCGCCTCCATCGCCGGCAGCAGCAGCTGCAGGTTCCCCAGCACATGATCCAGGCGGCTTCCGGTGGCGCCGAGCAGCGTGATACGGTCCGCGCCCGCGCGGATTGCGTGCAGAATGGCCAGCTCCGTATCCGTCTCGTCCTTCTGCGCGGGAAATGTCCGGATGCGTTCCGGACACTGCTCCCGAAAATATTGCAGCACATCCGGATCCGCGGAATCAAAATCTCCCAGGATCACATCCGGCCATATCCCTGCCTCACGGCAGAAATTCAGACCGGAATCCGCAGAGATCACGCAATCCCACGACCCGTTTTCTACCTGTTGTTTTGCAAAAGGGAGGTCAATCTGGCCTCCCGTGATAATCAAAGTATTCATGATATTATAAGTTTCCGTTCACTGCTCATCCGATTGTATCAGTCTCCGCTCACTGCTCATCTAAAATCCGCAGAAACGCTCTCACATTCTCCCCGATATCTCCCCGGAACACGGCGCTGCCCGCGACAATGACATTGGCGCCCGCATCCAGTATCCCCCGGACATTGTCCAGATTCACACCGCCGTCTATCTCAATATCCGTCTGGCATCCCGCCCGGTCGATCATCTGCCTGAGATCCCGGATCTTCTGCGTGATATATGGAATATACTTCTGTCCGCCGAAGCCCGGGTTCACGCCCATCAGCAGCACCATATCCAGCTCCGGAAGGATATATTCCAGTGTGGATAACGGTGTGGCCGGGTTTAAGGCCGCCGCCGTGAGGACGCCTTTTTCGCGGATCGCGTGGATCGTGCGGTCAAGATGCCGGCACGCCTCCGCATGGACTGAGATCAGATCAGCCCCTGCATCCACAAAGTCATCAATATACCGGATCGGCTCTTCGATCATGAGATGAACGTCAAAAATGCGCTCCGTACACTTGCGGATGGAGCGGATCACCGGCATACCATAGGAAATGCTCGGGACAAACATCCCGTCCATCACATCAATATGCACATACTGTGCCCCGGCCTGATCCAGCAGGGAAACCTGCCCGCCCAGTCTGGAAAAATCGGCCGATAAAATAGAAGGTGATAAGCAATTCATGGTATTCTCCTGTATTTCCTTTTATCGTGCAGTTCACGGTAAATCTGCACGTAGTCTTCGTATCTGCTCCGGCTGACCCGGCCATTCTCTACAGCAGCCCGCACCACGCAGCCCGGTTCGCTCAGATGGCTGCAGCCCCTGAACCGGCAGTTCCCGATAAGGTTTAAAAACTCCGGGAAAAACCGGTCGAGCGTATCCTCCTCCACCGGCAGGATCTCCTCTGTCCCGGCCTGCTGAGCCATCGCATTGCAGCAATCCGCAGCAAGAGAGCTAAAGCCCGGGGTATCAAATATAAACGTATCCTCATCCAGGGCGATCAGCTCCGAATGGCGCGTCGTGTGACGCCCCCGCCCGATCTTTTTGCTGACCTCGCCGGTCTCCATACACGCATGCGGGGCAAGCCGGTTGATCAGCGTGGATTTGCCGGAGCCGGACGGACCGGCCACCGTGCTCGTCCTTCCCTGCAGCTGCGCCCTGAGCGCCGAAACGCCCTCTCCCGTCTCCGCGCTAAAAAAGTAAATCGGATAACCAGCCGCGCCGTATATCTCCCGCACCGCGTCGATATCCCCTGCGGGAACCAGGTCGGATTTATTCATGCAGATCACAGACGGAACCCGCTGCTGCTCCATCACGATCAGAAACCGGTCGAGAAGATTGAAATTCGGCTTCGGCGAGGCGAGCGCAAATACAACCGCCGCCTGATCCACATTCGCAACCGCCGGCCGGATCAGGGTGTTTTTGCGCGGCAGGATCTCCGTGATATTCCCGGTCATCTCCTCCTCGCTGATCACATCAATGCAGACTTCATCCCCGGGCAGCGGCCTGCAGTTCTGACTGCGGAATACGCCCTTCGCTTTGCACTCATAGATGCCGGATCCCGCCGCGCGTACATAGTAAAATCCGGCAATCCCTTTTATAATCCGTCCCTGCCTCATCCGCCGCTGCTCCTCATGGAACGTGACAATGTCCGCTGCCGGGGTTTGCTACAGTATATCCGGCAATTGCTACTCCTCATGGAACGTGACAGTGTCCTCCTGTGTGTAAGTCTGCTCAGCTCCGTCAGCATCTGTATAATACCATTCAATAACGATCGTACCCTGATCCGTCCCCGTAATGCCGGTCACGGTCGCGGTAAACGGGAAACTCGTCTGATTCGTCCAGGACTGAATCAGTTCATCGCTCTCCGCTTTATAAAGATAAATATTCGCGTAATTCGTCGTTACATTGGAGGGCGCCGTAATCCGGATGCTCGCGTAATAAGTCACTTCCTCCGCGCCCATGCTGATCACCAGATCCACGGATGTACCCATCTCCACATAGCTGCCCGAGGAAACGCTCTGGCTGATCACCAGACCCTCCGATACCGTGTCACTGTATTCCTCTGTCACCGAACCCACATTCAGCCCGGCGTCTCCCAGCGCGGCTGCCGCGTCAGTCTGGGACTGGTCCATCACATTCGGAACCTTCGTAGTCTCGGAGCCCTGGCTGATGTAGAGCGTCACCGTATCACCCTCTGTCGCCGTGCTGCCGCTCTTCGGACTCTGGCTGATAACCTTTCCGGCCTCCACCGTACTGTCATACTGGAACTCACGAACCACCTCGAATCCCTTATCCTGCAGCGTCGTCATGGCGGCATCCGACGTGTAACCCACCACATTCAGCACCGTGACTGTCTCAGCCTCAGGCTCAACCGCGACCACAACATAGACCGTAGTGCCCGCATCGATCATCTCACCCTCTTCCACGTCCTGAGAGATGATCTGGCCGGGTTCATACTCATCCGTCTCTTCTTCATCCTCCTGAGAGACTGACAGCCCCAGCTCATCCATAGCGTCCTCGGCCTCATCCATCGTCATCCCCCTGAGGTCGATCATCTCTACCTGATCCACTGTCTCAACAGTCTCCTCTTCCTCCTGCGAAGAACTGTTTCTGCTGCCGAAGTTCACAACTCCGGTGAAATCCAGTATGAAATAAAGCACGATCAGCGCAATGATAATGATAATCACAATGCGCAGGACGTTGACAATCTTCTCCATTTTGGGATTCAGAAAACCGCCATCGTCCTCATCGTCATCATCGTCATCGTCCTCATCGTCCTCATAGATATAAGCATACTTCCCGTCCTTCTCGTCCTCGTCGTCCTCCTCGTCCGGCGAGACGGTATTGCTCTCCTGAATCTCCTTTACCTCGTCATCCGACAGGACTCTGGTTTTTTCCTGATTATACGGAACCATGGTGACAAAATCCTCGTTGGGCGAGAGCAGGGATTTCCTCAGGTCGACCAGCAGATTCTCCATGGAATCATACCGCCGGTCTGCGCTCTTCTGCGTACATTTTAAAATAATCTTTTCCAGGCTGATGGGCAGATCGTCCGCGTATTCGGCGGGACTCACCATCTCATCCTGCAGATGCTTGATCGCCACCGCCACGGTGCTGTCGCCGTCGAAAGGCACCCGTCCGGTCACCATCTCATACATAACAATGCCGAGGGAATAGATATCGCTGCGGTTGCTGACGTAACCGTTTCTCGCCTGTTCCGGCGACGCGTAGTGGACAGACCCCATCACATCCGAATGGATCGTGTTCTCCGACACCGCCCGGGCAATACCGAAATCAGTCACCTTGACCTTTCCCTCGGTAGAAATCATAATATTCTGCGGCTTGATATCCCTGTGGATAATATGCTTCGCGTGAGCTGCCTGAATGCCGCGGGCGACCTGAATGGCAATACTCAGAGTCTCCTTATAATTCAGCCGGCCTTTTTTCTCGATATAGGTCTTCAGCGTGATGCCGGACACATACTCCATAATAATGTAGTAAAAACCGTCCTGGCTGCCCACATCGTAAACATTCACAATATTGGGATGCTCCAGCCCCGCAGCGGACTGAGCCTCCGCGCGGAACTTCGTCACAAAGTTCATATCCTCACTGTATTCTGACTTTAAAACTTTAACGGCCACGCTTCTGCCCAGCGTAAGGTCTTTCGCCCTGTAAACGTCAGACATCCCGCCCGCGCCGATCTTCTCTTCCACCTCATAGCGTTCCGCTATGATCGTTCCACTGTCTATCATCTGCATTTACCTCTCACATTCAGGATCTATTACGATCACGGTGATATTATCCCTGCCGCCGTTGTTATTTGCAATCTCAATCAGATACTCCGCTTTTGAAACGAGATCTCTGTCCTCATTTAAAATCTGCAGGATTGCGTCATCCGCGACCATATTCGTCAATCCGTCAGAGCACAGCAATATCCGCTCACCCGGTTCCACATACGATTCAAAAATATCCGTCTCTATAAACGCATCGATACCGACCGCTCTGGTTATAATATTCTTATCAGGGTGGATCCTGGCGCTCTCCTCATCCATCTCGCCCATCCGCACCATCTCCTGTACCAGGGAATGATCTCTGGTAACCTGCCGGATGCCGTCTCCGATGATGTAGAGCCTGCTGTCGCCGACATTGACAGTCGTCAGCCGCCGGCCGTCCAGTACAGCCGCCACGATCGTCGTGCCCATCCCCCTCGTCTCCGGGTGCTCCTTCGCATATTGATTCAGCCTGGCGTTCGCCTGAGACACACACGCGTTCAGAATCCCGGCCGTGTCAGCCTCCTGTGTCGTCCGCGCCGTATCCGCCATGATCTCCACGGCACAGCGCGAAGCAAACTCGCCGGCATTGTGTCCGCCCATCCCGTCCGCAACAATGAACAGGTTCGGCAATCTGCCCACCGGTTCCTCCGACGAAAAGAAATAATCCTGATTCATCTCCCTCCGGATGCCGATGTCAGTCAGAGAACATATTTTCATCTCTGCGAGTCCTGCCTTTCCGAAAAACCATGCGGCGGCTCCGCCATCCCTGCATAGCTTCTCCTCAGTTGGCCGCAAGCCCCATCAATATCACGGCCCATCTCCTTTCTTATAGTAACAGTTTTTTTATATTTTTCAAGAAGATTTTTAAAATCCAGCACAGCTTTGCGATCCGGCTGCCTGTAACCGCACTCTTTCACGGGGTTAACGGGGATGAGATTGATGTGGCAGTTTAAATTCCCGATAAGCCCTGCCAGCTCCTCCGCGTCCTCCCTCGTGTCATTCACCCCGGCGATCAGGCTGTATTCAAATGTAACTCTCCTGCCGGTTTCATCAAAATAATACCTGCAGGCATCGATCAGTTCCCGGATATTGGATGCGCGCGCGACCGGCCTCAGCCGCTCCCGTGTTTCCGGCGGGGAGG
>JAJBVI010000059.1 GCA_020859905.1 Lachnospiraceae bacterium | reverse complement strand
GTGTGTGTACACATCCTCCGCGCCGGATTCTCTGATCATGCCGATTGTCTGATCCAGCGATACGCCCGGACGGTTAGTCGGTACAACCGTCGCCCCCTGTTTTGCAAATGTCGCAGCGATGGCCTGCCCGAGTCCCGCTGCGGCGCCGGTAACCAATGCGATTTTTCCGGTCAATTCAAACATATTGTCTCCTCCAATTCCGGTTACAGCGTAACCATGTATTATTCATTGCGAAAAAGCCGTCTGTCCGGCACAGCGTCTCAGGATCGCGGTACGGGAGACGATACTTTTACAATAACTAAAGTATAGTCGTCGCGCCGGTTCTTGTCAACCCGTCATGTCTGTCTGCGGTTCTCAGGTATAAGCCGTCATATTTTTTACAGTTCTCAGGTAATATCATTTTGTTCTCTTTGCAGTTCACCGGCATGCTCTTTTTCTATTCCGTCTCACCCAGGCGAAAGAACTTCCCGGCTGCCGCTTTATTTTCAATGATTTCTCAACCATAATCCGTCTCATCCGGAAAAGAACTTCCCAGCCGCCTCTTCCGCAATCTGATAGGCCTTCAGGAAAGATATCTGTTTCTCCCCGGCGAGAACCGCTACGCTCTCATATTCGGGAGCATATCGTTTGTGTCCATCGAATTCCAGCACTTTTACATCAATCTCTCCCAACGGGGTCGGCACTCTCCGGTTTTCCCGCTTTAAAACAGTGCGCTCCATGCGCTGCCGCCGGATGCCGATGGTCGTGGTCTCCGCAAACAGGATCTTCTCCATCGTCTCCCTCTGCTCCGGTTCACAGAGAACCGTGAGCATATAGGCGGGACGGTTTTTCTTCATATATACGGGTGTGTAATGGACGTCCCTGGCGCCGGCCGCGAAAAGCCGTTCCATTGCGTAGGCTATGGCCTCGCCGCTGCAGTCGTCAATATTGCTCTCCAGTTTCAAAATGATGTCACCCGCATCTATATCCCTCTCAGGCACGGATGCCTGATTCTCCTCCGGCACAAACGAAGCTGCCGACTGTCCATCCGGTTTTATATCAAGGCAAAATGATCTCGCATCCGTATCCTCCTCCGGCACGATCAGCATGGCACGGAGAATACTCGGGCGTTCATAGGCGCGTTTCCCGGCTCCCATTCCGATACGCTCCACCCGAAAGCACTCCGGCAGCCTGTCCTCCGTGCGGATCGCAGCCGCGATGGCCGCCCCCGTCGGCGTCACGAATTCTCCCTCCACGTCCATCCGGTGCAGCCTCAGGTGATGTTCCGACACAATATTCAGCGTCGCCGGAACCGGAATCGGGAGGATTCCGTGCTGACACCGAACCGTTCCGCTGCCCTCGCAAAGCACCGGCACAATGACATCCTCAATGTCCAGGTCGTCCAGACAGATCGCAGCAGCGGCGATATCCACAATGGAATCCACCGCGCCAACCTCGTGAAAGTGTACCTGCTCCGGAGGCACACCGTGCGCTTTCGCCTCTGCCCGCGCGAGAATGTCAAAAATGCGGATGGCAGTTGCTTTCGCGCGGTCGGTCATGGCGGAAGACTGTATGATCTTAAGGATCTCAGGCAGACCGCGGTGTACATGCTCATGCGTATGCGCATGTGTATGTGTATGAGGCCGTTCATGCATTCCGCCTCCATGATCCTCTTGTACACAGGATTCCATCGAATGCGTGTTTGTATGATCCTGTTCATGCGTTCCGCATCCATGATTCTCTTGTACATGGGACTTCTGCGGATGCGTATGCGTGTGAGTGCGGTCCGGCTCCCCATGTGCCTGGGGTTCATCGGATACCGCGCCCCTCCCATGCAGATACTCCATATCATGATCATGGTTTTCATAAGCCGCATCCGGCAGCACCGCAAAATCACAGACGTCCAGCCCGGATTTCTGCACCCGTTTCACCCCGACCGCATACCCATCCAGATGGAGGCTGTCCAGCGTCCGCCTCAGTTTCTTCTCATTCGCCCCGAGATCCAGCAGTGCGCCGACTGTCATGTCCCCGCTGATACCCGCGTAACATTCCAGATACAATTTTTTCTTCATACTTCCTCCTGCTTTACGGCGTGCCCGCATTGTCTGTAAAACCTTTTCAGCCGATCCTCAAACGCGCCAGTCAGGCTGCTTTTTCGCGTCAGCAGCGCATGGATGTTTACGCGACTGTCTCAACGAACGACCCGAATGGTCTCCGCGCTCAGATCCGCCATTCCCTGCAGCTGCATGCCCCGGGCACGGCAGGTTTCAAGCAGTTCAAGCGTCTCCTGCGTGATCCTTTCCCCCGGCACGAGGATTGGAATCCCGGGGGGATAGAGATAGACGAATTCGCCGGTTATCCGGTTCACGGATTCAGACAATGGAATCACGCTCTTTACCGCATCCATCGCGCAGGCGATTTCCGCTGATTTCGTCTGAGGGCGGTACAAGCCTGCGAAGACCGGCTGCAGTCGGTTCACTCTGTCCGGGGACAGCTCATCCCTCATAATTTCTCTGCCTGCCGCTATGCCGCAGTCGATCTCCGGCAATGCCTGGTAAACGCTATGTCTCGGGGTCGCTGAGCCGCTTTCCGCCGTGCCGCAGTCAATCTCCCGCAGCGCCCGGCAAAGCCGGCAAAATCCCTCCTCCGTATCCATGATCGTGGTTAACGCGATCACATAAGAACCGGCAGCCATCTCCATCTGCAGGTGATGGTTCCGCAGAAGCAAATCGTACAGCTGCTGCCCGTTCAGACCAACCGCTGACGCGGTTATGAGGATCTTCGAGTAATCCCGGCCGAAAATCCCGACCGGCTGCTCCGGATCATTATTCTCCTCATCCGCTCCCGGATTTCTCATCTGATCGTTCTCCCCCAGGCAAAATCTTACCGACCGCACTGACGATATATCTGCTCCCGGATTTCGTTTCCAATCATTCTCCCCCATATCCGGAGCCGATTTCAGACTGTATGGGAAGACCTTCACGCGCTGAAACTCCCCGCACTGTCTGTAAAACCTTTCCAGCCGATCCTCAAACGCGCCAAACAGGCTGTTTTGTCTCTGCTCCGGCTGCCGGTATTTCCGCACATCATCCTCCAGGATCCGGACACACCGATCAATCCCTGCCATCAGAATATAGGACGGCGAACTGGTCTGGAAAATCCCGAGATACCGTTTCACCCGATCCGGATCAAAACGGTAGCTGCCCTCTCCGGCTGCCCTTTTCATATGCAGTACGGCCGTCTGCGTATAGGACGGCAGCGTCTTGTGAAGACTCTCCACGCTCAGATCCGCCCCCAGCGCAATCGCCTTTTTCGGGAAGTTGTCCGAGAAACCAAAATGTGCCCCGTGCGCCGCATCCACGATAAACGGAATCCCGTGTGCGTGTACAATCGCAGCGATCACCTCAATATCCGAGACAATGCCGTCATACGTCGGGGAGGTGATGACCACCGCCTGTATATCCGGAAATGCCCTCAGTTTCCGCCGTACCTGTTCCGGATCAATACTCCCCTGCACCACAAACTCCGCCGGTTCAGATTCACTGCTTCCCCGTATCCCAGGTTCCGTCAGCTCTGCCTCAGCATTACCCTGTATTCCAGCTCCTGTCGATTCCGGCTCACTGCTTCCCTGTATTCCGATACCCGCCGGCTCCGGCTCAGCACTCCCCTCTGTCCTGAGAACCGCCGATTCCGGATACAGATATTCCAGACCCGCCTCCATCAGATACGCCGCATGATAGACCGCCTTGTGGCAGTTTCGTCCGGTCAGGAGCCGTCCGCCCCTCGTCATACAGCCGCAGATCGCTGCAAGGATCCCGGCCGTACTGCCGTTTACCAGATAAAAACTCTCATTTGCGCCGAACAGAGCAGCCAGCCTGTCCTGCCCCTCCTTTAAAATACCCTCCGCATGATGCAGATTATCAAATCCGTCGATCTCCGTGATGTCAATCTCCTCCGGCCGGACATCCCCATCCCCCAGCCGCTGCCGCTTGTGGCCCGGCATGTGAAACGGGTAGCAGTCAGATCGGCTGTATTCAGCCAGAGCCTCATCCAGATGCTTTGTCATATTCGTTCCAATATCCTCGTATACGTTGGTGCGCTGCGTCAGCAGCGCATGGATGTTTAAAACCACATGGTTTCAATCTCACATTCGGAAACAGCTAACCTGTTTTACAGGTAACTTACCACAAAACCTCCCGCATAGCAAGTTATAAACTCTGAACAGAAATAACTAACAAAAAAACTTCCAACTCACCGTAAAGTGTGTTATACTGTAACTATTCGTTTTCAACCGCCCTGGGACAACCGTCACACCATAAACGCTGCAAGTCACACCCGCACCGATTTATATAGACTGACATGAGGACACCGTATGAATCTACAGACATCACCGCAGCCGCAGCTCTGCGACGACACAAAACAAAAAACGCTGATATCACTGGCGGATCCGGAGCAGATATGCCCCCCGGAACCTCCCGTGCCGGTACCGAGCAATGAACACGCAAACACATACACTCTTGTCTCACTGATGATGTATCTGATCGGCGTAGAATACAGGCACTTCGAAAAACATGACCCGCTGCTCACGGACAGTTTCGAAAAATATGACCGGAACCAGGATGCCCGCATCATTCGCAATCTGTGCATGGTACGGACGGCGCTGGAAAAACATCACGCGCAGATCCGAACCGCTTTTATGTATGACCTGAAAAATCTGTCAACCCTGCCGGAACTGATCCCCCCGGAAGCTGTAAACGGTCTCTGTGCAGACGGGATTCAGCTGCAAAATACACGGCCGCACGTAAACAATTACATACTGGAAATCAATCATATGCTCTCAAACCGGATCAACTCTGTCAAAGACATGTTCCCCGAATGGGTGCGCTGGGATTACATCCGCCCGCTGTTTCTTCTGCCGAACGGTTTCAAGGCAGAGGGCGTTGCAGCCGCGGGAGAATATTATCACTCCAACCGAAACCGCTACCCCTATCAGTGTTTCATTAACTGGACCCGGGACGACTGCGGAAATATCCTCAGCTCCGATTATAAATTTGTCACACTCCTCTACGAACAAAACGGGGACAGCTTTGAGGATAAAAGCCTGGTGAGCGACGCGTGCGAACAGAACATGGACAATCTATACGACTTCCTCGAACGCCATGAAAAAACGCTGATTGTTGTGGATTGCGAGAACAGCGATCCGGTCAAGCTGGCCGCGGCGCTCTCCAGCCTCAGCGCCGGTCTGAAAGGCACCATACACAAAATCATGATGTTCGATTCCGACTATACAACAGCCGCGTGGACCACCTTCTGCCATATGGGCATCCCCTCAGACTACTGCACGGAGCATATCGTCGTCGGAAGAATATACGAACACAAATCCCAGGTCGATATGACACTGGCCGCCAACACCTGCCGGGAAGTGTATGTAAATCATGCAGACTCCGTGATTCTCGTGTCAAGCGACAGCGACTACTGGGCGCTGATCCAGTCTCTGCCGGGCATCCACTTTCTGGTCATGCTGGAAAAAGAAAAAAGCGGCGCACAGATCCGAAACGCGCTGAGGAGTCAGGATCATCGCTATTGTTTTATCGACGATTTCTGTACAGGAGCGACATACGCCATCAAGACAAAGACACTGATGTCAGAATTTCAGAACCGGTTGGACGAAGCGGTAGATTTCAACGCAAACACGATGCTGGAAGAGACATTTCACAGTACCTGGGTAAAAATGAGCGACAAAGAAAAAGCGAACTTCTATAACCGTCACGTCAAAACCATGCGGCTCAAAATCGCTTCCGACGGGCAGGTACGCATACTGCTTGGGGAATGACCGCGGAGGGGACGCATCCTGCACAGGAATCTTCGCAGACGGATGCGCATCATGACCGGGGAATGACCGCAGACGGGCATGCATCATGACTGGGAATCTTCGCGGACGAACCTGCCTATGAACGAATTTTCCGCTCCTCTGTATCCGCAACCGCCTTTCTGAGAATACTGGTATCCTCCCCCGCTTCCGGAAAGCGGGACAGCCCTTCCGCAAAATTTTCGAGATCTGTACAAAGTCTTGACTGCAATTTTTCATCACTGATTTTCCCCAGCCCCCAGAACACACCGGTATACCTGCTGTCCTGCGTGCAGGAGGAGATATAGACAGTCGCCAGATGACACATTTCCCGATAAAGGACATCCCCGGAGAACTCATCCCGCCTGTCCAGACAAAGCACATGGACGGCAGAACGCACCTGCTTCTCAATCCTCTTTTTCGCCATCCTGCTGATCGGTCCTTCCGCAGCCAGCTTCAGATCCAGCCAGGCTCCCAGAAAGCGGTCGTCGTAACCGCCTTTTTTATTGCATTTGTAGCGAAGATCAAACAGCTTTTTTATCTGTTCCGGTACCGCGCCGCCACCCTCAGGATCGGATCCTTCCGAATCAGCCGTTCTCTCCTCCGGGATGTATTCGTCCAGTATGGCTTTTCGTTTCACCGGATCCGGTTCTCCGTAATATTCCTCAAACATGATAATCTCCATTCTGCTGTCATCGGCTTTCATAGATGTTGGCGCGCCGCGTCAGCAGCGCATGGTTGTTTATTGGTAACTTATCACAAAACCGCCCGTATAGCAAGCCGGAATTTTTTCCTTGCGCCTCCGGAAATATTATGCTAGAATGCTAACCAGACAAAGACGTTCGGACTTTTCCCGACGTCTTTTTTTATTTTAACGTAACCACTTTGTTTTCACGTAAGAATTTTTGATGTATGATGAACAGGAGGATGAGAGAATGAATACAGGTGATACAGCTTTCATGATTATCTGTACCGCACTGGTGTTTATCATGACGCCGGGTCTGGCTTTCTTTTACGGAGGCCTTGTAAGAAGGAAAAATGTCGTAAACACAATGATGTGCTGCGTAGCCATCATGGGACTCGCCATCGTGATGTGGGTCGCCATCGGTTACTCGCTGGCGTTCGGAAGCGACCACAGCGGCCTGATTGGCAGTCTGGAATGGATATTTTTAAATGGCATTGACATGAATGACCTGAGTCCCTATGCGGACACCATCCCGCATTTCGTGTACATCGCATACCAGATGATGTTCGCCGTCATCACGCCGGCTCTGATCACCGGTGCGCTGGTCGGCCGTATGAAGTTCAAGGCACTGTTCCTGTTCATTGCGTTCTGGTCTGTGCTGGTGTACTATCCGCTGGCCCACATGGTCTGGGGCGAGGGCGGCTGGCTGGCTTCTATCGGCTCCGTCGATTTCGCCGGGGGAGACGTCGTCCACATCAGCTCCGGCATCACGGCCCTGACGCTCGCCATCCTGATCGGGAGAAGAAAGGGCTACGACCAGGCAGCCTACCGCATCCACAATATTCCGTTCGTCGTACTCGGTGCCGCTCTGCTCTGGTTCGGCTGGTTCGGGTTCAATGCCGGCAGCTCGCTGAAAGCGGACGGACTGGCGGCGCACGCGTTCATGACCAGCGCCATCTCTGCGGCGGCGGCCATGCTCAGCTGGATGCTCATCGATGTCATTACAAGTAAAAAACCTACGCTCGTGGGCGCGTCCACGGGTCTGGTGGTCGGACTGGTAGCGATCACGCCGGGCGCGGGCTTTGTCCCGATCTGGTCCGCCTTCATCATCGGTGCACTGGTCAGCCCGATCTGCTACTTCGGCGTGAAGCTGATCAAACAGAAACTGCGAATCGACGACGCGCTGGACGCATTCGGCTGCCACGGCATCGGCGGTATCTGGGGCGGCATCGCCACGGGACTGTTCGCCAGATCCTCCATCAACAGCGATGCCCGGTGGGACGGTCTCGTGTTCGGAGATGTCCATCTGTTTCTGGCA
Source organism: Lachnospiraceae bacterium (assembly GCA_020859905.1). Lineage (GTDB taxonomy): Bacteria > Bacillota > Clostridia > Lachnospirales > Lachnospiraceae > Eubacterium_I. The sequence goes on along the minus strand of JAJBVI010000059.1, from coordinate 7,318 downwards.
CAGCTGGCCGGCATCGGCATCACGATCGTGATCGCCGTGGCCGGGACACTGGTCTGCGCCGGGCTGGTTCGGCTCTTTACAAAGCTCCGCGTCGACGACCGGGAAGAGCAGATCGGACTGGACAGCTCGCAGCACGGAGAGAAGGCATATCCGGCATTCAACGGATGGGATTAAAGAAAGACGCGGGAGGAAGCCATGCCGAGCAAAAATGATTACAGAAGAAAAACTATACTGATTATAAGTGATTACAGGGGGAAAATGCCATGCTGATTAAAATAGAAGCCATCATAAATGAAGAAAAATTTCAGAACGTCCTGGACGCATTAAACGCCATGCATGTAAACGGCATCACCGTATCGCAGGTGATGGGCTGCGGCACGCAGCACGGACTGACCAGAAATGTCCGCGGATCCGCGGTCGAGATACTGTTACTGCCCAAGATCAAGTTGGAGATCGTAGTCTCATCGGAGAAATGGGAGGATAAGGTCATCCAGACTATCCGCGAAGCCGCCTACACCGGTCAGGTGGGCGACGGCAAGATCTTCAGCTATGAGATCCGCACCGCCACGAAGATCCGGACGAACGAGACCGGACCGCATGCAATCTGGGCCGATGTGCAGCGGCAGAAGTACGCGCAGCAACAGCAGGAGCAGGAGTAGGACGGGAAGATTTACGAAAAGATCCGCATCCGGAAATGGAAAGTTATTCTCCCGGACATGATTACCGGGTGTTCCGACCTGCGCCCGGAAGACATATTGAAGGCAAAAAATAACAAACAACTCTGCAGCGCAGCCGTTTCATATAACTCTGCAGCGCAGCCGTTGACACAGTAAGAAGGTCATGCTACTATAGTCGAAACATAACACCGTTCCCGGAGTGATTACTTATGAGTAAAGATTTATCCGAAAACACAACACAGGTTTCGAAAATAAAACCGGAGAACAGACCGTACGAAAATGTGCAGATGAATCAGCCTGCACAAACCGTATCTGCGGCAGCAATCTCCTATGGTATAAAATGTCAGGGAGAATACACCCTGGCGGATTATTACGCTTTTCCGGACGACCGGCGTGTCGAACTGATCGACGGCTCCATCTACGATATGGCCGCCCCGGGTCTTCTTCATCAACGTATATGCGGAGAGATATTCCGGCAGGTTGCCAACTATATCACAGATAAAAAGGGGACATGCATTCCCTTCATTGCGCCTGTGGATGTTCAGCTGAATTGCGACGACAAGACCATGGTTCAGCCGGATATCGGCATTCTGTGTGACAGAAGCAAATACCGCGAGAATGTGATCTTCGGCGCTCCGGACTTTCTGATTGAGGTTCTCTCTCCCTCCACCCGAAGAAAAGATATGATCCTGAAGCTTCAGAAATATGCGGACGCAGGCGTCCGGGAATACTGGATGGTCGATCTGAAAAGGAAAGTGGTTCTGACCTGGTTTTTCGAAGCGGAGGATTATCCGGTGATTTACGGATTTGAGGATAAGATCCCTGTCCGCACCTATAACGAAGAGATGATTGTAGACATGAGTACCATGCTGTTCTGGTTGACGGAATAGAAATAAGGAACGCTCCGGAACAATAACCGGATATTCGCTGTACTATATACTATGATTCGAGCGACAAAAGGGTATGATACTACGGATTGCAGCTCTGCATAAGTTCGATAACAGAAATCAGAGATTTCTTATCTCACTTATCCCACAATCCTAAAAACATTCGGAATCCGCTAAATTTGACCAAAAAACGGTCAAATTTGCTACTTCCTCATGTTTTTGCGGTCCCCAATGTCAGAAAAACGGATGCGAGCATCCGATTTCTGACCTTTTGTCCCTTGTATCATGCTATACATAATACGGGCCGGTTCAACCGCAGGCGGAGATGTCCTCCCTCCCGCAGCGAACCGGCCCGTATGGTTTCGCAATCTGACTTTCATTTTTCAGGCTGCCCATGCCGTCAGGCATACCTGTTTTCTACATTAAGACTTTGTAATCTTATCATGCATTATGATTTTGTAATCTTATCAAATCGAACTTCACTTAATTCTCCCGAGTGAAAGACATAGTCCCTCATATAGGAGATACCTTCTCTTACCCTGATTGCTTTCATCACATCGGCCGAACTGCTCGGAGAGCCCTCGAGCCAGATGGAAATCCCCTGCTGCTCATAATTCTGCAGCTCTATCATCAGGGCATAACCATTGTTTTTATGCTTTTCACGCATAGTTTCACCCCTCTTTTGACCAAACGGAAGCCTGTTTCGTGATATACAACGTCCGTTCGCATCTGCGGGGCAGGTGCTGCTCCCCCTCAATCACACATTACACCGTTCTGAAGTACCTTCCTTTCTTTTTGATTTTTTCTTTACCAGGACACAAGCACCTGCCGCCGTTTAAAAACCACCTCCTCTTCGCTTCTTTGTGTCAGTTTTTTCTTTGAATTTCATATACTGACAAAAAGGATACTCTCAGAGCATTCGTTTCCCGGAGCGGCAGATGATATTTTCTCTGTCTAAATCATAAAATCTCGGAAATACTAAACGATGATCTGTCAAGATCAAAGGGATTGTCAAAGAAGATCTGTGATCTTCCGAACATACTGCAAATGCAGATATCAACGTACGAAAAATGTACTCTGCATGAAGTTCGCAGCAGTGACGATGCGTCTGTCCGCCCGAAACGGAATGCTCATGTAATTTTTATAGCACAATACTTTACATTTTTCAACTATTTTTTATTGCTATTCCAATATTTTTTTGTTATTATGTATGCCAGATAAGGAAGTGATGACATGAAGATAGAAAAACTGAATGAACATCAGATTCGCTGCACGCTTACGAAAGAGGATCTGGCGTCACGCCAGATTAAGCTGAGCGAACTGGCCTATGGCACAGATAAGACAAGGGCGCTTTTCCAGGATATGATGGCGCAGGCCTCCATGGATTTCGGATTTGAGGCAGACGATATCCCGCTCATGGTGGAAGCCATCCCCCTCCCCTCAGAGAAGGTGGTTCTGATCATAACCAAAGTAGACTCCCCGGACGAACTGGATACCCGGTTTTCCGAGTTTTCCAATTTGCTTACGGAAGACGGCGAATCCGATTCCTTCAAGGATACTGACCTGATGAGGGACGATCTGATTCCCGACGATCTGCTCGATCTGTTCAGCCAGATCAAGAAGGAACTCTCCGAATCCGCGGCAAATTCGGCGAACGACACAGAGGAAGAGTCCGATGCCGCGCCGCAGACCAGCATGTTCGCGGCTGACGACATTGACACAGCGATCCGGGCCGCGCAGGCTGTCGCGCCGTTTTATGAGGGCGACAGCTTCCTCTGCCGGGAAGCATCCTCCGGCGCATATCTGCTGATCCTGCATCAGGGCCGCCACACCACCATGGAGTTCCGGCAGATCACCCACACCATGACCACTTTCCTGGAGAAACGCAAATGCTCCCCCGGCATAGCCGCGTACCATCGGGAACACAGCAAGTCCATACTCCGCAATCATGCGGTTCAGACGCTGGCGCAGGCCGCAGAATAAATAAAGAAATCGAACAGGAGACAGCTTTTGCCTCATACGCGCCGCGCACGGCGCGTGCAGAGCAGGCTGCAAGATTTCATTACGCGCCCCTGTGTACCTGCATCCCTTCCGGGTCACGCCGAACCGCATGACCCGGAAGGGATGTTTTACATTGCTGAACTCCGCCGAGATGCCGGACTGTCTGTCCTACTGCTCGACGACTGCGTTCAGACGGTCGATCAGCTCGTCGGGTTCAAGCCCGTGCACCATGGCTGCCTCCGCCAGCGTCTCCATCTGGGAAGACGGGCACCCGAGACAGTGCATACCGATTCCAAACAATACCTCCGCGATATCATCAATATGATCCTGATCGCGCAGCAGCTCGCCGATCATGGTATCCTTCGTGATCTTTGCCATATACATTTCCTCCTGATTATTTGTTATAAAAGCGTTATCAACAGACCGGCGGGAGCGCCTGCACACCCGCCGGTCTGTCTGTTCACGACACTTTCACAGTATAAGTCAAATCACGCGGAAATGCAATAATTTATTCAATTATTGATGCTGCGGAGCAATCGGATTTCATAGATGTTGGCGCACTGCATTAGCAGCGCATGGAAGTTTACAGCATGTATTGCACACTGTTGAATTGTAATTTCTCAATCCGACTTTGGTTTTTCTACAGGTGCAGCACTCTTTCTTTTATCTCCTGCGTCCTTCCCTGGTTCCAGAACTGCGTGCCGATGTAGCCGCAGGTTCTCCGCGCCACGTTCAGCTTGCTCTCATCACGGTTTCCGCAGCTCGGGCATTCCCAGAAGAGCTTGCCGTCCTCCTCTTTGATGAGAATCTCGCCGTTGAACCCGCACTCCTGACAGTAATCACTCTTGGTGTTGAGTTCCGCGTACATGATATTGTCATAGATGTACTGCATCACGGAGAGAACCGCGTCCAGATTATTCTGCAGGTTCGGAACCTCCACATAGCTGATCGCGCCGCCAGGGGAAAGCGCCTGGAACTTCGACTCGAATTTCAGTTTTTCAAAGGCATCGATCTCCTCTGTGACATGCACATGGTAGCTGTTCGTGATATAGTTTTTGTCGGTCACTCCCGCAATGACGCCGAAACGTTTCTGCAGGCATTTCGCGAATTTATAGGTGGTGGACTCCAGCGGCGTCCCGTAGAGGCTGAACGCAATGGAAGTCTCCGCGCGCCATTTCGCGCAGGCATCGTTCATATGCTGCATTACCTCCAGGGCAAACGGCATCGCGGACGGATCCGTGTGGGATTTGCCCGTCATATAGCGCACGCATTCGCACAGCCCCGCATAACCCAGAGAGATAGTGGAATACCCGCCCACTAGGAGTTTGTCAATCTTTTCTCCCTTTCCCAGACGAGCCAGCGCCCCGTGCTGCCACAGGATCGGCGCCACATCCGAGGGTGTCCCCAGCAGCCGTTTATGCCGGCACATCAGCGCCCGGTAGCACAGATCCAGACGTTCATCAAAGATCTGCCAGAACAGATCCCTCTTCCCGCCGGAAGAGCAGGCCACGTCCACCAGATTCAGCGTGACCACGCCCTGGTTGAACCGGCCGTAATACTTCGGCTGCTTTGTCTCCGGATCTACATACGGTGTCAGGAACGAGCGGCAGCCCATGCAGGTGTAGCAGTGCCCTTCCCCGTTCTCATCGATCTTATTCTCCAGCATGATCTTCTCGGATATGTAATCCGGCACCATGCGCTTCGCGGTACACCGGGCGGCAAGCTCGGTCAGATACCAGTACTTGCTCCCCTCGCGGACATTGTCTTCCTCCAGAACATAGATCAGTTTCGGGAATGCCGGCGTGATATAAACGCCCTTCTCATTCTTAATGCCCTGGATCCGCTGCTTTAAAACCTCTTCCGTCACCATGGCAAGGTCGTCCCGCATCGGTCCCTCCGGCACTTCGTCCAGATACATGAAAATCGTGATAAACGGCGCCTGTCCGTTGGTCGTCATCAGCGTGATCACCTGGTACTGGATCATCTGGACGCCCTGCTTTACCTCCTTGCGCACGCGCATCTCCGCCACACGGTTGATCGTCTCCTGATCCGCCTCGATATCATTCTCCTCGAACTCAATGGCGACCTCCCTGCGGTACTTGTCCCGGCTGACCTGCACAAACGGAACCAGATGCGCCAGGGAAATGCTCTGCCCGCCGTACTGGGAGCTGGCGATCTGCGCCACAGCCTGTGTCGCAACATTGCATGCGGTGGAAAAGCTCTTCGGGCACTCGATCATCGTCTCGCTGATCACCGTCCCGTTCTGAAGCATATCCTCCAGATTCACCAGGCAGCAGTTGTGCATGTGCTGCGCAAAATAATCCGAATCATGGAAATGAATCAGCCCCTGCTCATGCGCCTCCACCACATCCTGCGGGAGAAGGAAACGCTTCGTGATATCCTTGCTCACCTCACCCGCCATATAGTCGCGCTGCACACTGTTCACGGTCGGGTTCTTGTTGGAATTCTCCTGTTTTACTTCCTCATTGTCGAACTCAAGCAGGCTCAGGATCTGCTCATCCGTCGAGTTCGCCTTACGCACGAGGGCTCTCTTATAACGGTAGGTGATATAGCTGCGCGCTACGGAAAACGCGCGCTGGTTCATGATCTGGTTCTCCACAAAATCCTGAATCTCTTCCACGGAGAGCGCCCGGTTCATCCCCTCACAGATCGTGCGCATATTCGCTGAGATGACCGCGATCTGCTCCGGCGTCATCTTCTCCACGTCCGACACACTGTTGTTGGCCTTCACGACAGCCGCCGTGATCTTGTCCAGATCGAACGGTACCTCGGTTCCGCTTCGTTTAATAATTTTCATCAAACCTCTCCCTTTCTGTTCTTGTATTTTCAGCAGGAGAAACAAAAACACCGGCAGCCTCCGGCGTCCTCCCGCCTCTGAAATCATAGTGTCTGCGAGATTTATTCTACTATATCTTGTGGTTGAATGCAATAACAAAATCAACATCTTGTGATTTTCGGTAAAAATACACAAAAAAAGACCCCGCGAAGGCATTTACATGTAAAAATGCCGCTTCGCGGAATCTGTCTTATTCTGGTTTCGTTCTGCTTAACACACACTGGCCGCAAACTTCTGTTTCGCCTCGTTGACCTTCTTATCCTCCGCCGCCGGCGTCTCATAGAAGCCTCTCGCGTGCATCATGTTGAACACATCCTTCTGGATGCTATGCTCCTGCTCCAGAATCTGCAGCATGGTCGTCCGCACCGGATCGTGCACACACTCGTTCGCAAAATTGTTGAATTTCTCTGTCGTCGCTTTCTGTGTTGACAGACCGTCGCTCAAAATCTCTTTGTCAGTAAATCCCTGCATACCGCACCTCCTATCGCAGCTGTTCATATAATGCGTTGAAATGTCCCTGATGCTGTTCGGAGATCCGCTCGTATTTCTGTTTGATCTCCATGTCATCGGTCTGTTTCGCAAGCATTTTAAACTTCTTCGTCAACAGCTCTTCGTCCGCCAGCAGATCGTTCAGCGCAGACAATTCTTTTTCAGATAATTGTTCCATGGTGTGCCTCCTTGTCATAAACATAATAACGAAACTATCATCAGCAGCCGGTCGCCTGAGCAGGCCTGCTTCTACAGAAAACCGGATAACAAATGACTTCCGCAAATGAAAATGGCTGCATAACAGTCATTTCTTATTACAAGGATAGTATGGCAGGATTTTATTTTTTTATACTATGATTCGAGCGACAAAAGGGTATGATACTACGGATTGCTCCGCACTTTCGTGC
>JAJBVI010000030.1 GCA_020859905.1 Lachnospiraceae bacterium | reverse complement strand
CTAGTGATATCATTCTGGAATGTGCTGACCGTAACCCGAAGATCTTCTCCGCCGAGCATGGTGATGATGGCATCTTTCAGACCGTCGAAATTCATACTTGCCGCAAACGATTTTCCGAACCGGCTTCTGTTCGGGTTCCAAAAAAATTTCGATAATTCTGAGACGGTGTGGTTAATCAGTATTCAAAAGTGCATTTCAGTACGTATACCACTGGGTATCATACGGACGAAACCAGCCAAAAGACCTTATTAAAATTTCAGGTTGCTTTCATGAACCTGTTCGGATATACTCTGAAATAAGGTACCTGTTCAGGACAGTACTTCGCACCTGCTGCGGAGTACGTATGATGACGCAAGGAGAATGTTATATGGATCTGACAATCAGACCGAGACGTCTCCGCGGCAGTGAAACGCTGCGGAAAATGGTGAGAGAGACGCGCATGGATCCGTCGTCTCTGATTTACCCGATTTTTATTAAAGAAGGAACCGGTATCCGGGAGGAGATCCCGACGATGCCGGGGCAGTACCGATACAGTGTGGACACCATGGGGGAGAAGCTGGCTTCGCTTCAGAATGCGGGCGTTTCTGCCGTGATGTTTTTTGGCATCCCGGATCACAAGGACGAGCTGGGCAGCGGCGCTTATGACGCGAACGGCATTGTGCAGCGGGCGCTGCGGCGGGCCGCGAAGGATTTCCCAGAGATTTACAGGATTACGGATGTCTGCATGTGTGAGTATACCTCCCACGGACATTGCGGTGTGCTTCGTGAGTCCCGCGATCCGGTGCAGGGAGATGGCGGCGTGTTCTGCGGTTCCGGTGCCCCGGTGCATGGATACGAAGTGGATAATGACCGAACCCTGGAGTTCCTTGCGCGGACAGCACTTTCCCATGCGGAGGCAGGAGCCGATATGGTGGCACCCTCGGATATGATGGACGGGCGGGTGGCCGCGATCCGGACAATTCTGGATGAACACGGCTTCATAAATACGCCGATCATGTCTTACGCGGTCAAATACGCCTCCGCGTTTTACGGACCGTTCCGGGATGCCGCGGGATCCGCGCCGTCTTTCGGCGACCGCAACAGCTATCAGATGGATTTTCACAACAGCCGGGAGGGTGTGAAGGAGGCGCTCCTGGATGTGGAAGAGGGTGCCGATATCATTATGGTGAAGCCGGCGATGTCTTATCTGGATATGGTTGCGAGAATCAGAAATGAGGTGCATGTGCCGGTTGCGTCCTACAGTGTCAGCGGCGAATACAGTATGATCAAAGCCGGGGCAAAGCTGGGATATATCGACGAGGAAAAGATCATCTGCGAGACGGCGGCATCCGCGTTCCGCGCGGGCTGCGATCTCTATCTGACGTATTTCGCGGAGGAGATCGCGGGGTATATGCGGGAGGGAAAGATCGGATAGTGCTTTGCCCTGTTCCATCTCCATCAGCACAGTGTTCTGCGCGAGTGTATGCGGGAAGGAAAGATCGGATAACGGCCGGTCGGCAGGCGAAAAGAAGAATGAAGGATAGGACGATGACAATATCAGAACAATTATTCAGGCGTGCCGAGGCGGTGATCCCGGGCGGGGTGAACAGCCCGGTACGCGCGTTCGGTTCCGTCGGCCTCACGCCGCGGATGATCGCGTCGGCTGACGGCGCGCATATGACGGATGAGGACGGAAGAGAATATCTGGATTTTGTCGGTTCCTGGGGACCGATGATCCTGGGACACAATCATCCGACGGTGCGCGAGGCGGTTATCAGGGCGTGCGAGAACGGGTTGAGCTACGGTGCCGCCACAAAGCGTGAGGTGGAGATGGCGGAGCTGATCTGCGGTTCGGTACCGAACGTGGATATGATCCGGATGGTAAATTCCGGCACGGAGGCCGTGATGAGTGCGATCCGGGCGGCGCGGGGCTATACCGGCAGAGATAGGATTATAAAATTCGCAGGATGCTATCACGGACATGCCGACGCACTTCTGGTGCAGGCGGGTTCCGGCGTCATGACGGCGGGCATCCCGGACAGTGCCGGGGTGCCGGAAGGATGTGCGAAGGATACGCTGTCCGCGGTTTATAATGACGAGATGTCGGTGCAGCGGCTGTTTGACGCTTTCCCGAAGGAGATCGCGGCGGTCATCGTGGAACCGGTGGGCGCGAACATGGGCGTTGTTCCGCCGCAGAAGGGATTTCTGGAGGCGCTCCGCCGCATCTGTACAAAATACGGGTCAGTGCTGATATTTGACGAGGTGATCACCGGATTCCGCCTGGCGTTCGGCGGAGCGCAGGCGTATTTCGGGATCGACGCGGATCTCATCACCTATGGCAAGATCATCGGTGCAGGCATGCCGGTGGGCGCGTACGGCGGGAAGCGTGAGATCATGGAGTGCGTCGCCCCGAAAGGCCCGGTTTATCAGGCGGGGACGCTGAGTGGGAACCCGGTCGCCATGGCGGCCGGTCTGGCACAGCTCACCCTGCTGAAGGAGAATCCGGAGCTATATACTGATCTGAACCGGACGGGCGCATGGTTTTTCGGCGAATTGGGAAAAATAGCGGAACAGTCCGGGTTTCCCGCGGCAGTCAATTCCTGCGGTTCGCTGGGATGCGTCTTTTTTACAGATACGGACGTGGTAAACTATGAAACTGCGAAAACTTCCGATACGGAACAGTACGCGGCGTATTTCCGGTACATGCTGGATCATGGCATCTATCTGGCACCCGCGCAGTTTGAGGCGATGTTTCTGTCTGCGGCGCATACGGAGGAGGATCTGCGCACGGCGCTTGATCTGATCGGGGATTATTTTCGGAGGGATTGAGATGCTTTTTCCGTTGTTTGTCGATCTGAGTGAAAAGGATATATTGTTTGTGGGCGGCGGCGCGGTCGCGGACAGGCGGGTGCATGCCCTGCTGGAATTTGCCGGGCATATCAGTGTGGTCGCGCCGGAGCTTACGGAAGGGCTGAGGCAGCTGGCGGACAGCGGCCGCATACATACTCTGCAGAGATCGTTTGAACCGGAAGACCCGAAGGGCAGGGATTTTGTATTTGCGGCTACAGACGACGCACGGTTGAACCGGAGGATAGCCGCGCTCTGCCGTGAAATGAACATCCCGGTCAATGTAAGCAGCGATCAGGAATTGTGTGATTTTCAGTTCCCGTCCGTGCTGCGGGACGGGGATGTTGTGATCGGGATCAATGCGTCCGGGAAAAATCACCGCCTCGTGAAGGAGACCAGAAAAAAACTGGAAGATATTCTGTAACTGAGGAAAGCCGCCTTGATAAAAAAAACTGTATATGATACAATGAGCCGTGCAGTTCGCGAAGAATTATTTTTGCCGATACAGGCAGACTATAGGATAGAAAGTTAAGTTTTGGCACATTCATACAGAAGCTTTTAAAGGAGTATCACATATGTCAGACTTTGATAAAGATAAAATAACAGAACAGAAGCCGGATGCAGAACAGAAACAGGGCGCAATACAGAATAATAAATCAGCACAGGAGCCTGATATACTGGATGACCTGGAGTTTATTTCCCATGATTCCGTGCGTGACAAGTCCAGAATGGCGGATGGGGTCGAGATTGAGGATGATATGGTCTCCAAAAAGAAGACGAAACGCAGAAGTGTGGACGCGGATGCCGCTAAAAAAGAGAAAGTCCGGAAAATGGCGAAGAAGAATCTGCATCTGATCGTGATTGCCGCAGTGGTGGTTGTTATTCTGATCGTGCTGATCAGCTGGGGTCTGCGGCAGAGGGCGGCGAACCGGGCGGCGGCGAACCTGGAGCAGCCGGTTTCCGAACAGGAATATGAGACGGATGCCCATGAGCAGATCAATGAGCTTATTGCCGCGTACTATGCCTGCTATGCGGATGGGGATGTTGAGAGTATCCTGCAGTATGCGTATCCGATGTCGGATTCCGAGAAGTCCTACATTCAGATGTACAGCGCCTATGCGGAAAGCTATGAGAATATCGTCTGTTACACCAAGACGGGGGAGGATGATTCAGCTTATATCGTTTCCGCCTCGTTTGATGTAAAGTTTGCGGATGTGGATACCGCGGCGCCGGGGATGGATCTCTTTTATGTCCGGATCAATGACGACGGTACCGTATATATCGACAATACCTACAGCCCGTTTAATCTTCTGTATCAGGAATATACGCTCGATCAGACGATTCTTCAGCTGATCCAGGCTTACGAGGCCAGCGATGACGTGATCGTGCTTCAGGCCGGCGTGCAGACGAAATACGAGCAGGCGCTGGAACAGGATGAGACACTTCGGACTCTGGTGGAGGGTACTCTTGCGGAGGCAGTCAGTGCATGGAACGCGGAATACGAAGCCGCGCAGCAGCAGAAGGCTGAGGAGGCGACGCAGCAGGTAGAGGAGGAGACCGCTGCAGAGGAAGCGGCGGCAGCTGAGGCGGCCGCGTCAGAGGAAGCGGCGGCTGCAGAGGAAGCAGCGGCAGCTGAGGCGGCAGCGGATACAATGGAGACAGAAAGCAGGGCATGGGTGTATGTGACGGATACGGTCAATATCCGGCAGGAGCCGAATGAATCGTCCGCCGTTCTGGCATCGGCGACGGCGGGATCGCAGATCCGGCAGCTGGCTGTCACATCGGACGGATGGACAAAAGTAAAGACCGGTGATATTGTCGGCTACATCCGGACAGAATATATTTCGGCGGAGGCAGTGTCATCATCGGCATCCGTGCCTGCGGAGGGATCGACGGTCAGGCTGACGGCTTCCGTGAATATCCGCTCCTCCATGAGCGAGAGTTCGGAGCGGATTGGTCTGGCCTATGCGGGCGAGACTGTAACTGTCGTGACAAACTACAGCGAGGGCTGGACAAAGGTCACATGGAACGGAAAGACAGGCTACATAAGGACGGATATACTGGCCGGACAGTGATAAGCGGCGCACAGGAAACGACTGAATGCCGTTTCCTGTAAATAAATCAGGGAGCAGCTTGTCTGTTCCCTGATTTACGGCTTTTGTGCGCCGATCATCCTGATGATTCACCGGCATAAGGAAACAAACGGAATGGAAGAGAAAACAGAGCGGCAGAGCGGAATCCGCATCAACAAATATCTGAGCGCGGCCGGCATCTGTTCCAGACGCGAGGCCGACCGGGAGATCGCGGCGGGAAACGTCCGGATTGACGGCCGTGCCGCCGCGGCAGGAGAACGTGTGGATGTGGGGATGACCGTATATTTTCACGGAAAGCCGGTCGTTCCGGAGGAAGAGGAGATCCTGCTCGCGTTCCATAAGCCGCGCGGCATTGTATGTACTGCGGAGAAACGAGAGAAAAACAATATCATAGATTATATAAACTATCCGAAACGGATCTATCCTGTCGGACGCCTGGACAGGGATTCGGAGGGACTGATTCTGCTGACGAACCGGGGTGACCTGGTCAATAAGATTATGCGGGCCGGGAATTTCCATGAGAAAGAGTATCTGGTCACGGCAGACCGCGATCTGACGGATGCGTTTCTGGAGGGAATGCGCGGCGGCGTATATCTGGAGGAACTGGATGTCACGACAAGGAAATGCAGGGTGAAACAGACGGGAAAGCGTACCTTTTCCATCGTACTGACACAGGGGTATAACCGACAGATCCGCCGCATGTGCGAGACGCTCGGCTGCCGGGTCATCCGGCTGATCCGGATCCGGATTATGAATGTGTATCTGAAAAACCTGGCACTGGGGACATACCGCGATCTCACGGAGCAGGAGAAGAGCGATCTGTACCGGCTGATCGAGCATTCCCGCAGCGCACCCGCACAAAAAGCAGATGCCGGGCACCGCAGCGGACGGTGAGAGACAGAGCATTCCCGCAATACGCCGTTATCTTAAAGGAGACCGGAGATAACCATGAATGAGAGACAGAGATACGAAGAACTCAAAGCGGAGATCGACGGCCATATGGACCGTTATTATAATGAGGATGACCCGGGAATCAGCGATTATGAATATGATCAGCTGATGCTCGCGTTAAAGGAGATCGAGGCAGCGCATCCTGACTGGGTAACGCCGGATTCCCCGACGCAGAAGATCGGCGGCACCGTGAAGCGGGAGGCGGGCGTTGCAGTCACGCACCATGTGCCGATGCTCAGCATTCAGGATGTATTTACCAGGGAGGAGGTCGCCTCCTGGGTGAATGAGGTGCGCGGCAGGTACCCGGATGCGCGGTTCTGTGTGGAGGAAAAAATCGACGGACTCAGCATGAGCCTCCGCTATCAGGACGGGAAGCTTATCCTGGCAGAGACCCGCGGCGACGGGCTGGTCGGCGAGGATGTGACACAGAATGCGCTTGTGATCCCCGATGTTTTAAAACAGATCGACCTGCCGGGCTATGCGGAGCTGCGCGGCGAGGTCTACATGTCCCATCAGGATTTTGACCGGTTCAACGAGGAACAGGAGGCCGCGGGGAAGAAACTGTCGGCAAACCCGCGGAATCTGGCCGCGGGAACGCTGCGCCAGCTGGATTCGCGTGTCGTGAAAAAGCGCGGGCTGCGGATGTTTGTGTTCAATGTGCAGGATGCCCATGATAACGGCGTGGATCTGATGACTTCTCACGCGGATGCGCTGGATCTGCTGCGTGAAAAAGGCATCTGTGCGGTGCGGCATACGCTCTGCTCCGCGCCGGATGAGGTTCTGGCCGCGATCGACGTGATCGGGGAGTCGAGAGGAGAACTCGGGCACGACATTGACGGGGCGGTCGTGAAGATCGACCAGATCGCGTACCGGGCGGATTTTCCGGCCGGAAGCAAATATTCCGCCGGGCATATCGCTTACAAATATCCGCCGGAGGAGAAAGAGGTCGTGATTGATCGGATTGAGGTAAATGTCGGGCGGACCGGGAAGATGACGTTTCGTGCAATCTTTCGGGAACCGGTGCGGCTCTGCGGGACGAATGTGCAGAAAGCGACGCTGCACAACGCGGATTTTATTCAGAAGATGAGCGTGTCTGAGGGATGCACCGCGGTATGCAGAAAGCAGGGGGAGATCATTCCTGCGATCATCCGCGTGACGAAGAAAACCGGCCGTGCATATGAGGCTCCGACCCGCTGCCCGGTCTGCGGTTCTCTGCTCGTGCGGGAGGAGGATACCTGCGACATATACTGTGAGAATCCATCCTGCCCGGCGCAGCTTCTTCGCATGCTGGCCTATTTCGCGGGCAAGGACGCGATGGATATCAAAAATTTCGGCACGAGATATATGGAGAGCCTGATCGAACAGGGCTATATTAAAAATATCCCGGACATTTACCGTCTGCATGAGTACCGGGAAGAACTGATCGAGAAGGGCATACTCGGGAAGGAAAAAAACACTGACCGGATCCTGGCTTCGATTGAGGCGTCAAAACAGAATGAACCGGACCGTCTGCTGACCGGATTTGCTATCCGAAATGTCGGGCGGATTTCCGCACGGCAGATCATGAAACAGTATCACAGCCTGTGGGAGCTGGCGGAGGCCGGCGCGGAGGAACTTGTGCAGCTGCCGGATGTCGGGGAGATCACGGCCCGCGCCATGGAAGCGTTTTTTGCGGATCCGCGCAATACCGATATGCTTCGGCAGCTGGAGAGGATGGGCGTTCGTGTTTCCGTTTCGGAGGATGCGGCGGCAGAAACCGCGGCGGCGGGTGATGAGCCGCTGGCGGGTCTTACGCTCGTTGTAACGGGGACGCTGGAGCATTTCGGGCGGAAGGAGATCGCAGATTATATTGAGAAAAAAGGCGGGAAATGCACCGGAAGCGTGAGTAAAAAGACCAGTTATCTGGTCGCCGGTGAAAATGCCGGATCCAAGCTGGATAAAGCGCACAGCCTCGGCGTGCCGGTGATCTCGGAGCGCGGGCTTCTGGAACTGTGCGGAGAGGGATCTGCCTGATTGTTTGACGGGAACATGTCTCTCGCGAAGGAAAAACCGCCTGGCGGCTGATCTGTCACGGAGATAAAAAACAGTTTTCAAATATAAGTTTTTTTGATATACTACTTACAACATTTATTCTGAATACGCCGTCGGCTGACGGACAGCGTGTGCTGTTTCATCATGGCAGGGAGGATGATATGAGCCGGAGAGAGATCAGGGAGCAGATTTTTAAGATCCTGTTCCGCGCAGAGTTCTATACGGGGGAGGAACTGGATGACCAGCTGGAATTAAGCGTCGGATCGATTGAGGCTCCCGAGGAGGATATCGCATATATTAAGAATAAGACGGCGGATATCTGCCGGCATCTGGATGAGATTGATGCGCTGATCAACGCACATGCCGAGAAATGGAAGACGGGACGCATGGCGAAGGCGGAGCTCGCGATCATCCGGCTGGCGGTGTACGAGATGAACTATGAGAAAGAGATCCCGGTTTTTGTCGCGATCAACGAGGCGGTGGTGCTGGCAAAGCGGTACGGCGATGAGCGCGGGCCGGGATTTGTCAACGGTATCCTCGCGAAGCTGCTACCTCAGACGGCGGATGAATGAGGTATCGGCATGACAGGCAGTGTGTATTCCGTGGGGCAGGTCAATGCCTATATTAAAAATATGTTCGCGCAGGATTTTATGATGAGCCGGATCGCAGTGAGCGGTGAGGTGTCGAACTGTAAGTACCATTCTTCCGGGCATATTTATTTTACGCTGAAGGACGCGGCGGGCGTGCTGTCGGCGGTCATGTTTGCCGGATCCAGGAAGCGGGGGCTTCTGTTTCCCATGAAAGCGGGAGATAAGGTGGTCGCGCTCGGCTCGATCCGCGTCTATGAGAGGGACGGGAGATACCAGCTCTATGCGGAGCAGATTCTTCTGCAGGGATCTGGTCTGCTCTATCAGAGATATGAAGCGCTGAAGCGGGAGCTGGAGGAGATGGGGATGTTCTCACCGGAGTATAAACAGCCGATTCCGCAGTACGCTTCCCGCATCGGGGTCGTGACGGCGCCTACAGGGGCGGCGGTCCAGGATATCCGGAATATCGCCCGCCGCAGGAATCCCTATGTACAGCTGATCCTGTACCCCGCGCAGGTGCAGGGCGAAGGAGCCGCCGCCTCTGTCGTGAACGGGATTCACGCGCTGGAGGAGCGCGGTATGGATGTGATCATTGTCAGGCGCGGCGGAGGCTCGATCGAGGATCTGAGGGCTTTCAATGAAGAGATTGTGGCGCGGGCGATTTTTGAATGTATGGTTCCGGTCATATCTGCGGTGGGGCATGAGACGTACACCACGATTGCGGATTATGTGGCCGACCTGCGGGCACCGACGCCGTCGGCCGCGGCGGAGCTGGCCGTGTTCGATATCCGCCGGCTGCTGGAACAGATAGATGCCGGACATCTGGCTTTAAACCGTGCGCTTTCGGATAAGCTGGAGCAGACAGCAGCGAAGATCCGGCAGTATGAGCTGCGCCTGCAGAGTCTGAATCCGAAAACCTGTCTGCTGGAAAACCGGCACGCGGCGGCGGACTATCAGGATCGGATTCAGAACCGGCTGGAGCAGCTGATTACACAGAACCGGCATCGCCGGCGGCTCTACGCGTCGGCGCGGGACGCGCAATCCACCCTGAAAAAGCTGCGGGGCGGATATGCTTACTTGGCACGGCCGGACGGACATCGGCTGTACGCTGCGGCGGAGCTTGCACCGGGTGAGCGGATCCGTGCTTACATGCTGGACGGGAGTTTTTCGGCTGTCGTGGAGGAGGTGTTCCCTGCGGACAGCGGGAGTACGGCGGAGCGGAGTCAGCGGCTTTCATAGATATTGGTGCGCTGCGACAGCAGCGCATGGAAGTTTACGGTGTCAGACGAGACGGTCTGTATCCGGATACAGGCGGCATAGCAGGACGACAAAGCGGGTGAAACGATGGAAGATCAGACAAAAAAACAGATTACCGAACAGAATGACGGGACAGGGGAAGACCGGGAGATCACGCTGGAAGAGTTATTTGCGGAGCTTGACGGGATCCTTGAGAATATGAATGACCGGGAGGTTACGCTAGAGGATGCTTTTTCGCTGTATGAGAAGGGTATGAGGACGGTTCGCCGGTGCAATGAGAAACTGGATCTGGTGGAAAAAAAGATGATGGTGATCGCGCAGGACGGGACGGAGGAGATTTTCTCACCATGAATATAAAAGAAGAGATAGCGAGACATACCGACGAGGTGGAAGCGATCCTGACCGGATATCTGCCGGAGGAGCGCGGTTATCAGAGGACGGTGATCGAGGCGATGAACTACAGCTTCCGTGCGGGCGGCAAGCGGCTCCGTCCGATGCTGATGTATGAGACATACCGGCTGTTCGGGGGGAGCGGATGGATTGTCGGACCGTTTATGGCGGCGATCGAGATGATCCACACGTATTCGCTGATTCATGATGACCTTCCGGCGATGGATAATGATGATTATCGCCGCGGTCGGAAAACGGTTCATGTGGTTTATGGCGAAGCGATGGGGATTCTGGCCGGGGACGGTCTGCTGAATCTGGCTTATGAGACAGCCCTGACTGCTCTGGATCGGGAGCCGGGGAATCCCCGTGCGGCGAAAGCGCTGCAGATCCTGGCGCATAATGCGGGGATTTACGGTATGCTCGGCGGTCAGGTGGCGGATGTCGAGTCGGAGAACCGTCCGGTGGGTCGCGACAGACTGGATTTTATCTACGAACTCAAGACGGGAGCCCTGATCGAATCCTCCATGCTGATCGGCGCGGTTCTGGCGGGAGCCGGTGAGACGCAGCAGGAGATGATCGCGCGCGCGGCCCGCGATGTAGGCCTCGCGTTTCAGATTCAGGATGACATTCTGGACGTGGCGGGCGACCGGGAAGTCATCGGCAAGCCGGTCGGGAGCGATGAGAAGAACCGGAAAACGACATATGTCACGCTGCGCGGTCTCGAAGCCG
Source organism: Lachnospiraceae bacterium (assembly GCA_020859905.1). GTDB lineage: Bacteria > Bacillota > Clostridia > Lachnospirales > Lachnospiraceae > Eubacterium_I. The sequence goes on along the minus strand of JAJBVI010000030.1, from coordinate 4,633 downwards.
CCGCGGCGGATGTAGAGAGGATTTCAGAGCGGGCGATCCGTGTGCTGCGGCAGCTGCCCGTGCAGAATGAATTTTTGATTGAGTTAGTGAAATATTTAATACGGAGAGAAAAATGAATCGGAGGGAGACATGGCTGTTCTTGATCTGATCCGGAAGGAAAATGACATCAAAAAATTATCGCAGCAGGAGCTGTTGCAGCTGCCGGGGGAGATCCGCTCATTTTTGCTGGGACATGTATCAAAGACCGGCGGACATCTGGCATCCAATCTGGGGGCGGTTGAGCTTACGATCGCGCTGCATCTGATTCTGGATTTTCCGAAAGACAAGCTGATCTGGGATGTGGGGCATCAGTCCTACACGCATAAGATTCTGACCGGAAGAAAAGATGAGTTCGTCCATCTGCGGCAGATGGGAGGTATCAGCGGGTTCCCGAAGCGCTCGGAGAGTGAATGCGACTGTTTTGATACCGGACACAGTTCCACCTCGATTTCCGCGGGGCTGGGATTTGCCAAGGCGAGAGATCTTCTCGGAGAATCATACAATGTGGTTTCCGTGATCGGGGACGGGGCTCTGACCGGGGGACTTGCCTTCGAAGCGCTGAACAACGCATCCAATTTAAACACGAATTTTATCATTGTCCTGAATGATAACCGGATGTCCATTTCCGAGAATGTGGGCGGGATTTCCAGACATCTGGCTTCTATCCGGATGTCTGACGCGTATCAGGAGTTTAAGAGCGATGTACACAATTCGCTGAACCGCCTTCCCTACGGGGAGCGCGTGGCGCGGCGGATGACGAAGGCAAAGAGTAGTGTGAAGCAGCTGCTGATTCCGGGGATGCTGTTCGAGAATATGGGAATCACCTATCTCGGCCCGGTCAGCGGCCACAATCTGCAGGACACGCTGCATATTCTCAGGGAGGCGCAGAAAGTCAACGGCGCGGTGGTGGTGCATGTCCAGACGGATAAGGGGAGGGGTTATCCCCCCGCTGAGCTTAAGCCCAACCGGTTTCACGGCATAGGACCCTTTGACGTGGAGACCGGCGAACCGCTGCAGCAGAAGAAAAAACCAGACTATACCGATGTTTTTTCGGCCGTGATCTGTAAGATCGCGGAGAAAAATGACCGCATTGTCGCATTGACGGCGGCGATGGCGGACGGAACGGGACTGCGCCGGTTCCGGCTGAAATATCCGGAGCGGTTTTTTGACGTGGGCATCGCGGAGGGGCACGCCGTGACATTTGCCGCCGGGATGGCGGCCTCCGGGCTTCATCCGGTTTTTGCCGTCTATTCCTCTTTTTTGCAGAGAGGATTTGACGAGCTGGTGCATGATGTCTGTCTTCAGAATCTTTCGGTGACATTTGCGATCGACCGGGCCGGACTCGTCGGAGCGGACGGGGAGACACATCAGGGTATTCTGGATCTGTCCTTTTTATCCATCATTCCGCATATGACAGTCATGGCGCCGAAGAACAAATGGGAGCTGGCGTATATGCTCTGGTTTTGTTCCCGCTATGAGGGATCGACTGCGATCCGATATCCGAGAGGACAGGCTTATGACGGTCTGAAGGAATACCGGGAACCGATCATTTACGGAAAAAGCGAGTGGATTTTCGAGGAGAAGCAGATCGCGGTTTTTGCTGTCGGAACTATGGTGGAGACGGCGCTTGCTGTCCGTGACCTTCTGCATGGGCAGGGATTTTCCTGTTCGATCATCAATGCACGGTTTATCAAACCGATTGACCGTGAGGCATTAAGGAAAGCTCTGAGAGATCACAATGTGATCGTCACGATGGAGGAGAATGTACTGCATGGCGGTTACGGTGACGCGGTGGGAGCTTTTCTGAGTTCCGAGGAGGCGGATGTTTCCCTGCTGCGCTTTGGCATTGAGGATCAGTTTGTGCCTCACGGAACGGTACCGCAGCTCCGGGAGGCGGCAGGTCTGGATGCGGTGCACGCAGCGCGGCGGATCGCGGAGGTTTACAAATCCGAATGGGAGATCAGATAAAATGAAAGAGAGGCTGGATGTCCTTCTTGTGAAACGGAACCTGGCTCCTTCCAGAGAGAAAGCCAAAGCGATGATCATGTCGGGAAACGTTTTTGTCGACAACCAGCGGGAGGACAAGGTCGGCACTGTTTTTGATGAGTCTGTGCCGATTGAGATTCACGGCAGCACTTTGAAATATGTCAGCCGCGGCGGTCTCAAGCTGGAGAAAGCGGTGGAGCGGTTCGGTCTGGATCTGGACGGTAAGGTCTGCATGGATATCGGGGCATCGACCGGCGGGTTTACTGACTGTATGCTGCAGAACGGCGCGTCGAAGGTATATGCCGTGGATGTGGGTTACGGTCAGTTTGCCTGGAAGCTGAGGCAGGACAGGCGCGTGATCTGCATGGAGAAGACCAATATCCGCTATGTGACGCCGGAGGATATCGGGGAGAAGCTGGATTTTGCCTCCGTGGATGTATCATTCATTTCCCTGACCAAAGTGCTTGTTCCGGCGAAGGAACTCCTGAAAGACGGGGCACAGATGGTCTGTCTGATCAAGCCGCAGTTTGAAGCGGGCAGGGAGAAGGTCGGTAAAAAGGGCGTGGTCCGCGATCCGGCAGTGCATCTCGAGGTCGCGGAACGGATTTTGTCCTTTGTGCGGGAGAACGGATTTTTTGTGCTTCACCTGGACTTCTCTCCCGTCAAGGGACCGGAAGGGAATATCGAGTATCTGATTCATATTAAAAAGGATAAAACGGGCGCGGGGGAGACCGTGATTGACGCGGCGGCCGTGGTAGAGGCGGCGCACACGGCTCTGGATTAAGAGATGAAATGTTTTTTTATTATTACAAACGAGCACAGGGACAGAGATCTGTCCTTTACGCACTCCGTACAGGATTATATTGAGGCAAAGGGCGGGAAGAGCAGCTGCTATGTGAGCAATAAATCCGAGTGGGGGAAACGCAATCTGACGCATTTGCGGGACAGGGATGTGGAGGCGGACTGCATCCTGGTGCTCGGCGGAGACGGGACGCTGGTGCGGGCAGCCCGGGACATGGCGAAGATCGGCATCCCTCTGATCGGTGTGAATCTGGGGACGCTCGGATATCTGTGCGAGCTGGACATGACAACTGTTTTCCGCGCGATTGACCGTCTGTTTGAGGATCAGTATGAGGTGGAACGCCGGATGATGGTCGAGTGCGTCTGTTCCGGTGAAAAAACGGCGGGAGAACCGGCCGTGGCGCTCAATGATATTGTGATCCACCGGGAGGGCAGCGCACAGATCATCAACCTGATCCTGATGGTGGACGGGGAATATCTGACGACCTGCAGCGCGGACGGGCTGATCATATCTACGCCGACCGGCTCTACCGGATACAGCATGTCCGCCGGAGGTCCCATTGTGGATCCCAGGTCAGAGCTTTTGCTTATCACGCCGATCAATCCGCAGGCATTTATGTCCCGGAGCATCGTGGTGGGCGCGGACGCGGAGATTGAGATTATTCTGTCAAAACGCAGGCTGGAAGAGGATGAGGAGGCGGAGGTGACATTCGACGGTGACCACTATGTCCGTCTGGAGGTGGGAGACCGCATTGCGGTGAGAAAAGCGGATGTGTCCGCACAGGTTATGAGACTGGATCAGCTCAGTTTTCTGCAGATATTGAGAAAAAAAATGTCATGAGGATTGCAGGGCGCAGATGCGCGGCACGGATCAATCTGCAGTATTATGTTTCACAGAGGCTGCATGAAAGAGGAATGCAATGAAAGAAAAAAGGCATACTGAGATTCTGGAAATTATACGAAGGCAGGATGTGGATACGCAGGAGGAACTCTGTGATATTTTGAACAGCGAGGGTTTCCCGGTGACGCAGGCCACCGTCTCCCGTGATATTCGTGAATTAAACCTGACAAAGGTTCCCAAGGCCGGGGGAGGGAAAAAGTATGCCCGGCTCGCGGATACAGAGGATGGGATGACAGAAAAGTACCGCCGCGTGTTTCGGGAGGGCGTGCTGTCCGTTGATGCGGCGCAGAATATTCTGGTGATCCGGACTGTATCGGGGATGGCTATGGCGGTAGCCGCGGCGATCGACAGGATGGACTGCCGGGAGATCGTGGGCAGTATCGCGGGGGACGATACGATTATGTGCGCGGTTCGGACGGCGGATGAGACGGCCGCCCTGATGCGGCGTTTAAAAAAGATTGTGTGAGAGAGTGGAAGGAATGAGGTATGTTACTGAATCTTCATGTGAAGAACCTTGCGCTGATCGATGAGGCTGAGGTCGATTTCGGCTCCGGGCTTAACATTCTGTCAGGTGAGACCGGCGCGGGAAAGTCAATTCTGATCGGTTCCATCAATCTGGCTCTGGGAGAAAAGGCGCAGAAGGATCTGCTGCGCGAGGGGGCGGAGTATGCGCTTGTGGAACTGACGTTTTCTGTGGAGCAGAGCGCTCAGATTCAGGCTCTTCGGGAACTGGACGTTTTTCCGGAGGACGGCTTGGTTCTAATGACCCGCAGGCTTTCGGCAGCAGGAAGGAGCGTCTGCAGGATCAATTCAGAGACGGTTTCCGCCGCGATGATGCGAAGGGTTGCCTCTCTGCTGATCGATATCCACGGCCAGCATGAGCATCAGTCACTGCTGACGAAAAAG
>JAJBVI010000020.1 GCA_020859905.1 Lachnospiraceae bacterium | reverse complement strand
GCTGTCCCGACCGGCGCTTCACTGTTTTTTCGGCACCGTTTTCGTGCGACAGCTATTATATGATACCACTCAGGATATTCAATGTCAACACTTTTTTTATTTTTTGCCCTGTCTTTTTTTATTTTTTCTCCGCCGCACAATACATCTGATACTTTTCACGGGGTGGAGAACCACTCTGCTTTTCCGAGAAGTACGTACCAAAACGACGGGCACGAGAAAAAGTCCGTATGCCTCTTACAGCTTAAACCGGTATCCCACGCCCCAGATGGTTTCGATATACTGCGGCTTCGCGGTATCAAACTCGATCTTCTCCCGGATCTTTTTAATATGAACCGTCACGGTAGCGATATCCCCGATGGACTCCATATTCCATATTCTGGAAAAGAGCTCATCCTTGGAGAATACATGGTTCGGGTTCTGCGCCAGGAATGTCAGCAAGTCGAACTCTTTCGTGGTAAACTGCTTCTCTTCATCGTTCACCCACACGCGGCGCGCCGTCTTATCGATCCGGATCCCGCGTATCTCGACCACATCATTTTCCTGAACATTGCTGCCGATCAGCCGGTCATAACGGGCCAGATGCGCTTTCACGCGCGCCACCAGCTCACTCGGGGAGAACGGCTTGGTCACGTAATCATCCGCCCCCAGGCCGAGCCCGCGGATCTTATCTATGTCATCCTTTTTCGCGGACACCATCAGGATCGGGGTGTTCTTCGTCTCGCGGATCCGCCTGCAGATCTCAAAGCCGTCCACGCCGGGAAGCATCAGATCCAGGATATACATGTCAAAATTCTCACTCAACGCCCGCTCCAGCCCGCGCGACCCGTCATGCTCCAGTTCCACCTCAAATCCGGAAAGCTCCAGATAATCCTTCTCCAGATCCGCGATCGCCTCTTCATCTTCAACAATTAATATCTTACTCATTTATAACCTCCTGATACTTACGTATGACAAAGTACATGATCGTACCTGTGTTCAGTTTGCTCGTCGCCCAGATCTTCCCGCCGTGATCCTCTACGATCTTCTTGACAATGGAAAGCCCGATCCCGCTCCCGCCCGTGGCGGAATTCCTGGAGGAATCGGTGCGGTAAAACCGGTCGAATATATAAGGAAGATCCTGCGCCGCGATTCCCTTTCCGTTATCCTCGATCTCAACCTGAATAAAATCTCCGACATCCTTGATGCGGATGTTGATCTGGCCCTTCCGTTTATCCATATATTTGACGGCGTTGTTGATGATGTTGTTTATCACACGCATCAGCTGCTCCGGATCCGCAATGATGACCGTCTGCTCATCCGCATAATTAAAATACGAAAGTCCGATATTTTTCGTCTCCAGATCCAGACCGATCTCATCTACACAATCCGAAAAATACTCGGATACATGAATCTTGTTAAAATTGTAGGGAATCCGGTTTGTATCGATCTGTGCGTAGAGGGTCAGCTCATTCAGCAGGCGGTCCATCTCGTTCGCCTTGTTGTAGATCGTCCGGATGTAGCGCTCCTGTTTCTCCGGCGTATCGGCCACCCCGTCCAGGATCCCCTCCGAATAGCCCTTGACCGCCGTGATCGGGGTCTTCAGATCGTGGGCGATATTGCTGATCAGGGCTTTGTTCTCCTGTTCGGTATTCATCTTCTCTTCCGTCGACTCCTTTAGACGCTTGCGCATCTCCTCAAAGTTCCGGCACAGATCGCCCAGCTCATCCTCTTCATCGTAATCAATCGAGAAGTCCAGGTTTCCCTCTTTGATATTGTTCGTCGCTTTCTGCAGCTTCCGGATGGGCGTGATCGTACCGCGGTAGATCCAGGTCGTCATCAGGCCGGCAGTCAAAGCCAGGATCAGTACAACCGCAATCCCCAGCTCGATCAGCATGGTACGGATCTCCGGCAGGATGCTCTCGGATGAGGTGATGATATAGACGCTTCCCTCCGCGTCATCCGAGCAGATAAAATCCACCTGTTTGATCAGGGACTGTGTGTCCCCGTCGATAAAATATCCGACCTTCGGGGTGGAGTCCTCCCTCGCGTCGCCGTAGGGCGGCAGCGTCTCTTCCCACTGCGCGTCATCCATACTGCTCTCACCGGAATAACCGTTGAAGACAAGCTCGCCGTCCTTGCAGAAAATAAGAAAAGAACTCTTCGCCCACAGCGCTTCATTCTCTTCCAGCAGATATGCTTCACTCTCGAGAAGCTCCGGATCCGTCTTTGACAGATTCAGAATCTCCGTGTAGTCGCTCTCCGTGTACCGGTTCATGATCTGAAGGGTATTGGAAAAAAATGTGTACGTATCATCCGCGTCCAGCCCGTAATTCTGCCAGGTGATACGGCTCTGCAGAATATAAAATCCGAACAGCACCGTGATCGCCAGGGCGATCGGCAGCAGGATGACGATGCAGAATGCCAAAACCAAACGTGTTTTTAATTTCATATCCGCACATCCTTCCAGACAGAAGCATATCACAAATTTAAAAAAAATGGGGCATATCCGCCCCATTTTATAAAAGTTTTAGATTAGGAACTGCTGCGAAATAGCTTTACAGATACTTTTTCAGATCCTGTACCTTGTTCAGACTCTCCCACGGAAGCTCCACATCGGTACGGCCAAAATGCCCGTAAGCAGCCGTCGGACGGTAAATCGGTCTCCGCAGATCAAGCATCCGAATGATTCCCGCAGGCCTGAGATCAAAATTCTCTCGAACGATCTCAACAATCTTTTCGTTCGGCAATTTCCCGGTTCCGAACGTATCTGCCATGATGGAAGTCGGCTGCGCCACCCCGATCGCGTAGGACAGCTGGATCTCGCACTTTTCCGCCAGTCCCGCGGCGACAATGTTCTTGGCGACATAACGAGCCGCATAAGCCGCGGAACGGTCTACCTTGGTACAGTCCTTGCCGGAAAAAGCGCCGCCGCCGTGGCGGGCCATGCCGCCGTATGTATCCACAATGACCTTCCGTCCGGTCAGGCCGGCGTCGCCGTGCGGTCCGCCGATGACAAAGCGCCCCGTCGGATTGATAAAGAACTTTGTATCCGCGTCAATCATCTCCCGCGGCAGAACCTCGTCGAACACATATTTTTTAATATCCTCATGGATCTGCTCCTGCGTCACATCCTCATCGTGCTGTGTGGACAAAACGACAGCCTCCAGGCGTTTCGGCCTGCCTGTCTCATCGTATTCCACGGAAACCTGCGTCTTCCCATCCGGCCTCAGATAACTTAAGGTGCCGTCCTTGCGGACCTGGGAGAGGCAGAAGGAAAGCCTGTGTGCCAGAGAAATCGGATACGGCATATACTCCGGCGTCTCGCTGGTCGCGTAGCCGAACATCATACCCTGGTCGCCGGCGCCGGTGTCCAGTTCGTCCGAAAGGATACCCTCTCTCGCCTCCAGCGCCTTGTCAACGCCCATGGCGATATCCGCGGACTGCTGATCCAGCGCCACCATGACCGCACAGGTATGGCCGTCAAACCCGGTCTTCGCGTCATTATAACCGATCTCGTTCACGGTCCGCCGGACGATGGCCGGTATATCGAGCCGCGCCGCCGTCGTAATCTCGCCCGTAACCAGGATAAATCCGGTGCAGGCCGCTGCCTCGCACGCCACGCGGCTCATCGGATCCTGCGCCATGCAGGCATCCAGGATCGCGTCCGATACAGCATCGCAGACTTTATCGGGATGCCCTTCTGTCACCGACTCAGAAGTAAATAACAGTTTCTCCATCATATTGAATTCCTCCACTTTTATTTTCCAACAGTTCCTTAAAATCTTTCCTGCAATGTCCGAATGTTCACAGCCGCCGCAGACTTCAGGCACTTGTAAATGAATTTTACGCAAAACGGCAAAATTTCTATTCCGGTTCATCCAGGTCAGGCTCTTATAAACATTTTTTGCGCAAAACAGCAAAAATACCGTTCCGGTTCATCCGGGTCAGGTTTTTACGAAACAATCTTCAGCTTAAACTTCTGGATCTCCTTCTCGGAGCCCACCTTCCGGATCTCGCCGCCGAGGCCGCGGAGCTTCTCTTCAAAAGCCTCATATCCGCGCTCCACGTAATAAATATCATCCACCGTGGTAATCCTGTCCGCCGCAAGTCCCGCGATAACCAGAGCCGCCCCGGCTCTCAGATCGGGAGCGCTGACCCTGGCTCCGTAGTAGCGCTCCGTGCCGTAGATAATGGCAATATTGCCCTCGACCTTGATATTCGCGCCCATCTTCGCCAGCTCATCCACATATTTAAAACGATTTTCAAAAATACTCTCCGTGATGGTACTCGTTCCGGAGGACAGTCCCAGAACCACCCCCATCTGCGGCTGCATATCCGTCGGAAATCCCGGATAGGGAAGCGTCGTCACCTGCGTGTGGTGCAGAGACCGGGTAACCGTGACGCGGACCGCATCGTCAAACTCCTCCACGCGGCATCCCACCTCCAGCAGCTTCGCCGTGGTAGCTTCCAGATGCTTCGGGATGACGTTGCGGACCAGAACGTCGCCGCCGGTGGCCGCCGCGGCAAACATAAATGTCCCCGCCTCGATCTGATCCGGAATGATGGAATACTCCGCTCCGTGCAGGCTCTCAACACCGGTAATGCGGATCACATCCGTCCCCGCGCCGCGGATCTTCGCGCCCATGCAGTTCAGGAAGTTCGCCACATCCACCACATGCGGCTCCTTCGCCGCGTTTTCAATGATCGTCTTGCCTGCGGCCATGGCCGCCGCCATCATAATATTGATCGTGGCTCCCACCGATACCTTATCCAGATAAATATGCGTGCCGGAAAGCGTCTGCGCGGTCATGACCACCATCCCCCGCTGAATGTCGACCTGCGCACCGAGTGCGCGGAATCCCTTCAGGTGAAGGTCGATCGGCCTGCTGCCGATGGCACAGCCGCCCGGCAGAGCGACCTCCGCGTTTTTATATTTCCCGAGAAGCGCCCCCAGCAGATAATAGGACGCACGGATTTTGCGTATATATTCGTTGTCCACGGTAAATCCGTGGATGAATGCGCCGTTGATCCGCACCGTATGTATGTCAAGACGCTCCACCGCCGCGCCGATATTCTCAATAGCCTGAAGCATGACATTGATATCGCGGACATCCGGCAGGTTTTCTATCGTAACGGCTTCATCCGCCATCACGGCAGCAGCAAGGATCGCCAGCGCCGCATTCTTCGCGCCGCCTATTTCCACTTCACCGTGCAGAGGATTCCCGCCCTTTATTACATATTGATCCATTTCGCACCTCTATGCTCATTCTTTTAAGCAAGATATTATAACTACATCTGAAAAAATGTCAATATCATTTTATGCAGACACGGAACGAATGGTTTCTATATGGTTCCTTACTCAGCGGATACGCTGCTGTCGTCGTCTTCCCCGTCGTCAATCGTGAACAGCTTGCTGAACTTCACCTTCGCCCACTGGTCCTCGTCCACCTCAAAGTCAGACTCCTCCTGGTAGCCGTCGGTCACTTCCGTATAAAGCTCATCCGCCAGTTCGGTGATCGCCGTCTCAAGCGCGGACTGTGCCGCCTCCTCGTCGTCCTCACTGTCGAGGCGGATCACGTAATAACAGTCGGTTCCCTCGATCACGCCCGAGATCTGCCCCGCCGTCAGGGTGTCCGCGGAGGCAATCACGGCATCGCTGAACCCGCCGTCCTCTTCGCTGTCCTCATCCTCACCATAAGAATAGGTGGAAACGGTATATCCGTATGTATCCGCGAGCGTATCAAAATCCTCGCCTGCCTGCGCCGAAGCCGCAAACTCCGCCGCGCTCTCCTGAAAGGCCGCGATCTCATCCTCCGTATAGGAAACCGTCTCCCCGTCATCATCCGTGTAATCACTGTAATCGATCTCGATATAGCTGAATGTCCTGCGGGAATAATCCTCAATCGAAAGCTGTTCCGTCGCCTGCGCCTCCGCATCGTCGTAAATAGCATCCTCCATACGGGACGCAAGGGTCTCGTAATAGAGATACGTCTCGACGTATTCCTGCGCAGCCCCCATCGCGCTGATCGCCGCGGAAGAATTCTCTGACATGAACTCTTCTGCAGCCGCGCGGATCGCCTCCATATCCTCATCGGTGATCTCCACGCCGTAATCCTCCATATGCGCCTCCAGCAGGCATTCCAGCTCGATCTCTTCCAGAACGTATTCCTTAACCGTATCCTCCATGGTCAGCCCGTCGTCATCCGTATAGGATTCGCTCGTCCAGTAATCCTCTCCGTAATAAGACACAAATATACTGTCATAATTGATCTGTGTATAGTGCGCCACAAAATTCATATACCCGATGGAGATCTCCTGATCTCCTATGGTCGCGCCGACCGCGTCCTGATCTATTCTGTCTCCGCACCCGCTCAGCGCCAGAGACGAGGCCATGGCGCCTGCGAGCAAAACCGCTGTCAACTTTCGAAATTTCATACTGTCCTCCTGAGTTTGATTTATTTGCCCCGTTTTCATACATGCTAACGATTATAGCGCCTTTTTCACTTTACCACAAGTGTAAAAACAAGGAATATAGTGTAAACGGCAATTGCTGTACAGAGAAAAATTTCTTTAAGGAACTGTCCCGAAGCAAACCGTCTCATAAACCCCGAGAACCTGCCGGATAATCTCCGTAGCCGAAGGTCCCGTTTTCTGTTTCTGCCAGATAAAATGCGGACGGTCCTTATCCGCAGCGAACTTAAGGCAGGGCTGCAGGATCTTCACCACATCGGGGATCCGGGCTGGGTCGATCGGTGCCTGCCCGTAAAGCCAGAAGGAAATGCCGTCCCGCTTTTCCCGGATCTCCGTTATAAAAAGCCGGTGCGCCTGCGCTTTCATGAGCACCGCCTCCAGGAGGTTCTGCACGCAGCGCGGCGGTTCGCCGAACCGGTCGATCAGCTCTTCCAGCATTTCGTCCCGTTCCTCCTGTGTCCGGATGGCGGCGACCCGCTTGTAGATATCCAGTTTCTGATACTCGTTCGGGATATAGGAGGGCGGGATAAAGGCATCCGTCTCTATGTCGATTACCGTCTCAAAGGGTTCCGCCGCCGGCTCTCCCTTCGCCGTCCGGACCGCCTCGTTCAGCATCTTGCAGTAAAGGTCATAACCGACCGCCTCCATATGGCCGTGCTGCTCCTGTCCCAGCAGATTCCCCGCGCCGCGGATCTCCAGATCCTTCATGGCAATGCGGATCCCGCTGCCCAGCTCTGTGAATTCACGGATGGCGGACAGCCGTTTCTCCGCCTCCTCCCGCAGGATCCTGTCTTTGCGGTACATGAGAAACGCGTAGGCCGTCCGGTTCGAGCGGCCGATGCGTCCCCGAAGCTGATAGAGCTGGGACAGTCCCATCTGATCCGCGTCATGGACGATCATGGTATTGACGTTCGCGATATCCATCCCGGTCTCGACGATCGTCGTGGACACCAGTACGTCAATCTCTCCGTTAATAAACCGGTACATCACCCGCTCCAGCTCCCGCTCACTCATCTGGCCGTGGGCAATGGCAACCTCCGCGTCCGGCACAAGCCGCGCGATCCGCGCGGCGGCTTTCGCGATACTCTGCACACGGTTGTACACATAATAAACCTGACCGTCCCGCGCCAGCTCGCGGCCGATGGCCTCCCGTACCATCTCCTCATTATATTCCATAATATAGGTCTGGATCGGCATACGGTCCTGCGGCGGCTCCGCCAGGACACTCATGTCCCGGATCCCGATCAGGCTCATGTGGAGCGTCCGTGGGATCGGCGTCGCCGTCAGCGCCAGGACGTCCACCGTCTTTTTCATCTGTTTGATCTTTTCCTTGTGCGCCACGCCGAACCGCTGCTCCTCGTCAATAATCAGCAGACCCAGATCCTTAAACTCCACATCCTTCGACAGTACGCGGTGGGTCCCGATCACAATGTCCGCCAGACCCTGCCGCAGGCGCTTCAGCGTGTCCCTCTGCTGCGCCGGCGTGCGGAACCGGCAGAGAAGCTCCACATTAACCGGAAAATCCTTTAACCGCTGGACAAAATTGTTATAATGCTGCTCTGCTGCGCCAGGATCGTCGTCGGCACCAGATAGACCACCTGTTTATTCTCCTGCACGGCCTTAAAAGCCGCACGGATAGCGACCTCGGTCTTCCCGAAGCCCACGTCGCCGCAGATCAGCCGGTCCATGATCTTCGTGCTCTCCATATCCGCCTTGACGTCGCGGATCGCCCGCAGCTGATCGTCTGTCTCCTCATAGGGAAACATCTCCTCGAATTCCTTCTGCCAGACCGTGTCCTCTCTGCAAGCATATCCCGCAAAATTCTGACGGACCGCGTACAGCTCCACCAGCTCTGCGGCGATATCCTCCACCGCCCGCCGCACCCGGCTCCTGGTTTTCCTCCACTCCTGCCCGCCCAGCTGGTTCAGCTTCGGCTGTCTTGTGTCGGAGGAGGCGTATTTCCGGATCAGATCCAGCTGCGTCGCCAGCACATAGAGGATGCTGCCGCCGTCATATTCTATTTTCATATAATCCCGCCGGTTTCTGTTAACCTCAATCTTCTCAATCCCTCGGTACACTCCCAGACCGTGATTTTCGTGAATGACATAATCCCCGGGCTTTAATTCGTCAAAACCGGTGAGATGATCTCCCCCGCGGAAACGCTTCTTTTTCCCGGAGGATTTTTCCGCGCCGAAAATATCCGACTCCGTCAGCACGGCAAAACGGATATCCGGATAGGCAAAGCCTTTTCTGAGCGCACCGGAGCGCACCATGACTTCCCCCGCCTGAACGGCGCGGTCTTCGTCCTCACTGTAAAAAGAAGTCAGGCCCTCGCCGAGCAGATCCCGCGCCAGGCGCTGCGCCCGCGTCCGGGAGCCGCACAGCAGGATCACTCTGTACCGCTCCCGCTTATAAGCGCACAGATCCTTCAGAAGCAGTGGGAAGTTTCCCTGATAGGAATTGACAGATTTCACCTGAAAATTAAAGCTCTGCTCCGGAGAAAGATCCGCCGTCCTCATCTCAAGCGCGGAAAGCGTCACACAGCGGCTCTGCCCGAGAACCGCAGCCGCAGAGGAAGCGCCGGTCAGCAGGTCTGCCTGCCCCGGCAGGATATAGCCCTTTTCCAGGCGCTGCTGCATGCCGGAACAAAACTCCCGTTCCACCGCCCTGCCCTGTTCCATACAGCGCACCGGTTCATCCGCGAACACATAGGCCTGCTCCCCCTTCGCGTCGGCGCAGCGGGAAAAATATTCGGGAAAGGTCACCGTATCCGGATAAAAATAAGGAAGATAACTCTCCGCGCGGCGCACGGCGGAAAGCTCAAGCAGCTGCTCCCGGACGGATTCGGCCGCCTGCCTGACGCGAAACGCCTCTTCCGTCTTCATCTCCTCCCGAAACCGCCGGTACAGCGCATCCGCGTCGCCCGTCAGCGCCCGGATGCCGGCCTGCCGCCGGTCGTCATCCAGCACCAGTTCGCTCGCAGGGTAGATCGTCAGAGACTCCGTATTCTCGATCGAGCGCTGGCTCTCCGGGCTGAAACTCCGGATAGAATCTATCTCGTCATCCCACAGTTCCACGCGGTACGGCACGTCCTCCGTCAGCGGGAACACATCCAGAATACCGCCGCGGACAGAAAACTGCCCGGGTTCTTCCGCCTGGTAATTGTATTCATACCCCATCCGGACCAGGCGCGCGCGGGTATCCTCCAGATCCAGGATCTCCCCTCTGCGCAGATGCAGCAGGAAGGATTCCATCACCTGCGGCGGGATCAGGCGGTCCATCAGGGCATCGAAAGTCGTGATGACCGTCGTCTGCTGCCTCTCACGCAGCGCACGGAACACCCGCATCCGTGCACCGGTCAGCGCTGTTCCGCGGATGTCCGACTGATAAAACAGAATATCCTTCGCGGGAAAATACAGGACATCCGGATCGAAAAAACGGTATGCCTCCAGCAGCTCCCGGGCTTTCAGTTCGCTGAACGTAACAATCAGCCGGGAAGCCTGCGCCGCCCGGTTCAATCCGTAAATCATATGCGGTTTTTGCGCGTCCGTACATCCCGTCGCGGCATACACGCCGATCCCGCGGGACAAAACCTGCTCCAGTTCTTCAAAGTGAGCCAGTTCGTGAAGTGGTTCCAAAAAAGCATTCATTCTCTGCTCCCGCCTCAGGATTCCTCCTGTTCTTCCCCGTCCGCCGGATGCTTTTTCCGGTTATACCGGTTCATCGCCTCATCCGTATCACCGCCGGCCATCAGCGCAATAGCTCCCGCCGCGTCTTCGATGGCCTCATCCACGAGTTTCCGTTCCGCGGCGGAGAATCGGCTCAGCACATGGCGGATCAGATCGCCGCCAGGCGGCTTTTCTCCCGCGCCGACCTTCACCCGGGAGAACTGGTCTGTTCCGACCTTCGCGATGATATCCTTCATCCCGTTATGTCCGCCGGCGCTCCCCTTTTTCCGGATCCGGATATTTCCGGGAGCGAGGCTGATGTCGTCAAACACTACGATAAGATCCTTCTCCGGATCCAGTTTATAAAACCGGATCAGGCGGGATACGCTGTCCCCGCTCAGATTCATATAGGTCTGCGGCTTCGCGAGGAGTACTCTGCTGCCCCCGATCATGCCGCTCCCGCAGATGGCCTTCGCCCTTTTCCGATCCACATCTATATCATATTTGGCCGCCAGCGCGTCGATGACGTCGAAGCCGATGTTGTGGCGTGTTTTTTCGTATTTCTCTGTTGGATTTCCAAGTCCGACAATCAGATACATCGCTGTCCTCCTTCTCATACCGTTCTTCATTGTAACATCACAGGACGGCATGTTGCAAGACTATTATTTTTTCGTCCCCGCACTTTACAAAAGTTTTTGTTTTGGTATACTACAGATGACGCAGACGTGTCGATCCCGCACACATCCATGTTTTGCCGACTGCCGGTACACGGCGCAGGCGGCGGAAGTGTCGGCTCCGCACACACCCGTGTTTTGCGGACTACAGACAGAAAAGGAAAACTATTATGTATAAAATCAATTTTAACACCCCCATACACATTCACTTTATCGGCATCGGCGGCATCAGCATGAGCGGGCTGGCCGAGATCCTCCTGCGTGAGGGATTTACCGTCTCCGGCTCCGACAGCAAAGCATCCGATCTGACTGACCGCCTCGCGGCGCACGGCGCACGGATCCTGATCGGCCAGAAGGCAGAGAACCTTTCACCGGACACTGACCTCGTCGTCTGCACGGCTGCCATCCACCCGGACAATCCGGAGCGGCAGGCGGCAGAGAAGGCCGGCATCCCCATGCTCAGCCGCGCGGAGCTCCTCGGGCAGCTGATGGACAATTACGCGCGTTCCATTGCAGTCAGCGGCACGCACGGCAAGACGACGGCCACCTCCATGATCGCCCACATCCTGCTGGCGGCGGGCACAGACCCCACCATCTCCCTGGGAGGCATGCTGAAAGCGATCGGCGGGAATATCCGGGTGGGCGCCTCCGATGTGTTCCTGACGGAAGCGTGCGAATATACCAACAGTTTTTTACATTTTCATCCGAAATATACGATCATTTTAAATATAGAAGAAGACCATATGGATTTCTTTAAAGACCTGCGGGATATCCGCCATTCTTTTCACCGCTTCGCGGAAAACACGCTTCCGGACGGTGTCCTGATCTTAAATGGCGCCATCGAACAGCCGGAAGAGATCACATCCGGCATCCGGGCCAGGTGCGTGACCTTCGGCGGCAGCGGAACGGAGGATTACACGGCGAAGGATATCTCCTTCAGCAAAACCGCCTGCCCCTCCTTTACATATGTCTGCCGCGGGAGGGAAGCGGGGCGCGTCACTCTGCGGGTACCCGGACGGCATAACATCGCGAATGCCCTCTCCGCCATCGCCTTCGCCGCGGAAGCCGGGTTTTCAGACGACATCATCATCCGGGGGCTTACATCCTTCGGCGGTACGGCGCGCCGCTTCGAGTACAGAGGCGTTCGGGACGGCATCACCGTCATTGACGACTACGCCCATCATCCCACCGAGATCCGGGCTACTCTGACGGCGGCAAAGAACTATCCCCACGGGCGGATCGTCTGCGTGTTCCAGCCGCACACCTATTCCCGGACGAAAGCATTCTGGCACGAGTTTGCGGATGCGCTCTCCCTGGCCGATCTCGTCGTCCTTGCGGACGTATATGCCGCGAGAGAGACGGATACCCTCGGCGTTTCCTGCGCCGACCTGGCGCTGGAGATCCAAAAGCGGGGTACCCGGAGCCGCTACTTCGGGAGCTTCGAGCAGATCCGTTGTTTTTTATCGGATGCATGTGAGGACAACGATTTGTTGATAACTATGGGAGCCGGGGATATCTATCTCGTCGGCGAGGCGTTTTTATCCGGAAAATCCTGCTGAAAGAAGCATATCCCGCCGGATAAAAAGCATTTTTAATTATGGAAACTGTTTTTCCACTTTTTTACACAGAGAATGCACAGTTTTTCCACGAAATTATGTGGGTATCTTTTTCTTCTCTTTTTTTTTACAGTGTGCTATACTTTGGAATTGAGGAGAGAGGTTATGGCAAAAATCAATTTATACAATGAGCAGCCGGCGACGGCTACCTCCGTGCCCAATATTTTCATCGACGAATATATGACACAGGCAAACGGAGAGTATGTAAAGATATATCTGTACCTGCTCCGCAGCATCAACGAATCGGACCGGCGTTTTTCGCTGTCACAGATCGCGGATCATTTTGACTGCAACGAGCGGGACATCCTGCGCGCACTGAGATACTGGGAGAAGCTGCGCCTGTTCCGCCTGGAATACGACGACAGCCATAGTCTGTCCGGCATCTGTTTCCTGATGGACGAGTGCTGTCCGGAGCCTCAGCCCTCCGCGGAGAGCCCCTCGGATTCGGCCAACCGTTTTAAACGGGCCGCCTCCGACATCAGATCCGCCCGCTCACGGAACGATCTGAAGCGTTTTTGCGAGAAGGAGGACGTGCGCGAGATGGTATTCATCGCGGAACAGTATCTCGGCCGCTCCCTGAGCCATTCGGATCTGGACATTATCTTTGCCTGGTATGACGAGTTCGGCTTCTCCGCGGAGCTGATCGAATTCCTCATCGAGAACAGTGTCGCAAAGGGACATACCAGCCTGCATTATATGCAGAAGATCGCGGAGGATTACGCCGCCAGAGAGATACATACCGCGGACGAAGCCAGACAGCTGACCGGGCAGACCTCCGCCGTATATCATGCCGTGGTAAAAGCCTTCGGCATACGCGGGCGCAACCTGATCCCGGCCGAGACAGGCTACCTGAAGACCTGGAGCGAGAAGATGGGATTCTCCACAGAGCTGATCACCGAAGCCTGCTCCCGCACGATTGAGACGATCCACGAACCGAGCTTCGGTTACGCCAACTCGATTCTGGAGAAATGGCACAGGCAGGGGATCCTCTCCATGGACGAGGTGAAAAAGGCGGACGAGTCTCACTGGGAGGCACAGCGCGCCAAACGCGCGGGCAGCCGCCAGACCAATGCGTCCAACCGCTTTATCAACTTCAGGCAGCGGGATAACAATTACGATGAGATACAGGACATTCTGATTCAGAACTCGATGCAATAAGGAGCCGATATGCCGCTGACCAACACGCAGTATGATGAAATCATGCGAACCTACCAGAGCCGACAGCTTCAACGGCAGCGCCTCATCCTGGAGCGCCGCAGGGAAATCGGCCGGCTCACGCCCCGTATGGCGGAGCTGGATGCCGAGACAGCTCATGTCAGCGTCGAACAGGCGCGCAGGCTGCTGGACGGCCGGGATGCGCCGGCGGAGCAGATCGCGGACGAGCTTGCCGCGATCACGGCGCGTAAAAAGGATCTTCTGCTGTCTCTGGGCAAACCGGCGGACTATTTCGATCCTCCTTACTATTGCCCGGACTGCCGCGATACCGGCTATATCGGGCGTACCAGATGCCATTGTCTGGAGCAGGCCTCGCTCGACCTGATCTATGAGCAGTCGAATCTGGCCTCTGTTCTGGGCGAGGCGGATTTTACCGGTTTCTGCCTGGATTATTATGCGGACGACCAGTATGCGCCGGGCACAGACATTTCCTCGCGGATGGCCGCGCAGAACGCATACGCAAAATGCCGGCAGTTTGTAAAGAATTTTGACACTGATTTTCAGAATATATTATTGTTCGGTGATACCGGCGTCGGGAAAACATTTCTCTCCTGCTGCATCGCCGGGGAACTGCTCGGCACGCGGCATTCCGTGATTTATTTTTCCGCGCAGCAGTTCTTTGACCGGCTCGCCGCGGATACCTTCCGGAACCGGGACGTGCCGGACGACCCGCCGGAATGCAGGAATCTTTTTGAGTGTGACCTGCTCATTTTAGACGATCTGGGTACGGAAATGACCAATTCATTTACCTCATCCCGGTTTTTTGTGTGCCTGAACGAGAGAATCCTGCACAGAAAATCGACGATCATCTCCAGCAATCTCAACCTTCAGGATATCGCTTCGATTTACTCGGAACGCATCTTTTCCAGGATTACAAGCCATTTTCTTCTGCTGCATCTGTTCGGAAAAGATATCCGTGTACATAAACGGTTTTCGAAAAAATAATATTTTAGGAGGAATTTCCCCAAATGCACGACGACAAAAGAAATCTGGATTCTGTTCCGGAGGGTAAACTGGGCATCATCCCGCTGGAAAGCTGCAGTGAGATCGGAAAGGCCATCGACAAGTATCTCGTAAAATGGAGATGCACCCGTCAGCACGAACACGAAAACGACATCACTTTCCGCGGCTACATGCGTGACTCTTACATTGTAGGAGCTTCCTGCCCCCGCTTCGGCACCGGCGAAGCGAAGGGACGCATCGACCAGAGTATCCGCGGCTATGACCTGTTCATCCTGGTCGATGTCACCAACTACAGCCTGACCTACAGGCTCTGCGGCATGGAGAACCACATGTCCCCGGACGACCATTATCAGGATCTGAAGCGCGTCATCGCGGCAGCCTGCGGCAAGGCCAAACGGATCACTGTGATCATGCCCTTCCTGTATGAGAGCCGCCAGCACCGCCGTACCGCGCGGGAGTCGATGGACTGTGCACTCGCGCTGCAGGAGCTGGTCAACATGGGCGTGGATAATATCATCACCTTTGATGCCCACGACCCGCGGGTATTGAACGCGATCCCCTTAAACGGCTTCGAGACCGTCCAGCCGGCCTACCAGTTTGTAAAGGGTATCCTCGGCGCCTGCGACGACATCCGGGTGGACAACGACCACCTGATGATCATCAGCCCGGACGAGGGCGCGACCGGGCGCGCCGTCTTCCTCGCCAGCGTACTCGGCGTGGATATGGGCATGTTCTACAAGCGCCGCGACTACAGCCGCATCATTGACGGCATGAATCCCATCGTTGCCCATGAGTTCCTGGGTTCCACCCTGAACGGCAAGGATGTCTGGGTCATCGATGATATGATTTCGTCCGGCGGAAGCATGATCGACGTGGCAAAGGAATTAAAAAAGAGAAATGCCGGCCGCATTTTTGTCATCTCCACCTTCGGGCTTTTCACAAACGGTCTGGAAAAGTTCGACCGGGCGGTCGAGGAGGGGCTGATCTACCGGGTGGTCTGCACGAATCTCACCTATCAGTCGCCGGAGCTGCTGGCGCGCCCCTATTACATCAGCTGTGATATGAGCAAATACATCGCCTATATCATCGACACGCTGAACCACAATGCGTCCATCAGCGACCTGCTGGATCCCTACAACCGGATCAAGAATCTGGTCAGGGCATATAACGACAAGCGGATTGAAGATATTGAAGATATGTAATGATTCGGGCGACAAAAGGGTATGATACTACGGATTGCTCCGCACTTCGTGCTCCCGCAATCCTAAAAACATTCGGAATCCGCTAAATTTGACCAAAAAGCGGTCAA
>JAJBVI010000126.1 GCA_020859905.1 Lachnospiraceae bacterium | reverse complement strand
GATCGGTAATACTCCGCTTCTGGAGATTGTAAATATCGAGGCGGATCTCGGTTTAAAAGCCAGAATACTTGTGCAGCTGGAGTATTTTAATCCCGCCGGTTCCGTGAAGGACAGGATTGCGAAGGCGATGATCGAGGATGCGGAGGAGAAGGGTATTTTAAAGAAGGATTCCGTCATCATTGAGCCGACATCCGGCAATACAGGCATCGGTCTGGCTGCGATCGCGGCGGCGAAGGGATACCGGATCATCCTGACGATGCCGGAGACCATGAGCGTGGAGCGGAGGAATATTCTGAAGGCTTACGGCGCGGAGATCGTTCTTACCGAGGGCGCCAGAGGCATGAAGGGCGCGATCGAGAAGGCGGAGGAGCTGTCGAAGGAATATGAGAACAGCTTTATCCCGGGACAGTTTGTTAATCCGGCGAACCCCGCCATTCACTATGCGACGACCGGTCCGGAGGTCTGGAACGATACGGACGGCGAGGTGGACGCGTTCATCGCGGGCGTCGGTACCGGCGGCACGCTGACAGGGGCGGGCGAATACTTAAAGGAGCATAATCCGGATGTGAAGGTGATTGCGGTAGAGCCTTCCGATTCCCCGGTGCTCTCCCAGGGTAAGGCCGGAGCGCACAAGATCCAGGGCATCGGCGCCGGATTTGTACCGGACGTTTTAAATACAAAGATTTACGATGAGATTCTTCCGATCTCGAATGACGACGCGTTTGAGTGGTCTAAATATCTGGCGAAAAAAGAGGGCGTTCTGGTCGGGATTTCCTCCGGTGCGGCGCTGAAAGCGGCCATTGATCTCGCGAGACGCCCGGAGTATGAGGGGAAGACGATCGTTGCGGTGCTCCCGGACAGCGGGGACAGATATTATTCCACGCCGCTGTTTGTAGAATCCTGAGGGCTGTGAATTGCAAGGCAGATGAAATGCCGTAACTGTGAAGGTGCTGAACAGCTGCGGAATATCTTAAAGGAGAGATAATTATGGCAGATAAAATTGCAAGAAAAGACAGAAACTTAAAGTTTGAGACCTTACAGCTGCATGTGGGGCAGGAGCAGCCGGATCCGGCATCCGACGCGCGGGCGGTTCCGATTTATGCGACGACATCTTATGTGTTCCATAACTCCGCACATGCGGCGGCTCGCTTCGGTCTCGCGGATCCGGGCAATATCTACGGAAGGCTGACGAATTCCACCCAGGGCGTATTCGAGGATCGGATCGCGGCTCTGGAGGGCGGCGTTGCGGGTCTTGCCCTTGCGTCCGGCGCGGCGGCTATCACCTATACGATCCAGGCGCTCGCGAGAGAGGGAGAGCACATCGTGGCACAGAAGACCATCTACGGCGGCACGTCGAACCTTCTGGCGCATACCCTTCCCCTGCTGGGCATCACGACTACCTTTGTGGACGCACATAATCTCGAAGAGGTGGAGGGAGCCATTCAGGAGAATACCAAGGCGGTCTATCTCGAGACGCTGGGCAACCCGAACAGCGATATCCCCGATCTGGACGCTATCTCCGCGATCGCGCATAAGCACGGTCTTCCGGTTGTTGTGGATAACACCTTCGGTACACCATACCTGATCCGACCGATCGAGCACGGCGTAGATATCGTGGTTCACTCCGCGACCAAGTTCATCGGCGGTCACGGCACCACGCTGGGCGGCGTTGTTGTGGACGGCGGCACCTTTGACTGGGCGGCGAGCGGCAGATATCCGTGGATTTCCGAGCCGAACCCCAGCTATCACGGCGTGAAGTTTACGGAAGCGGCGGGTCCGGCGGCATTTGCCACCTATATCCGCGCGATCCTGCTGCGCGACACCGGCGCGCTGATTTCCCCGTTCGCGGCCTTCCTTCTCCTGCAGGGTACGGAGACGCTTTCCCTGCACCTCGAGCGGCATAATGAGAACACGAAAAAGGTCGTGGACTATCTGGTGCATCATCCGCTGGTTGAGAAGGTGAACCATCCTTCGCTGCTGGATCATCCGGATCATGCCCTGTATGAGAAGTATTTCCCGAACGGCGGCGCGAGCATCTTTACATTTGAGATCAAAGGCGGCCAGGAGGAGGCACATAAGTTTATTGACAATCTGGAGATCTTCTCCCTGCTGGCAAACGTGGCGGATGTGAAGTCGCTGGTCATCCATCCGGCTACCACCACCCACAGCCAGTGCACGCAGGAGGAACTGCTTGATCAGGGCATTAAGCCTAACACGGTCCGTCTGTCCATCGGAATCGAGAATATAGACGATATCATCCAGGATCTGGATGAGGCATTTAAAACATTATGAAGTTTTCGAAAAAGAGCAGATACGGGATCACGGCATTGATTGATCTGTCCGTATATTCAAAATCAGGACATGTGGCTTTAAACAGCATTGCCCAGAGGAACGGTATCTCCGTGCAGTATCTGGAGCAGGTGTTCGGATCCCTGCGGCGCGCGGGCATTATCCGGAGCGTCAAGGGTCCGCAGGGCGGGTATCTGCTGAGTGAGTCGCCGGAACACATCACGGCAGCCTCGATCATTGAGGCGCTGGAGGGCAGCTATTATCTGCCCGATGAGATTTTGTCCGGGGAATTCTCCGGGAACACGGCAGCATACGCGATACAGCACAGGATCGTGGACGAGGTAAACCGGCATCTCGATGAAGTGCTGCAGAATGTCACGCTGGCGGATCTGGAGCGGGAGTATATGAACTGCCGGCAGTCAGACGAAATGATGTATTATATCTGATGAGATGAAACATTCCTGATTTACATTTCATTGTGAACTCCTGAATAACAAATGAGAAAAGCGGCCTGTAAATGATGGTTTACAGACCGCTTTTCATGGTGAGGGATTATTTTTTGTGATGGGGATTTTTGCATCACGGCCGCGTTTTTTTGCATCACGGCCGCGGGGGTTATGCTTATACACGGCCGCGGGGGTTTTTCTTGACTTTTCTATACTGAACCATTAAAATAAGTGAGCGTAACTGTGAAGGTACTGAACAGTTATGAGGGGAGAAGTAAGGACTGTGAAATGGAATAAATACACGATACAGACGACCACGGCTGCAGCGGATCTGGTCGTCAGCATGCTGGATGACTTCGGGATTGAGGGCGTTGAGATCGAGGATAAGATCCCGCTCACCGAGGAGGATACGGCTAAGATGTTTATCGATATTCTTCCGGAGCTGCCGCCTGACGACGGGGTGAGTTACATGAGCTTTTACCTGGAAGCCGGCGCGGATCACGCGGAACTGCTGGCGCAGGTAAGGACGGGTCTTGAGGGGCTGCGTGCTTTTGTGGATGTGGGTTCCGCCGAGATCACCGAGAGTGAGACGGAGGATATCGACTGGATCAACAACTGGAAAGAGTTTTTCCACGCGTTTACGATCAAAGCTGAGTCGGAGAGTGAAAACGCTTTCGGCGGGAGCGGAACACGGGACGGTGCGTATGCTTCAGGATGTCGGGACATCCGGATCAGACCGACGTGGGAGGGAGCGGAAGCCGGGGATGAGGATCGGATTCTGATTGAGATTGACCCGGGCATCTCATTCGGGACCGGGAAGCATGAGACGACACAGCTGTGCATCCGTCAGCTCATGAAGTATGTGAGGGAGGGCGACGAGGTTCTCGATCTCGGCTGCGGGAGCGGTATCCTGTCCATTGTCAGCCTGAAACTCGGTGCGGGGCATCTGGTCGGGACGGATATTGATGAGGAATGCCTGACTTCCGCGTACGCGAATTTCGAAGTAAACCATCTGGCGAGAGAGCTGGGTGATTTTTATATGGGCAATCTGATCAATGACGCGCAGCTGCGGGAGAAGGTCGGTGGGGGGCGGTATGATATCGCGGTCGCCAATATTCTGGCGGATGTGATTATTCCGATGGCACCGTTCATTTCGGTGTGCTTAAAGCCGGGCGGTATCTTTATAGCCTCCGGTATCATTGATTTTAAGGAACAGGAGGTTATCACTGCGATCGAGGCTTCAGGTCTTAAGATTGTCGAGATAACTCATCAGGGCGAGTGGGTCGGCATCACGGCCCGCAGGCTGTGGCGACCATCGCAGGAGCAGCTCGCTGCGGATAAGTGAGATAGAAAATCTTCGATTTCCGTAATCGAACTTATGCAGAACTGCGATGGGCTTTCATAGATGTTGGCGCGCTGCGACAGCAGCGCATGGAAGTTTACCATGCATCAGTTTTTTATAGAAGATCATCAGATCGGGAAAGAATATGTGACGATCACGGGCAGAGATGTCAATCATATTAAAAATGTACTCCGCATGCGGCCCGGCGAGAAAATCCGTGTCAGCAGCTCTTCCGGCCGGGATTTTTTCTGTGAGATCGCCGAGCTGGGCGATGCGTTTGTGCAGGCGGACATTCTGGACGGGGAGGTTCCGAAGACGGAGCTTTCTGCTAGGATCTATCTGTTCCAGGCTCTGCCTAAGGGTGAGCGGATGGAATATGTGATACAGAAAGCAGTCGAACTGGGTGTGTATGAGATCATACCCGTGGAGATGAAATATTGCGTCATGAAGCTGGATGAGAAACGCGCAGAAAAAAAGCTGAAGCGCTGGCAGGCGATCAGCGAGAGCGCGGCCAAACAGTCCAAACGCAGCCTGATTCCGCGGATCCATCCGGTAATGAACTATGCGGAAGCGCTCGAATATGCGGGTTCCTGCGATGTCCGTCTCGTTCCCTATGAGAATGAGAGGGGAATGCAGGCGACGGCGGATGCATTGCAGAAGTTGAAATCGGCCGGCTCTGTCAGCATTTTCATCGGTCCGGAGGGTGGATTTTCCCCGGAGGAGATCGCCGCGGCCGGACAGAATATGGATGTCATTTCGCTCGGCAGGCGCATTCTGCGCACTGACACGGCGGCCATCTGCGCCATGTCGCTGGTGATGCTGACGCTGGAGGATGCCTGAGGCTGCTTGTGCGGACGCGGGGGCAGGGGCGGATAAGGCAGCCCGCTGCGATATAACAGTATGTTAGAAACAGGAGAATGACCTATGGAGATCTATCTGGATAACTCAGCCACAACCGCGTGTTCCGAAAACGCGGCGGATCTGACGGCGCGTCTTCTGACGGAGGAATACGGCAACCCGTCCTCCATGCACCTGAAAGGCGTGGAGGCGGAACGGTATGTAAAGACCGCCGCGGCCGATATTGCCGGAACTCTGCACTGTAAGGAAAAGGAGATCATATTCACTTCAGGCGGAACGGAATCCAATAATCTCGCGCTTCTCGGCACCGCATTTGCCAATCGCCGGAGCGGGAACCATATCATCACCACGGCGATCGAGCATCCGTCGGTCAGGAACACCATGTTGTTTCTTAAGGAGCAGGGTTTTGAGATTTCCTGGCTGTCCGTGGACGCTGACGGGGAGATATCCCTGGAGGAACTCTCGGATACCCTGCGGGACGATACGATTCTTGTCTCGATCATGATGGTGAACAATGAGATCGGTTCCCTGCAGCCGGTCGCAGATGCGGGGCATCTGATTCACGAACGGAATCCGGCGGCGGTTTTTCATGTGGACGCGGTGCAGGCCTACGGGAAATTCCGCATCTTACCGAAAAAAATGAACATTGACTTACTTTCGGTCAGCGCCCATAAGATACACGGACCGAAGGGCATAGGTTTTTTATATATCAGGGAGAAGACAAAGATCCGCCCCATCCTGTTCGGCGGCGGACAGCAGAAGGATATGCGCTCCGGCACCATTAACGCGCCCGGCATTGCGGGTATGGGCATCGCCGCGCGGGAGATATATGAGGATCTGGATGCCGGGACGGACCGTATGTATGAGCTTAAGGAATATTTTGCGGAACGGCTGACAGAGCTGGAGGATGTATCCGTCAACGGGAAAACAGGCAGGGACAGCGCCCCTCACATCGTCAGCGCCAGTTTTCCGGGGGTGAGAAGCGAAGTACTCCTCCATGCCTTGGAGGACAGAGGTATTTACGTGTCCGCGGGAAGCGCCTGCGCTTCCGGCCATCCGTCCGACAGCAGCACGCTGGCCGCTATCGGGCTGGACAGCAGGCATCAGGAATCCACGCTCCGGTTCAGCTTCAGCGTACATACGACGAGGGAGGAACTGGACTGTACTCTGGACGCACTTTCCGAACTCCTGCCTCTGCTCAGAAAATACAGAAGGTTTTAAAAAGAAAGGCAGACCCATGTTTCGTTCATTTTTGATAAAGTACGGAGAAATCGGCATCAAAGGGAAAAACCGCCATGTGTTTGAGGATGCTCTGATACAGCAGATTGCCCTGGCTCTGAAATCTGTGGAAGGCGAGTTCGGGATTACCTCCGAACGCGGCCGCGTCTATGTGGAGGCAAAGGGTGATTATGATTACGATGACACCGTTCTTGCCCTGACGCGCGTGTTCGGCATTGTCGCTGTCTGCCCGATGCGGCAGGTGGAGCTTCGCGACCCGGAGCAGCTGGCGGCCGATGTCCTGTCTTACGTTGATGCCGTATATCCGGACAAAAATAAAAGTTTTAAGGTTTTCACCAAACGGGCGGACAAGAGTTTCCCCATGGATTCCCAGGAAATCAATGCCGAACTCGGCGGCAGGATCCTGAACGCGTATCCCGGGATGCGTGTGGACGTTCACCATCCGGAGATCCGGCTGCACGTGGAGATCCGCGGCAGAGTCAATATTTACTCGGAGGAGATCGCGGGACCCGGCGGCATGCCTGTGGGAACTGCCGGAAAGGCGATGCTTCTTCTGTCCGGCGGGATCGACAGCCCGGTGGCGGGATATATGATCGCAAAGCGCGGCGTAGCCCTGGAAGCCACATATTTCCATGCTCCGCCTTATACGAGTGAACGCGCGAAGCAGAAGGTGGTGGAGCTGGCGAAGATCATCGCCCGCTACAGCGGTTCGATCCGGTTAAACATTGTAAATTTTACGGAGATTCAGTTATATATTTACGACAAATGTCCGCATGACGAGCTGACGATCATTATGCGGCGTTATATGATGAAGATCGCGGAGCATTTCGCGAAAGAGGACGGCTGTCTCGGCCTGGTGACCGGAGAGAGCATCGGCCAGGTGGCAAGCCAGACCATGAAATCTCTCATGGCGACCAATGAGGTGTGTACCCTGCCGGTGTACCGTCCGCTGATTGCGTTTGACAAAAATGATATTATCGCCGTCGCGGAGAAAATTGATACTTATGAGACATCCATACTTCCCTATGAGGACTGCTGTACGATCTTTGTGGCGAAGCATCCCGTGACGAAGCCGAATGTCAACATTATCCGGCGGTCCGAGCGGAACCTGAGCGAGAAGATCAGTGAGATGGTGGCGGAAGCCATCCGGACGGCGGAGACAGTCATAGTGGAATAAAAGAGCATAATGACAAAAAACCTCTCCCGCCGCAAACGGGAGAGGAGAGCCCGGGATCCGGAACAGAGACAGTGAAAAAACCATTGTCAGGCTATTGATCCAGATACATCTTCAGTGTGTCGATGATCTCATCTGCTGTCTCATCGTCAGCGTGGATGGTGAGTTCGATGGGCCTCGACAGATCCAGACTGAATATGCCGAGCATGGATTTCGCGTCAATGACATATCTCCCGGAGATCAGATCGAAGTCACAATCAAACTGAGAGACATCCTTTACAAAGGTTTTCACTCTGTCGATGGAATTTAAGGATACCATTACTTTCTTCATGATGTCAGCCCTCCCATATGCAGGTTGTGTGTTGCTTTAGCATGTATATTAACTTTATTCCAGACAAAAGTCAATAAACATGATGTGGAATCTTAGAAAAAAGCAACTATTCAGAACAGTACTTCGCACTTGCCGCGAAGTACGTATGATGACGTAAATTACACAGGAGAAAGTTCCATCGCGCAGCGATTTTTAAATGGATCTCTGCGCCGGCAGACAGGTCCGTTTATCAGATGAAGAGGAAATGAAGTGATGAAACGTGCAGCACTCCACAGTCTCGGATGTAAGGTAAATTCATATGAAACAGAAGCCATGCGGCAGATGCTCGAAGCGGAGGGGTATGAGATCGTTCCGTTTCACGAGAAGGCGGATCTGTATGTGATCAATACCTGCTCTGTGACAAATGTCGCGGACCGCAAATCGCGGCAGATGCTGCACAGGGCAAGGAAACAGAACCCGGACGCGATCATTGCGGCCGCGGGATGCTACGTTCAGACTTCGCGGGAGCAGGCGGGATCGGATCCGGCCATAGATATTATAATCGGAAACAATCGAAAACAGGATCTGGCTGCGATCATCAGGGAGTTTGAGGAGAGCCGTGCGCGGAAACCGGATGAGAGCAGTGTGCCGGATCCGGAGAAGAACTGTGCGTCAGAACAGGAGGAGAGCTGCACATCGGAATCGGGGAAATGCCTGGCGAAACAGGCAGTGTTTATGTCTCCCGATCTCAATCGCCCGGATCCGGCGTATGAGAATTTAAAAGTAAGCCATCCGGCGGAGCATACCCGCGCTTTTTTAAAAGTGCAGGATGGCTGTAACCAGTTCTGCAGTTATTGCATCATTCCCTATGCCAGGGGGCGTGTGCGCAGCCGTCAGCCGGAGGACGTCATCCGGGAGACGAGGGAGCTGGCCGCAAACGGGTATCAGGAAATTGTCCTGACCGGGATCCATTTAAGCTCATACGGCACGGATCTCGGCTGTGCGCTGATTGACCTGATCCGGGAGCTGCATGCGGTCGAGGGGATTCGGCGCATCCGTCTCGGGTCGCTGGAACCGGGCGTTATCACGGAATCCTTTGTGCGGGAACTGGCGGGACTGAATAAAGTATGTCCGCATTTTCATCTCTCTCTCCAGAGCGGCAGCAATACCGTGCTGAAACGAATGAACCGGAGATACACAGCCGAAGAATATTTTGATAAATGCGGGCTTTTGCGGAAATACTATGAGCATCCGGCTCTGACGACAGATATAATTGTCGGATTTCCGGGAGAGACCCGGGAGGAGTTTGCCGAGACCTGCGCCTTTGTGAAACGGGTTTCTTTCTATGAAATTCACGTGTTTAAGTATTCGAAACGGAGCAGAACGGCGGCTGCGCGCATGGACGGGCAGCTTACCGAACAGATCAAAGCAGAACGGAGCAGGGAACTTCTTAAGGTCTCGGAAGAGATGAAGGAGCGGTTTGTCTCCTGGTATGAAGGGCGGAAGGTGGAGGTTCTGTTTGAGGAACCTGTGACGGTAAACGGGCGGAATTATTATGAAGGATTTACCCCGGAATACGTAAAAACATGGATTTGTACCGATGAATCGCTCAGAAACCGAATAAAGATGGTTGAATTTTTTCGCCTTATCGTATAAAATGGGTTCAGATGAGCATGTGACAGTTCGCAGCCGGGATCAGTCACAAATTTTACAGATATGAGGATAAAACGATGCAGGACGTAAACCGCACACAGTATTTTAAAGTTCAAAAGGCACCGGAACTGAAGGTCGGGGATGTCCTTGAGGTTGTCTACAAGGCGATGCTTGAGAAAGGATATAATCCGATCAACCAGATTGTCGGTTATATCATGTCGGGCGATCCTACATACATCACCAGTTATAACAATGCCCGCAGCCTGATCATGAAGGTTGAGAGGGATGAGCTGGTGGAAGAGATCCTGAAAGATTATGTGAAGAAGCACTCATGGGAATAGAGGAGCGCCGGATGAGGATCATGGGTCTTGATTTCGGTTCCAGGACAGTGGGGGTTGCTGTGAGCGACCCTTTGTTTCTTACTGCACAGGGAGTCGAGATCATACGGAGAAAATCACCGGGGAAGCTGAGGCAGACGCTGGCCCGGATTGATGAGCTGATTCGGGAATATGAAGTGGGGCAGATTGTTCTGGGGTATCCGAAGCATATGAATAACACGGAGGGCGAGCGCTGCGGAAAGACCCTGGAGTTTCGCGATATGCTTGTAAAGAGAACCGGGCTGGAGGTGACTCTGGCCGATGAGCGCCTGACGACCGTTATGGCCGAGCATGCCATGATTGAAGGCGGTATCCGCAGGGAAAACCGAAAGGATTATGTGGATAAGCTGGCGGCAGTACTGATCCTGCAGAATTATCTGGATTCGCTCGCTTCCGACAGGGAGCATCCGGCGGCGGGCATAAACTGAGACCCCACTGTCCGGACACAGACGAAGCGTCCCGGAGCCATCCGGGTGTGAGCAGAGCCTGAACACGGGTTCATGAGGTTTGGAGTTGGATAAAAATATGACGGCAGGAGGATCAGATGGAAAAGGATCAGATAAAAGAGAACCGGATGGAGGAGGATCAGTTCGAGGGGGAACTGTTGGATACAGTTACCATGAAAGACCCGGCGACGGGCGAAGAATCAGAGTTTTATGTGCTGGAGCAGACGTGTATCGGAGGGGTTTCATATCTCCTCATTACGGAGACTCTTGAGGAGGAGTCACAGGCATACATTTTAAAAGAGATACAGACAGAGGATGAGGATGTCATCTATGAGGTGGTAACAGATACGGTGGAACTGGATGCGCTCATGAAGGTTTTTTCCGAACTTATAGAGGATATCGAATTCGAGTAAAACAGTCGCCGGCGGATCTGCGGACGATGGATATCGGGATCGGAGTCGGTTGTCTTCTCTGTCACTGCTGAAAACAAAACGGAACGGAAATTTTTAATTACGGAGGTGTATTTTTGAAAAAATCAGACAATTTAAAATTGCGCATCATCCCGCTCGGCGGTCTGGAAGCCATCGGGATGAATATTACTGCCTTTGAATATGGAGACAGTATTATTGTGGTAGACTGCGGACTGGCCTTCCCGGAGGATGGCATGTACGGTATTGATCTTTGTGTACCGGTCATTACGTATCTTCAGGAGAATATCGAGAAGGTCAGGGGCTTTTTTATCACACACGGACATGAGGATCACATCGGGGCTCTTCCCTATGTGCTTCTGGAGGTCAATGTGCCGATCTACGCGACGAAGCTTACGATCGGACTGATCGACCATAAGCTGGAGGAACATGGCCTGCTCGGAAAAGTCAGGCGTAAGATCGTAAAGTACGGGCAGCACATCAACGCGGGCGACTTCCGCGTGGAGTTTATCAAGACGAACCACAGCATTCAGGACGCTGCCGCACTGGCAATCTACAGCCCGGTGGGCATTGTTGTTCATACGGGGGATTTTAAGGTGGATTACACGCCGGTTTATGGTGACGCCATCGACTTGCAGCGTTTCGGGGAATTAGGAAAAAAGGGTGTGCTGGCGATCATGTGTGACAGCACGAATGCCGAGCGGCCCGGATTTACCATGACGGAGAAAAAGGTCGGAAAGATCTTTGAAGCTATTTTCAGCGAACATGAAAAACAGAGGATTATCATCGCTACCTTTGCCTCCAATGTGGACCGCGTGCAGCAGATCATCAATACGGCGCACAGATTTGACCGCAAGGTAGTAGTCGAGGGCCGCAGCATGGTAAATATTATTTCCATTGCTTCGGAACTGGGATATCTGGATATCCCGAAAAACACGCTGATCGATGTGGAGGAATTAAAAAATTATCCGGACGACCGGATGGTACTCATCACAACCGGGAGCCAGGGCGAGCCTCTGGCGGCGCTTTCCCGCATGGCAAACGGCACACACAGAAAGGTCAAGATCAGCCCGAATGACCTGATCGTATTCAGCTCGAATCCGATTCCGGGAAATGAAAAGGCTGTCTCCAGGATCATCAATGAGCTGTATCGCCTGAGCGCGGATGTCATCTTTCAGGATACCCATGTATCCGGACATGCCTGCCAGGAGGAGATCAAGCTGATCTACAGCCTGCTGCATCCGACGTATTCGATACCCGTCCACGGTGAGTTCAAACACAGAAAGGCGCAGGCACAGCTGGCGCTGGAACTCGGCATGCCAAAAGAAAATGTTCTGATGATCTCATCCGGAGATGTCCTGGAGATTGATGAGAACGGTGCGGAGGTGACCGGAAAGGTACCGGCCGGTTCCGTGTTTGTAGACGGACTCGGGATCGGAGACGTGGGCAATATTGTGATGCGCGACCGCCAGCATCTGGCGGAGGACGGCATTATCATTATTGTCCTGACACTGGAATCGGGATCCGGACAGGTTCTGGCGGGACCGGACATCGTATCCAGAGGATTTGTGTATGTGCGCGGATCTGAGAGCCTGATGGATGAAATGCAGGAGGTGCTGAACACGGCAGTGTTTGATCTGGCGGACCAAGGCGTTACAGACTGGGGCAGGATCAAGGCGGCGATCCGGGATGCGGTCAGTGAGTATGTATGGAAGAAAACCATGCGCAGACCGATGATCATACCCATCATCATGGAGGTGTAGGGACAGATGTCGGAGACAAAAAATAATATAGAAAATCTGGTTCACGCGTTGGAGGACTGTGATGAGTTCCGGCGATACCGCCGGATCAGACGTCAGATGCACGATTATCCGGAAAAGGAAAAGTGCCTGAATGAATTCCGGATGAAGAATTATCAGCTTCAGAATGCAGCGGAGCAGATTGATCTGTTCTCGGAATCGGACCGGCTGATGCAGGACTACGGAGATTTATATGGCGATCCGGTGACGCGGGAGTTTCTGGCTGCGGAGGTAGCGGTGTGCCGGATCGTGCAGAACGTGAACCGTGAGCTGATCGAAAGCCTGGAGTTTGAATCCGTGCTGTGAAAGTGCAGAGCCATGATTGTAAATGAGAGATTTGCGGTGTTTATTAATTCCCTCGGCGGAGAGAATACGCCGATTCTGGAAGAAATCGAGCGTGAGGCGCGGGAACGGCATGTGCCGGTCATCCGGCGCGAGATGCAGAGCCTTTTGAAGGTTCTGCTGGCGGTCAGCCGCCCGGAACACATCTTAGAAGTGGGGACGGCAGTCGGTTTTTCCGCACTGTTTATGGCGGAATATGATCCGGTGCCGTCTCGGATCACCACGATTGAAAATCATGAAAAACGGATCCCGGCTGCGAGGGAGAACTTCGTGCGCGCGGGCAGAGACGGGCAGATTACGCTGCTGGAGGGCGATGCCGCGGATATTCTGCCGTCGCTGAGCGGGTGCTATGATTTTGTTTTCATGGACGCGGCGAAGGGGCAGTATATCCATTTCCTGCCGGAAGTGATGCGCCTGCTTGCGCCGGGCGGGATGCTGGTCTCTGATAATGTGCTGCAGGACGGCGATATCATCGAATCAAAATATGCAGTTACCCGACGGAACCGGACCATCCACAGACGGATGCGGGAGTATCTCTATGAGCTGACGCATCACCCGCTGCTCACGACGGCGGTGCTGCCGGTCGGGGACGGAGCGGCAGTCAGTGTGAGGAGTAGTGGATAGTGGAGTAGTGGGCATTGAGCGGTCAGTGTGAGGAGTAGTGGTTAGTGGATAGTGGTTAGTGGATAGTGGGCAGCAGACAGTGAGCAGCCGGGTGCGGCAGGGAATGCATGGGGCGGGTGCGGCAGGAACGGTGCTTGCCGAATAGAGTGCTGCAATTGTCAGGAGTATGGAATGGTGAATAAAAAGAAACCGGAGCTTCTGGTTCCGGCGAGCAGCCTCGAGGTGCTGAAGGCGGCGGTGATATTCGGTGCGGACGCGGTCTACATCGGCGGGGAGGTCTACGGGCTCCGCGCGAAAGCAAAGAATTTTTCCATGGAGGAGATCGGGGCGGGGATATCATTTGCCCATGAACACGGGGCAAAGGTGTATATCACAGCGAATATTCTGGCGCACAATGAGGATCTCGAGGGGGTCAGGATTTATTTTGAGGAACTTCGCCCCATGAAACCGGATGCCCTGATCATATCTGATCCCGGTGTGTTCTCAATTGCCCGGGAGGTCTGTCCGGAGATTGATATCCATATCAGTACGCAGGCAAATAATACAAACTACGGAACATTTCTGTTCTGGCATGCGCTGGGCGCGAAGCGCGTGGTGACGGCGAGGGAGCTGTCTCTGGAAGAACTTAAGGGGATCCGCGGCCGCATTCCGAAGGATCTGGAGATGGAAACCTTCATTCACGGCGCGATGTGCATCTCCTATTCCGGACGGTGCCTGCTCAGCAATTTTTTTACGGGGCGGGACGCGAACCGGGGAGCCTGCACCCATCCCTGCAGATGGAAATATGCCGTTGTCGAGGAGACCCGGCCGGGGGAATATTTTCCGGTGTATGAGAATGAGAGGGGCACGTATATCTTCAATTCAAAGGATCTGTGTATGATCGGGCATATCCCCGAACTGATCGAGAGCGGGATCGACAGCTTCAAGATTGAGGGGCGGATGAAGACGGCACTCTATGTGGCGACGGCGGCGCGCACATACCGGCGCGCGATTGATGATTATCTGATGGATCCTGAGCTTTACGTGAAGAATATGGACTGGTATCTGGATCAGATCACCAACTGTACGTACCGGCCGTTTACTACAGGATTCTTTTTCGGAAAACCGGATGCATCCTCACAGATTTATGACAGCAGTACCTATGAAAAGGAATATACATATCTGGGAATTGCCGGCGGGCAGAATGAAGACGGCCTGTACCGCATCGAGCAGAAAAACAAGTTTTCCGTGGGCGAGATGATCGAGATTATGAAACCGAACGGGGATAATATTGAGGTAAAGGTAAAGCGCATCCTGAACGGGGATGGGGAGGAGATGGAGTCCGCGCCTCATCCGAAGCAGGTGCTGTACGTGGATCTCGGGCAGCCTGCGGCGGATGAATTTGATATACTGCGGCGGGCGGCTGGCGGGACCGAAACTGTTTCGCACAGATGAGGACGCACCGATAGGGTCAGACCCTGGCAGACATATTGAGGAGGAGCAGGTCCGTCAGTGTCAGGGCGGCCATGGATTCCACGACTACGACGGCGCGGGGGACGATGACGGGGTCATGCCGGCCGGCGATGCTGATCTCAATGGGCGTGCCGTC
The DNA here is from genome assembly GCA_020859905.1 of Lachnospiraceae bacterium. Classification (GTDB taxonomy): domain Bacteria; phylum Bacillota; class Clostridia; order Lachnospirales; family Lachnospiraceae; genus Eubacterium_I. The sequence continues at coordinate 1,030 of JAJBVI010000126.1, read as the reverse complement.
TTTTCGTATGGTCTGCTGCGTGCGTGCTATGGATGGCGTCGGCTTGACGGCTGCGCGGAAGATGATGGGATCGCCGTCGCTCATCCCCCCGAGGATCCCTCCGGCATGATTTGTCTTCTTTGTTATGTTTCCTTCTGAATCAGTGGTAAAGGCATCGTTGTTTTCGGAGCCTTTTTTTTGCGCTGCTTCGAAGCCGGCTCCGACCTCAAATCCTTTTACGGCTCCGATGGAGAATATGGCTCCGGCCAGGCGGGCATCCAGCTTGCCGAAAACCGGCTCTCCGACACCGGCAGGCATGCCTGTGATGATACATTCAATCACTCCGCCGGCAGAGTCCTGGTTCCGTATGCAGCTGTCCAGGTAGTCCTGCGCGGCTTTTGCGGCGGCGGCATCGGGCATGCAGAGCGGATTGGCTGAAATCTCGGAGCGGTCAAATCGTTCGTCAGATATGGTGACCGGTCCGATGGAGCGGGTATAGGTCAGAATGGAAACGCCCATCCCGGAGAGAATCTTTGATGCGACGGCACCGGCGGCTACGCGGCCGATCGTCTCGCGCCCGGAGGAGCGTCCGCCGCCCCGGTAATCGCGGAAACCGTATTTGGCGTCAAAGGTATAATCGGCGTGTCCCGGGCGGTAATATGAGGCGATCTCGCTGTAATCACCGGAGTGCTGGTTTTCATTCCGAACCAGGATGGATATGGGGGTGCCGGTCGTCTTCCCGTCAAAAACGCCGGAGAGAATCTCGGCCGCGTCCGCTTCCTTCCGGGGTGTCGAGAATCTGGACTGACCGGGTTTGCGCCGGTCTAAAAACTTCTGGATATCTGCTTCACACAGGGGAAGACCGGCGGGACAGCCGTCAATGACGACGCCGACACCTTTGCCGTGGGACTCTCCCCAGGTGGTGATTTTAAATATAGTTCCGAGATTTGAGCCTGCCATGGCGCATCCCTCCTTGATTATTATATGGTTATAAGGTAAATAGATGATACAAGGGTCAAAATAAGTGATACAGGAAATATCTGATTTCCGT
>JAJBVI010000147.1 GCA_020859905.1 Lachnospiraceae bacterium | reverse complement strand
ATCTCATGGATTCCGAAAGCTGTAAAACCGCCGGGTTATTCATCGCTTACGATTGATGTAATCAATCATGCCCGTTTTATCTATATATACACCGCTCCGTATTTTACGGAATGCCTCATTGCCCGGATTTAAATAGAGTCCCATGTTAATTACCTCCTGCCTGATGCCTGGCCATTGGGTATAAGAAGCTTGTTTGGTGATAGATTACCACAAAGCTGTTTTTGAATCAACTCATGATTTAAGCAAATATTTTTATGGTCTGTAAGTTGGACATTGACAAAATCCAAACAGGGCATTATCATATAGGATATTATGATGCCCTGTTTGGAGGAGATGCCATGTTTATCGGAAGAGACTGGGAATTGAAGCATTCCGAAGAATATGGCTGCGGTTGTGTCTGACCGGATGGAGGGGATCTATACTTTCGCTGTGGAACAGCGATTGTCCGATTATATGGGGCTTGTGTTTGAGAGAATGTGCAGAGATTATCTTCTGTTATATGATTCGGGTCTGCCTGTAAATCTGCAGAATGTCGGCCAGTGGTGGGGCGGCAATCCGGTGACGCGTAAACAGGCGCAGATTGATATTGTCGCTCTTTCGGCAGAAGGTCGGAGTGCGATTGTCGGTTCATGTAAATTTCGAAATGAAGTGATGCCGCGGAGCGAGTGGGATCTGATGAAAGATTACACGCGCGCCATGGGCGGTTTTGACAGGTTTTATTATTATCTGTTCAGTAAGAGCGGGTTTGAGGAATCACTGATCAGGGAAGATGATGGCACGAATCTGCGGCTCGTTACATTGGACGAGATGTATTAGGCACTTATAAACGTTTTTTGCGCAAAATGGCAAAATTTTGTTCCGGTTATTCGGGTCAGGTGTAAAGATGATCGCTTACTGAAGTGCTATAATCATAAGATGCAATTATTGTGCCGGCACCGTCAGCGACAGTGAAAAGATAAACTCCGTCCCCACGCCCTCCGTGCTGATCACGTTGATATTCTCATGGTGCGCGTGGATGATCTCCTTCACAATCGCAAGCCCGAGGCCGGTGCCGCGTTTGTCTTTGCCGCGTGAGAGATCTGTTTTGTAAAAACGTTCCCAGATTTTATTCAGGCTGTCCCTCGGGATGCCGATGCCGGAATCTTTGATGGAGACAAACGCTTTCCCGTTTTGTGTATTTGTCTCGATGACGATCTCAGAATCCTCATGGCTGAATTTGACCGCATTGTCGATCAGGTTATGGAGTACCTGTTCGATCTTTGCGGAGTCGGCTTTCACATACAGGGACGTCCCGGACAGCTTCAGGGAGAATGTAATATTTTTTCTCTGTGCCCGTCCCTCGAAGGTGAGGATGGTCTGGCGGATGACTTCGTTCAGGTCAAATGCGGAGTAATCGATGTAAGCGCCTTTCGCGCTGTATTTATTCAGGTCCAGCAGGTTCTGTGTCAGTTTTTCGAGGCGTTCTGTCTCGGAGACGATGATGTTTAAGTATTTTCCCTGCATCTCAACCGGAATCGTTCCGTCGGCGATCGCTTCTGCGTAACCCTTGATGGAGGTGAGCGGGGAGCGGAAATCATGTGAAACATTGGAAACGAATTTGCGCTGATCCTCCTCCAGGGAACTCAGCTCCAACGCCATGCCGCTCATGACATCCGAGATAAAACCGAGCTCGTCCTGTGCGTGGCCGGGAGCCGGAGTCTCATAATCGCCCTCGGCGTAGGCGGCGGCCTGACCGACGATCCGGTGGATGGAACGGTAGATGTTGAACACATAGACAAAGAGGATGAGCAGCGCGGCGAGGCACACGATAATATAGATGATATAATAGCCGGTAGAAAAGTAATCCAGCAGGTCGGAGCGGGTAAGCGTCACCTGCAGAAAGGGAAAGTGCTTTCTGGATGTCAGATATGACGTGCCGATAAATCCGATCACGCAGAAAATGATGTAGGCTAAAACAACGCGGCGCAGCAGTCTTTTTTTCATGGCGGTCTCCTGATAGAATTTGTTACCGTGTCTCGAACTTGTATCCGATGCCCCACACAGTTCCGATGCCCCAGTGTTCATGGTCTTTGATCTTTTCGCGGAGGCGCTTTACGTGGACGTCCACGGTCCGCGTGTCGCCGAGATACTCATAGCCCCAGATATTGTCCAGCAGCTGCTCGCGGGTAAATACCTGGTTCGGCGAGGAGGCCAGAAAATACAGCAGTTCGAGTTCCTTCGGAGGCATATCGATGATCTGATCTTTATACAGGACGGAGTAGTTTGTCAGGTTGATGACCAGATCGGGATACTCGACGCATTTGATCTCGTTTTCCGGCTTTGCCGGAGTGGTCTGCTGGAAACGGCGGAGAACCGCCTTTACCCGTGCGACCATTTCCTTAGAGTCGAATGGTTTGATCATATAGTCGTCCGCGCCGAGCTCCAGCCCCAGCACCTTATCGAATACTTCGCCCTTGGCGGAGAGCATGATGATGGGTGTGTTGGAATGCGCGCGTATCTCCCGGCAGACCTGATAACCGTCGATGCCGGGGAGCATCAGATCCAACAGGATCAGGTTCGGCCGGTAATTTCTGAATTCTTCCAGGGCGGCTTCCCCGTCGTAAACGATGCGGGTGTCGTAACATTCCTTGATGAGATACAGGGAGATAAGTTCCGCAATGTTCGCGTCGTCATCTACGATTAAAATTTTCTGTTTCGTAATCATGGGGCATTCTCCTTATGTTCGATGGAGTGATGTTTCCTGCCTGTCAGAAAACATACTGTACAGTATGATGGCGGCGCAGGAAGCGCCTCCCGGCGCTGCGTGAATCCGCAGGTATATCTGCTTTAACCGAAAGTCGCGACGGTGACACGTCTGCTTTAATCGAAAGCTGCGATGGTGACACGTCTGATTTAACCGAAAGCCGCCATGGTGACACGTCTGGTTTAATTGAAAGCCGCAATGGTGACGCCCGCGTCCCCCTCGCCGAATTCGCCGAGGTGATAGTCGGCGATATGGCTCTGGCGTTTCAGATGGCTGTGGACGGCGTTTCGCAGGGCGCCGGTTCCTTTGCCGTGGACGATGCGGACGCTTTTTAGATGTGCCAGATATGCGTCGTCCAGATATTTGTCCAGGGCGGGGATCGCCTCCGCGACCGTCATGCCGATCAGGTTGATCTCCGGGGAGACGGAGAGCGACTTTGACATTTTCAATCGTCCGGCGTCCGTTCTGGGTGCGCGTGCCGCGGCCAGGTTATCCTCCTCGACCAGAACCAGATCTCTGATATTGACCTGATAGCGCAGGATGCCCATCTGCACGGACAGGTTTCCTTTTGCGTCCGGCAGGGTGTGGACGGTTCCTTTCATGTTCATGCTCAGCACTTTTACGGTGTCGCCTTTGCGGAGATTTTTCGGGATGTTTGTGTTTTCCTGAGGCTTGTTCGGGATGGCGGCTTTCTGCTGTGCCGCTTCCATTTTTTTGCGAACCATTTCGCGCTCTTTCTCCATCCCGGCGGTGTTGATATTTTCTTTGCCGAATTTACGGAAGCTGCGGATGGTCTCGTCCGCTATATCCTTTGCTTCTTTTAAAATCGCGGCGGCCTGTTCGCTGGCTTCGCGCAGGAGCCTGTCCCGGCTTTGATTCAGTTTTTCCTGTTTTTCCTCCAGCTGTTTTTTCAGGGCTTCAACTTCAGTTTTTGTCCGGCTGATCTGTGCCTGCTCCTGCTGAATCGTGCGGCGGCCCGCTTCCAGCTCTGCGATGACGTCCTCGAAATTTTCGCTTTCCTGAGAAATGCGTGCGCGTGCGTCGTCGATCAGCTTCGGCGGCAGGCCTAGCTTCTGCGATATGGCGAAAGCGTTGCTTTTCCCGGGGATGCCGGTCAGCAGGCGGTAGGTGGGGCTTAAGGTCTCCACATCGAATTCGCAGCCGGCGTTCTCCGCGCCGTCCGTGGAGATGGCGTAAAGCTTCATCTCGCTGTAGTGCGTCGTGCACATGGTGCGGATCCCTCTCCGGCGGAGCTGTTCCAGGATGGAGATGGCCAGTGCAGCGCCCTCGACCGGATCCGTGCCGGCGCAGAGCTCGTCGAAGAGCACGAGGCTCCCGCGGTTTGCTTTCTTTAATATGGAAACAATATTTGTCATATGGGAGGAGAACGTGCTCAGGTTCTGCTCGATGCTCTGTTCATCGCCGATATCGGCGTAAACCTGTTTGAAAATGGCGAGTTCGCAGCGGTCGCCCGCCGGTATGTGAAGCCCCGACTGTCCCATCAGCGTCAGAAGCCCGAGTGTTTTTAAGGAGACGGTCTTGCCTCCGGTGTTCGGACCTGTGACAATGAGCAGGTGAAACTCCTCGCCGAGACGGATGTCGATGGGAACGACTTTTTTCGGATCCAGGAGCGGATGCCGCCCTTTGCGGATGCGGATGCGTCCTTCGGTGTTGAAGGAAGGCTGCATGGCGTTCTGCAGCTTTGCCAGCTTCGCGCGGGCGAAGATGAAGTCCAGGTCTGTGAGCGCCCTGTAATTCTGTGTGATCTCCGGGATATGTTCCGCGGCGAGACTGCTTAAGGACGCCAGAACCGCTTCTATCTCCTCTTTTTCTTTTAAAATGGCTTCTTTCATGTCGTTGTTCAGACGCACGACAGACATCGGTTCGATAAACAGGGTGGAGCCGCTGGAGGACTGATCGTGGATCATGCCGGGCACCTGGTTTTTATACTCGGCCTTAACAGGCAGACAGTAGCGGTCGCCGCGCATGGTGATGACGGCGTCCTGCAGATATGTGCGCACGGAAGCGCTGTTTAAGAGGCTGTTCATGGCTTCGTGGATCCGGTCATTGATGCCGCGAATCTTTCGCCGGATGCTGCGGAGCGCGGGACTGGCCTCGTCGCTGACCTCGTCGGGACCGGGGATGCAGCGGATGATCTCCTCCCGCAAGGGCGTCAGCGGCTCAAGGGCGTCAAACATCTTATCCAGGGAATCCGCGGGGGGATCCGGCGCAGCGGGCTGCGCGGCGGTGTTGTTTTGAGAGACCTGTGAAGCGGGCAGGGCATGGGAGGCAGCGTGTTTGGTCTGCGTCTGCGCAGGAGTGTTGTTATGTGAACTCCGCACATCGTCCTGCGGAGCGGCATGACTGCCGGCGGCAGGGCGGGGGGAGTTTCCGCGGGAGTCCCGCGCAAAGGTCTTCGCGCGTCTGGTCACTTCCAGAAGCTCTGCGATCATCAGCAGCTCGTCAATGTTCAGCGATCCGCCGACTGCCAGACGCTTCATCTGAAAGCCGGGATTTTTCAGGCCGCGAAACGAGAGCCCGCCTCTGCGAAAGATCCGCTCCAGCGCATCCTTTGTCTCCGCCTGCGCCCGGCTGATCTGGTCAGGGTCGGTCATCGGACGAAGGTTTTCACACAGAGTGCGGCCGGCGTCAGAACTGGCCTGATCGGCCAGGAGCGCGATGATTTTGTCATATTCTAAAACTCGTAATGCTTTCTGGTTCATATGTCTTTCCTGATTTGTGAGGCTGATTGAATCATGAATCTGCGATTCATGATCGCATTTCGCCGTTCGCCGAATGCGCAAGCGCATTCTTCTCGCTTGCGCTCATTGTATCACAAAACTTTTGAGAATGGAAGAATTACCGGTTGCAACGCGGCGGAGGAAAACGTATAATGTGAAGAGTTGATTTTTCTTTGACAGGAATAGTTTTCCTGATCATTACAAAAGCAAAGTGTTTTTGACATTGCTTATCAGAAAGACGAGGATAGAGTATGAAGTATATAGAGACATTGAGAGAGGGAGAGAGGATTTCGGAGATTTACCTGTGCAAACAGAAGCAGACGTTTCTGACGAAAGCGGGTAAGCCGTATGATTCACTGGTTTTACAGGACAAAACCGGGACTCTGGACGGAAAGATCTGGGATGTAAATTCAAACGGCATTGAGGATTTTCAGGCGTTGGATTATGTCTATGTGATGGGCGATGTGACCAGTTTCCAGGGGAACCTGCAGCTGAACGTCCGCCGTGTCCGGCGCGTGGATGACAGTCAGGTTCACGCGGAAGATTATCTGCCGACCAGTGAGAATGATATCCCGCAGATGTATGAGCAGCTCACGGCATACATCGGGTGTGTGAAAAATCCTTATCTGAGGCAGCTGGCGGAGTCCTTTTTCGGTGATGAGGATTTTGCAAAGCGGTTTCAGTTTCATTCCGCTGCGAAGAGCGTGCATCACGGTTTCGTGGGCGGCCTTCTGGAACACACGCTGCATGTGACACAGATCTGTGATTTTTACTGTAAAATGTATCCGATGCTGAACCGGGATCTGCTGTTGTGCGCCGCCATGTTCCATGACATCGGGAAACTGATGGAATTGTCCGTGTTTCCGGCGAATGACTATACGGACGACGGCCAGCTTCTGGGACATATCGTGATCGGGAGCATGGAGATTCAGAAACATATTGACGTGATTGACGGATTCCCGAAGCGAATGGCATCGGAACTGCTGCACTGCATCCTGTCGCATCACGGAGAACTGGAATTCGGCTCTCCGAAGAAACCGGCGCTGGCGGAGGCGCTGGCTCTGAATTTTGCGGATAATGCCGATGCGAAGCTGGAGACGATGAAGGAGGCGCTGGCATCGGTCCCGGCCGGGAATCTGGAGTGGCAGGGTTATAACCGCCTGTTTGAGTCGAATATCCGGAGGACGGGAAGCGAAGAAGAAGTCTGAACGGCCGGAGCCGGGGATGCGAAGAAGAAGCCTGAACGGCCGGAACCGGAGAAGCGAAGAAGAAGAAGTCTGAACGGCCGGAGCCGGGGAAGCAGCGTGTCGGCACAGAGGCCGGCAGGCCGGGAGATCCGCGGCTGGGAAAAGGAGCGCCAGCGTTCTGCAAATGAGGGGTAAGAGAATGCCGATGAAGGGAAACGGGGAATATGTATCAGGGGAAAATGATGTCGCGGAGATAAGACAGACCGGCGGGACCGCAGGAAAGCCCGGTGGGAATTCTTCCGTCGGGAACTGCTCCGATGAGAGATGTACCAGGGAAAATCTAAAGAACAGAATGCCGCTGAAAAAAAACGATGAATTAGTGCTGGATATAGAGGATATCAGCGTGGACGGCGCGGGGGTCGGGAAAAAGGACGGCATCATTGTATTTGTAAAGGACGCCGTGATCGGAGACCGGGTGCGGGTCAGGGTGGTGAAGCCGAAGAAGACCTATGCTTTTGCCCGGCTGACGGAGATCCTTATACCATCACCTGATCGCGCGGAGCCGGTTTGCGGGTATTACCGTCAGTGCGGCGGCTGTCAGATTCAGGCGCTTTCTTATGAAAAGCAGTTGGAGTTTAAACAACACAAGGTCGAAAGCAATCTGCGCCGGGTCGGCGGTTTTGAACAGATTCCCATGGAACCCATCATCGGAATGGAAGAACCGTTTCATTATCGAAATAAATCACAGTTTCCCGTCGGAACAGACAAAACCGGAAAGATTATCACCGGTTTTTACGCGGAACGCTCGCACTGCATCATTCCCAACCGTGACTGTGCGCTGGGCGTGCCGGTAAATCGTGACATACTGGATATCGTGATTGCGTATATGGAAAGATACCATGTGAGCGCTTACGACGAGAGGACGGGACAGGGGCTGGTCCGCCATGTGCTGATACGGTACGGCTTCCGTACGCGGGAGGTCATGGTCTGCCTGATTATTAACGGGAGCAAACAGCCGCATAAAGAGGAAGCGCCGAACGGGATAGAGCAGCCGCATGAAATGGAATTACCGAACGGGACGGAGCAGCCGCATAAAAAGAAAATGCCGAACGGGATGCAGCAGCCGCATGAAAAGAAATTGCCGAACGGGACGGATTTGCTGTATAAGGAGGAACTGCCGCATCAAAAGGATTTAATCAGGGAACTTACTGCCCTGCCGGGGATGACAGGCATTTCCGTCAATATCAATACGGCGCGGAACAATGTGATTCTCGGTGCAGAGACGAGGCTTCTCTGGGGACAGCTTTTTATCACGGATTACATTGGAAATATAAAATATCAGATTTCACCGGTCTCCTTTTTTCAGGTGAATCCGGTGCAGACGAAGGCGCTGTACGGACTGGCGCTGGAATATGCAGACCTGCACGGAACAGAGACGGTCTGGGATCTTTATTGCGGAATTGGGACAATTTCTTTGTTTCTGGCGCAGCGGGCGCGGAAGGTCTATGGCGTGGAGATCGTGCCGCAGGCGATTGAGGATGCGCGGCGAAACGCTGCGTTGAATGGAATCACGAACGCGGAGTTTTTCGTGGGAAAGTCGGAGGAGGTATTGCCGGAGTTTTATGAGAAAGAGGCGCAGGCAGGGAGACAGGCCTGTGCCGATGTGATCGTGGTGGACCCGCCGCGGAAAGGGTGTGACGGCAGACTGCTGCAGACGATTCTTCAGATGGCGCCGGAACGGATCGTGTATGTGAGCTGCGAATCGAAGTCACTGGCGCGGGATTTGAAGATGCTGTGTGAGGGCGGGTACCGGCTGGAGAGGGTCAGGTCGGTCGATAATTTTTGTCAGACAGTTCACGTCGAGACTGTGTGTCTCTTGGGCAACCACCGTCTGCCGAAACCTGACGCTACGGTGAAGATCGGGATTGATATGGAAGATTATTACCGGATCAGGGATAACGCAGAAAATAAAGAAAAACCTGAATAAATGTTGAAAATAGTACACTGAATCAAAGCGGAAGCTGTTGATGCGTAAGAAAATTACGTGTCAGCAGCTTTTTTCGTATGCGGAAAGCGCTTGGAGGAGGTGGTGCCTATGGGAGTGCGCATGAAAAACGGCATGGGAAAATGGGAACTGTGAAACATCCGAAATTCTACGAAAAATAAAAATCTGAAAGGAGCCAAATCTATGACAACGAGAAATGTGAAAACGACGAGAAACATGAAGGTTTATGAGCAGAGCGGATATAAGTACAAGGCGACGCCGACGATCACGCTCAAAGGACAGTGGCTGGAAATGATGGGGTTTGAAATCGGGACACAGATCCAGGTGCAGTGTGAGGATGGAAAGCTGACGATCACGCGGATAGAAGCAGAGACAGCGGAGCCGCCTGAATGACAGGCTGGAAATTGTGGGGATTCTGCTTACCATGTGTGACGCCAGAACAAACCTCTGCAAAGTGATCACGGAGCAGATGACAGAGACTTTTGAGGGACAGATCCGCATTTTCCGGAGCGTGATCCCGAATACAGTTAAGGTGGGAGAATCCATTTATTACAGTGAGCCGCTTCTGGAATATGCTCCGGGGAGCAAGGCGTGTACAGCATATCGAAATCTGGCGAGGGAGGTGGTCGGAAATGAAAGCGAATGCACCGAAAAGGAAGGTGTTTCAGGATGCGCTGGATCTGCTGACTGAGGATATGGCTGTGGAAGAGGCCGTGGCGCAGAATAAAATTATGATGCTTCCGATTGAAAAGATTAAACCGTTTCATGACCATCCATTCCGCCTCTATGAAGGGGAACGCCTGGAGGACATGGTGGAAAGCATCCGGGAGCACGGGATCCTGAATCCGGTGATTGTGCGGGTGGAGAAAAACGGATATGAAATGCTGGCGGGACATAATCGGGCAAATGCAGCCAGACTGGCAGGATTGAAAGAGATTCCGGCGATTGTGAAGGATGGACTGTCAGAGGAAGATGCTTATGTCTATGTGATTGAGATAAATCTTGTGCAGAGGTCCTTTGCGGATTTGCTTCCATCGGAAAAGGCGGCGGTCCTGACAGAGCGTTACGAGAAGATCAGCAGTCAGGGAAAACGGAATGATATCCTGTGTGAAATCGCTGCACTGGAAGACATGAGCGGGACTTGTGGACATGATGTCCACAAGTCTCAGAGAAGCCGCGACGGGCTTGGTGATGAGTATGGGATGACAGGAAGAAATATCGCCCGCTATATGCGGCTGGATAAGCTGATCCCGGAATTTAAGGCTGCTGTGGACACCGGAGCGCTGCCACTGGTGGCGGCAGTGGATCTGTCCTATTTATCAGATGAGGAACAGAAACTGATTCATCGTACATCTGAGGCAGAAGGACGGAAGATTCAGGCAAAACAGGCAGCGGGATTCAGAAAATTAGCCGGGAAAATTACAAAAGAAAATGCAGAGGAGGCGTTCCGGCAGGAGCCGAAAAAGCAGAAAGCTATGGTCAGTGTAAAATTGTCGGCAGAGACATTCCGGAGATATTTTTCAGATACAGCAGCGGCAGATGTGCCGGGAGTTCTGGAAAAGGCTCTGGAGCAGTATTTCAGAGAGAGGACAGAGAATGTTTCATAAGGAAGATTTACAATGCCTGGATCCGGATTATTTTGCCATCATCCATGTGGATGATTATGATGTTACGGTAATGTCAAAGAACACGGGGCATGTGTGGTATATCCATAATCCGGAATATCCGCTGCCGGGAAGCTGCGTGATATTTCATAAACACAAGATTTCCCATCCCTATCATCAACACGGACGGAGCAATACTCTGCGGCAGGCGATAAGGAACATCCGCAAGCATGACAGGTATCAGATGAACGGCAGACGCAGCGGTGGAAAGAGAATACAGGCATAGGGAGCAGCGCTATCGGAAGAACCCGGTAGCGCTGTCTTCGTGGTGGAAACAAATAGATGTGAGGGTTTACTGTGTTTTTGCTTAATTGTTTTGTTGAAATGCAACAAAACAATTATGAAAATCAACCCAAATTACCATCAAATCATAGGAAAACAAGTTGACGAAAGGAAGCCATGTCTGGTATAGTGTAGGTTAGTGGCACGTTGAAATTTTTTAAGGAGACGGAAATATGAGCGAAGTGTATCAGGACAACTGGATTAATCTGGAAGAAGCCGCTGCATATATGGGTGTTACAAAAGATACAGTGCGAAACTGGATAAAGAAAACGGATATTCCGGCACATAAGGTTGGAAAGCTGTGGAAATTTAAAAGGTCGGAGCTGGATGAGTGGATAAAAAGCGGGAAGAGCGCAATCTGAGTCCGTTTTATGGTACATTCGTTATGCTAATATAAGGCTAAGTTGATAAACTGGGAGCGATTGCTGAAAATGAACAAATTAGAAGATATCACTGTCGGAAGTACAGTGAAGGGCATTGTGGGCAATGAGCCGGTCAGCATTGTTGCAGTTCAGTGGTATGGTAGCAATGTGCTGGAAATTACATATAAAGATACGCGGGGAGTTCCGGGAACGCAGTTGCTTTACAGGGAGAGCGAGCCGGGACTTGAAGTGCTGTCGAAGCATCTGCCCTGGAGCTTCGATGCGGACGCAGAGCAGATGAAGCTGGCATCGGAGGCATACCGTATCAGTCTGGCGCATTTGTTTGATCCGTATCTGGCTGTACATACGTCGGCAGTGGAGCCGCTCCCTCATCAGATTTCCGCAGTTTATCAGGAGATGCTGCCGAGAGTGCCGCTGCGCTATGTGCTGGCGGATGATCCAGGTGCAGGAAAGACGATTATGACCGGCCTGTACATTAAGGAACTGATGGCCAGGGGTGATTTGAAAAGATGCCTGATTGTTTCGTCTGGAAGTCTGGCGGAGCAGTGGCAGGATGAGCTTTTTTCAAAGTTCCATCTGAAATTTGAAATTCTGACAAATGACCGGATGGAGTCCGCCGTAACCGGAAATATTTTTACGGAAGTGGATCGCTGTATCTGCCGATTGGATAAGCTGGCCAGGAATGACGAACTGCAGGAGAAGCTGAAGGTTTCCGAGTGGGATCTGATTGTGTGCGATGAGGCACACAAAATGTCTGCGACGGTGTGGGGAGGAGAAGTCAAATATACCAGACGCTTTCAACTGGGGCGGCTGTTATCGAATATTACAAGGAACTTTTTGCTCCTGACTGCAACGCCGCATAATGGAAAAGAAGAGGATTTCCATCTGTTTTTGTCGCTGGTGGATCCGGATCGCTTTGAGGGAACGCATCATTCGTCGCAGCAGGCAGTAGATGTCAGCGATGTGATGCGCCGGTTGGTAAAAGAAGAATTGTTGAAATTTGATGGCAAGCCTCTGTTCCCGGAGCGTATTGCCTATACGGTTAATTACAGTCTTTCTCCACAGGAGTCGAAGCTTTACCAGGCTGTGACGGAATATGTGCAGGAAGAGTTTAACCGTGCGGACAATCTGAATAATGAACGTAAAAATACAGTCGGATTTGCGCTGACGATTCTGCAGCGCCGTCTGGCGTCCTCTCCGGAAGCTATTTATCAGTCCCTTCGCCGCAGACGCGAGCGCCTGGAACACAGGCTTGCTGAGGAGCGGCTGGGGAAGAGAGCTGCGGAATATCGGAATTCCGAATGGGATGATATGGATGAGGATGATCTGCCCGCAGAGGAGCAGGAGCAGATGGAAGAGCAGGTCGTGGATCACGCATCTGCGGCGGCTACGATCGCGGAACTGGAAGCGGAGATCCGGACACTGAAACGTCTGGAAAATATGGCGAATGATGTCCGGGCGAGCGGTGTGGATCGAAAGTGGGATGAGCTGTCCAGGCTGCTTCAGGATAAGGGGGCAATGTTTGGAGAAGATGGTCAGAGAGAGAAGCTGATTATCTTTACCGAACATAAAGATACACTGAATTATCTGGCGGGTAAGATACGGTCTTTGCTCGGAAATGATGAAGCTGTCGTGACCATTCATGGCGGAATGCTCCGGGATGAGAGACGGAAAGTGGAAGAACTGTTCAAACAGGATGTGGGAGTCCGGATCCTGATTGCCACGGATGCCGCGGGAGAAGGTGTCAACCTGCAGCGGGCGCATCTGATGATCAATTATGATCTTCCGTGGAATCCGAACCGCCTGGAACAGAGATTTGGCCGTATTCATCGTATCGGGCAGACAGAAGTGTGTCATCTGTGGAACCTGGTGGCATCTGAGACCAGGGAAGGCTTTGTGTTCCAGAGACTGTTTGCAAAGCTGGAAGAGGAACGACAGGCGCTGGGCGGCAAGGTGTTTGATATCCTTGGGAAAATGTCCTTTGAAAATAAATCCCTGCGGGATCTGCTGATTGAGGCTGTGCGGTACGGAAATGATCCAGAAGTACGTGCAAGGCTGAACCAGGTCGTGGATCATTCCATGAATCCGGATAAATTTAAGGAGCTGATCAAAGAACAGGCTCTGACGGATGATGTGATGGACGTTCATTCCGTCAATGCGATCCGCGAAGATATGGAGCGCATCGAAGCGCACAAACTGCAGCCGCATTTTATTGAATCATTTTTCCTGGAAGCCTTCCAGTCACTTGGAGGAAAGATCCGTAAGAAGGAATCCGGACGATATCAGATCACATCTGTCCCGTATGCGGTGCGCAGCCGGGATATGCAGATTGGCTATGGAGAACCTGTTTTAAAACGGTACGAAAGAGTCTGCTTTGACAAGGAATACTGTGTGATTCCGGGACAGGCACAGGCGGAACTGATCTGTCCGGGGCATCCGCTTCTGGAAGCGACGATTGACCTGATCCGGGAAAAGAATGTGGATGTTATGAAACGCGGCGCAGTGTTTATTGATGACAGTGATTTCAGTGAGGAGGCAAGGCTTCTTTTCTACATAGAGGATGCGGTCCAGGATGGTGTGACATTAAAGGACGGAACCCGGAGGACGATTTCCAAACATGTTCATTTTGTGGAGATCAAAAAGGATGGTTCTGCATCAGGTGCCGGGTATGCGCCGTATCTGGATTATCGGGCAGCAACGGATGAAGAGTACAAAGCGGTTCATGACTGGATGAAATCACAGGATTGGCTGTGTAAGGATGTGGAAGGAATTGCAAAGGGTTATGCGATCCAGCATTTGATCCCCGAACATTTTGCGGAGGTAAAAAACCGTAAGGAAGCAATGCTGGATAAAACTGAAAAAGCTGTCAAAGACCGTCTGACAGCGGAGATTCAATATTGGGATTTTCGTGCTGGGGATCTTGCGCAAAAAGAAGCAGCAGGCAAAACAAATTCCAGACTGAATTCAAAGCTGGCAGCAAGGCGGGCGGAGGAACTGGAAAATCGGATGCAGAGCCGCCTGGCGGAAATCGAGAAAGAACGCAGGATTTCACCAATGCCGCCGATAATTACGGGCGGAGCACTGGTGATTCCGAGAGGATTGATTCATAAACTGACCGCGACTCCATCCGGAGATCTCTTCGGACATGGAGACAGGCAGAGTGTTGAGTACGCAGCTGTGAATGCGGTTATCCAGATTGAGACATCGCTGGGATACCGGCCGACGGATGTGAGCGCGTCGAAGTGCGGCTATGATGTAGAATCTTATGTTCCGGAAGGGATGAGGAAGCGCATGGCTGCATACGCGAACGCCTTGCGGTTTATTGAAGTAAAAGGGCGCGCAAAAGGCTCTACTACTGTTACCGTCAGTAAAAACGAGATCCTGACGGCACTCAATAAACCAGATGAATTTATCCTGGCGATCGTGGAAGTGGACGGTAGCGATACGCACACGATTTATCTGAAACAGCCGTTTAAGAATGCACCGGATTTTACGGCGACGAGTGTAAATTATGATATACAGGATTTGATTGCAGAATCAGAAGTCTTGTATCAGAAATGAGGAGAAGGATATGGCAAACAAAAAATTGATTGAGGTGGCATTGCCACTGGAAAAGATAAATACAGAATCTGCAAGGGAAAAGTCGATCCGTCATGGGCACCCGTCTACCCTTCATTTATGGTGGGCAAGACGGCCACTGGCAGCTGCAAGGGCTGTAATATGGTCATCCTTGGTTGACGACCCTTCATCGCATCCAGAATTATATCCTACAGAAGAGGAGCAAAATAAAGAGAGGCAGAAACTTTTTGATATATTAGAAGAATTTGTAAAGTGGGAAAACTCAAATGATGAAAACATTATAAAATTAGCGAAGGATGAGATATATAAATATACTAATGGGAATGCTCCCGTATTATTAGACCCTTTTGCAGGAGGTGGAACTATTCCATATGAGGCACAAAGATTAGGACTAGAGGTTCATGCACATGATTTAAATCCAGTAGCGGTACTGATTAATAAGGCTATGATAGAGTATCCAGCAAAATTTGAAGGGGTTGCACCAATAAATCCCGGAACATATGAACAAAAAAGCTTTGTGACAAAAGAATGGAAAGGGGCTGAAGGACTTGCAGAAGATATTCGTTATTATGGTAAATGGATGGAACGAGAAGTGCAAGAGAAAATCGGCGTACTGTATCCAACCATTGATCTTCCAGATGTGCTAGGGGGAGGAGAAGCTACTATTATTGCATGGATATGGGCACGAACTGTAAAATGTCCCAATCCTGCATGTGGATGCGACATGCCTCTTATTAGAAGTTTTGATATTTGTAATAAGAAAGGCAGAGAAAAGCATATTGAACCAGTAATAATTGGAAAAGATATAAGATATATTATTAAGGATGGTAAGAGCTCTAGACCAGGAACGATAAACCGCGCAGGAGCAAAATGTGTTGTATGTAATGAATCTATAAAATTTCCATATATTCGTCAGGAGGGGAAAGAAAAGAGATTTGGATATAGGCTTGTTGCAATCGTGGCATTAGGTAAACATGGTCGGGTTTATTTAGATCCTACAGATGAACAAGTTGAGACAGCATTTTCCGCTAATTGCGATGATTCATTAAATGGGGAACTCGGGTATTACCCGGGATATATCAATCCAGTTGGCTATGGCATTACAGAATTTAAAGACCTTTTTACTAAAAGACAATTTACTGCGGTTTCCACGTTTTGCAATCTTATTCAAGTAGTCAAAGAAGAGATAAGAAAGGATCTTTCCAAATCCCAGCGAAACTTGGGTGAGGATTATTGTAGGGCAATTTCTTTATATCTTGCATTTGCCGTAGATCGTATGGCAAGTAGAATGACAAATATATGCGTATGGCATTCTAGCGGTAGTTTACAAGTTACGTTCGAGCAGAGTCCACGACTGCTGATTTT
>JAJBVI010000079.1 GCA_020859905.1 Lachnospiraceae bacterium | reverse complement strand
CAGAAATGCGGATGCGAGCATCCGATTTCTGACCTTTTGTCCCTTGTATCATAAACTATGCCTTTTTGACAGATGACCATATATCATCCTTGTGAAAACCTGCATTTAATTTTACAAAATCTCCTCGGCAGGGATGTCAGCGCACTGCCCAGACGGTAAGTAAACGATTTCCTTGTCTCGTCCAGCGCATACCGCGTCTGTTCCAACGCGAGGTTCAAGGCCGCCGCTTCATTGCGCAGCCCCTCATTTTCTTCTTCTATTCTGCTGATCCTGCTTTTTAAATCCCGGATCAGCAAATCTTTTCCATCCGTCTGTTCCATACCGGTCTCCGCCCTCTCTTTCTCCTGGTTTCTCCTATCCATATCCCTCCGAATGCATGCACAGACCCTCTCACAGGCTCTGACGTCCCAATACGCAAACACCGTCTCCATCCGGCTGCGGTAGGGTTCTTTCACAACACAATCATTTCTCATATAATCAATGAGCAGATCGACTAGCTCTTCCTCTCCGCTCACAACTTCTCCGAACCCATCCCTCTCATAATCAAAATAACCTCTTTTATATGTGTGGGTCGCAAAAAAATCGTCCCGGTCAAACTGATAATACAGGATCAGCTTCCGCAGATAAGCAAAATCAAACGCCACGCTGCTGTAATCTGTAACCATAAGGCTGCTTTCCGCAAAGATTTCCCGATACGTCCTGTCATCTCCGGCATCCTCCCCCGTCAGATCCCGCACATACGGCCGCATCAGCGCGTGCGGCAAAAAAAGGATCCGGTATCCGAAAACGTCACAGCTTTCCTTCAGATGCCTGCAGCCCAGCAGCGACCGCCAGCGTCTCACATACATGCTGTCCGCAAATCCGTCCACCGGTTTCCAGCGCATGTCATGGCATTCCTCATCCCAGGTCTGTTCCAGAAACTCCTTTCTCCAGCTCGGCATGATCAGAAGATACTTCTGCGGATCATTGTACAGCTTATCAAAACGCGGCAGACCGGTCAGCCAGACTTTATCTTCCGGATAATCATACGCTCCCCGCAGGATGGAATCCCGTTCCGCCGGACTGCTGGTGATAAACCCGGTAAAATTGGTATTGAACCGGTTCAGCGTAGGACTCATATCATCCTTGATCACCCCATGCTGTAAAAAAATAATCCCCGCCTGGTGATACAGGTCCCTGACATACTCCGCCTTTTCCCAGAAAGGATTTTCCACCACGCCGTTCGATTGCGAAGAAACAATATAATCCGCCAGTAAAACCAGCAGCTCGTGCTGCGGCGAATAAAGAGGAACGATATGCCCCAGTTTCTCCATCCTGTCATAATCCGGAGATTCCCTGCTGAGGATATAGTAGGAATCTATCTCCGGGTCTTCCCTGACATAACGGAAAAGCACTTCCGCGTTATCATCCGCCCGGTCAGGGCGATCCATAAAGAGCCAGATCGGTTTAGTCTTTCTTTTCAGCGCCGCAAAATATCTGTTACGCAGATGAACCGCCCACGCGGCATCAGCCGTACCGATCAGGCTCAGCTTTTCCCGGTATATCCCCTCATACCATTCACGTTCCTTCTCAGCCGCCGTTTCAAAAAATAAGGTTCCCTGCTTAAGATAAAACACGAAACCATTCTGGAAACAATATTGGCTTTCGAGACAATCCGATACAGGAAAAAACCGCATGGCATTGATCTTCCCACAGGGACACACATATTTTGGACCAGACTGCACGACATTGGCGAAGCGAATTGAATTTTTCCCTTCGCGCGGATATATTTTTGCATGGAACACCCACCGTTTTTCGTACTTCCAGCCTCCGATCATCCGATCAAAGCCGCAATCTGTCAAATCACAGTGATGCGGCTGCCCGTTATGTATCAGCAGAAACCCCGCCCCATCGCCGAAAACAGCCGGGATGGATGTGATTCCTTCTATAATAAAACAGTCCTGCTGCATTTCAAGAAAATGCAGCTCCACGGCCAGATAAGACATATTTGCGATATCATGCCCCCCGGCACGGATCACAACATCCTGCCCTGACGGAATCAGCTGCAGGGCAGATCCGTATTTTATATCCATCAAAAGAAGAATCAACGGAAGATTAGCCATCCCTGTCTCATTGATAATAAAAGCATCATCCATATGCAGTAATGAATGACGGATGAGTTGTTTATCCTTTTTTTGCTGTCCGTCTGATTCCATTTCATATAACAGCCTCTGTAATCGCTTGCGTTTTTTTACTTCTGACATAAAACCCATTCCGCTGCGGTGGATAACAGACAGTGAATGTAACATTTTGGCGCAAAATGTTACATTCACTTATATAGCAACAATGATATTATATCTTTTCCGCCGTGTGTTTGTCAAGATATTTTATATGGAAATTTATGTAAGACTTTCACCTGAAAAAGCAGTTTATGCCAGCTACAATGGCATATTCAGAAATACCGTATCTCTCTCATCCTGGTCTATGCACAGGTATCTTTTGGTTATCTCATACGAGGAATGATTGTAGATGGACATCAGCAGTGCAGGCTGGACACCATTCTTCCATGCCTGATATCCAAATGTCTTTCTGAGCGAGTGACAGGATATATTATAATCCATACCCAGGTCATTGACTGCCTCTTTAATGATCATATAAGCCCTTTGCCGGCTGATCGGCTGATTGGATCCTTTTCGGCTTTTGAACAGATAGTGTTCCGGGAAGACCTTATCAAGAGACTCGCGGTATTGTTCCAGAGCATCAAGAAGAGCCTGAGCAAGTCGCCTTTCTCTAAGAAGTAATTTTTTAATCGGCTGATCTGTTCCGGATTTTTGATGGGTTGAGTTGCAGCCATAAATACATTCCTCCCATAACATTTTTAATGCAATTCTAACATGTTTTTTGTTGGAATTTGTGAATCTTTTTTTGTATTGCTTCGCCGGACTATGGGCATGAATATTCTGCAGCATGGGAATGATAGGATCTGCAAAGGTCCTGCTGATTTTATCTTAACTTCCTCTAAATTTTAACCCTCAATGAGGCTCAGAGCTTGTAAGTGTCATCATTTACTCCCCGGCCTCCCCCTCTGATTGGATAAAGGTAACGATCTCATCAGCTGTTTTGTCGCCTGCATGGTACGCCGCAAGAACCTTTTTGTTAAAGTATGTTGTCAATATTTCTTGCAGCATAAATCAGTCTGCGGACTTCCATTACATTGCCTATCACTACGTAAAAAACAATATAATTCCGTACATAAATCCGATAATAGGGTTGATCTCTTTTCTTTGCAGAGTGGTATGGTTCAAAGGCAAGCGGATTGTCCAGCCTTTTCATGATTGCTTCATCAATATCGTCTATCAACCGGTCGGCTGCATCCTCGTTCTGCAGAACGTTGGAGATGTAATCGACGGTTTCAAGCAGATCCTGCTCAAATAACGGCAGATAACTAAGCTGGTATGTTTTATTTTGCATGGGCGGCTCTCCTTGCGTTTGCAAATACGGTTTCATGAGATAATCGCTTGCTGGTGGATGCGGCCTGTCTGTCTGCTTCATCCAGCTTTATTTCAACATCATCCGTGAGAGCGGAGTATTGTTCAAGACTAAGGACAACCATAGCGCCGTAGCCATTTTTGGTCAGATATACAGGCTGGCCTTCACTGACCATGCTTTCAATTTCTGGAAATTTATTTCTTAAGTCGGATACAGGACGAATCTGGATCATAATAACGCCTCCTCTGTTTTTTTTGTTATCATAATTTTATCAAAATATTATCACGAATGCAACGGAAAGATGCAAACACTACACAGTTCTTGACATTTAGTTACAGGTATTGCAGTTTTATATACGCATACGCGCACCGGCATCACACAGACAAGATCCTTTTTCTGGCCAGAGACGGGGATGTTCTTGCAAAGGCATACCACATTTTATATCCGGATGATGGCTCTGGACTATGTGATAAATGAAGTCTGGGGTCTGGATTGCGAAATCACCGGTCTGATTGCAGGAACAGACACCTGCCATTGCGACCGGCCGGATGCGCCGGCGCCCATGATGAAGACAGGAAAATTAACTGCCTACCTGTACTCGCAGGAAACAAACCGGGATCTTTGGAAAGTTCATGATCCCGCTCTGGGACACAATCTATACACCACTCCTCCACCCTGCATCTGTGTACCTTATCTTTTCTGTTGCAGCTGATTCCCACCGCCAGTATTCGGCCTTTATGGCGCTTTTTTTCAGTCATTTTTCCACGGAATTTCAGAACATATTTTTTCACGAATCTGCCGGAGAGCTGTTTCCGGCGTATCATCCACCTTTAACTCCAGAATCATGCCGTCGTACCAGACCCTGAGATCATCTCTCAGCCTATTCTTAACTACATTCATTCAGCATTGTTTTTTTTGCCATAACCGGAGGGAAAAAATATTTCCCCTCACAGATTCGGATCATCCGTCAGCTCCGCGAAGCTCCCGCAGTATCCCTTATTTCCCAGCGCGATCAGCATGGGAGCATAGGCGTCCCTGCCGGATATATCAGACAGATGTTCTGTCTCCGTGTAAGCGGCCAGCTTTTCACTCAGCGCCTTCCACTGTGCCGCGAACCCCAGAATTCCTCTGTGTATCTCCCGGATTTTATCTGTTCTGCTCTCATCGTACTCCTTAAACCGGCACTCGCACTGTCCCCCGGCATCCAGATAGAACCCTTTCAGACTCCCCGCCGGAGCGTCCAGCAGCAGTTCCCAGTACAGGTTGTGTCCTTTGCCGGGATCATGAAATTTCCAGAGATCGCGGTTTTCCCGCTGTGAATACATATAGCTGATCTGGCGGCCGCCCTGCAGGAAGGTCTCGCTGCTGTCGGGTTCCGCGTTATGGCAGGTATTAGTGCCCGCGACGATGCCTGTGATCGGGCAGTTCATCTGCCAGATCTCGTTTACCGCGTAGTCCAGTGTGATGGCGCCGCTGCCGGCCCAGCCGATATCAACTGCGGCGGCCGATCGGCAGCCCTCCAGAACCGATGCGTAGTATAACCGGCCCGCCGCTCTCTGCTCCGCGTAACGCGACAGGATCTCCTCCCACTGATCGAGCAGGATTTTCTTTAAGCTGTCCGCGTTTCTGTCTGTCAGCTCGGCATCCGGAGACAAACCAGCCTGTCTGCAGCACAGCTCCGCCATGTCCCCCAGCTCCATAGAGGCAAAAATATCTGTGACACTGTATCCCTGATTTACCTTGTGGTAGAGGAATCTGCGAAAATAATCATATCTGAAGCGGGCGGCCGTTATTTTTTCCGCCGCCAGCCGGGACCAGTATACATACTGCCAGATGCCGTCTTCCTCCGGATAAAGAATGTGGTATGCCTTTGATAGAATTTCCCCGTCCCTGGCCAGAAAAAGGAGTTTGTCTATGGAATGACGGTGAACAAAATCGTGTATGAACCGGCAGTATCCGGTCACAAACAGGCCGCCGCAGATATAACCGAATTCATACTCGCGGGAAAAACACCGCAGCCCGCTGTGTATGTGCGCATTTACCGTTCCGCGGTACAGGCTGCCCGTGATCACGGACATATCCTCCGCGCGGTACGGTTCTCCCGCTTTGTTTACGTTTTCATAGTGTACGGAATAAAAGCCGTGCCGGCCGGCCTGTTCGACATCAGAGACGGTATTATCACCCACATGTGCCATACGGCGTGCCTGCGGATCCGCGAAGCGTTCTGCCTGTCTGACAAGGTCGAAAAGATCCCCTCTGCTTTTTGATCTGCCGTGATCACAGGAGACATATACGGCATCAAACGCGTCAAAGCCGCAATGCGTGAGCAGATCACGGATCTGATCCGCATTCAGATACATATCGGAGGTGATGATCAGCCGCTTCCCCGTCTGCCGCAGACTGTTCACGACTTCCATCATGTAAGGGTTTGCAAAGCAGTACTCCCGCTCCAGCGTCACTTCCAGCTCCATGGCAGCTGTTCTGTCCAGACCCGTCTCCCGTTCCAGGATATCGTAGATTTCGGAAAGGCTGACTTCATAATGTCTTTCCTTTTTATATTTCTTTTCTCTGGCCCGCCGCTCCATCTCCTGTCGAATCTGCTTAAAATCCGGATATGCCAGCTTCGCGCCCATCAGGAAAAACAGATCGGCCGGCTCGGAAAAAGGACGCAGAATCAGTGTATCGAAAACATCAAAGGAGATCACATCGTACTCTGCCAGCTTTTCCGCAAGCTCTGAAGGGGTCTCTCTCTGAGAGAGCGACGATTCGCTGCCCTCTGTGTACAGCGATTTTTTCTCATAGTCAGGATAACGCGCCGGATGCGCCAGTTTTCGGTTTCTGAAGACATAGTAGGAGATATTCAGCCCGAACAGATACAGCCACACGCCGCCGCGCCGGAGGCCGCGGGCGTGATTCCTTTTTATCTGATAGCGTTCCCGGATACCGGGCACCCGGTTTACCAGCGCACTGTACAGTTTTTGTGTTCCCCTCATAATTCTGTCCTCAGCATTCGATCACGCCAGACCTTTTCCGCCGAATTATTTTCCGCCTGTCTCTGCCTCTCGCTCATTCATCTTCTCATAAGCCCGGCACACGTCGTCAGGTTTGCCGATCATGCGGAGCCTGCTTTTTTCAATCCATATGGCTTTCGTACAGTTTTTTCGTATGACGGAGGTTGAATGAGAGACGATCAGCACCGTCGACCCGCCGTGGATCATCTCCTGAATTCTGGCCTCGCTCTTCTGCCGGAAAAACATATCCCCGACGCTTAAGACCTCGTCCAGGATCAGGATTTCCGGCGTGTCCCTGACCGTGGCTATGGCGAAGCCCAGCCGGCTCACCATACCGGAGGAGTAGTTTTTCACCCGCTCTTCCATGAAGCCTTCCAACTCCGCGAATGCCACGATCTCATCGTATTTCTCATCGATATATTCTCTCGTATAGCCGATGAGAGCGCCATTCAGGTAGACATTTTCCCTTCCGGTCAGTTCCATGTCAAAGCCTGTCCCGAGGGTTAACAGCTGAATTTTATTTTTATCCACCGTGACTTTTCCGCTTGTCGGAATCAGCGCCCCGGAGATGATTTTCAGCATCGTGCTCTTTCCGGAACCGTTCGTCCCGATGATGCCGACAACCTCACCTTTTCTGACATTGAAGCTGATGTCATCCAGCACACAGAAGTATTCAAAGGATCTCTGCCGTTTCAGGGTGCGGATTACCAGCTCCTTGATGCTGGTGGACTCATCCTTCTCTCTCTTAAAATTCATCGTGATATGGCTGACCCGGATCTCTATTTCGGCATCGCTGTCCGAATCTTCGCCGCTTATCCCGGCGATCTCATCTGTGCCGGGTTCCCGCACATCAGTTTCCCGGTATGCACCGGATTCCGTCAAGACCTGACCGCTCTCATCCTGACCGGGTTCCGACGGTTCCTCCCGGCTCAGCCTCCGCCCGCGCTGCAGCCTGCGCCGTTCCTTTTCCCGCTGCTCCCGGACCAGGTGCAGCTTGATCAGGGACAGGATGATAAACAGGAGTACCATCGCGATCAGCACGATCAGCACAGCCAGAGATGCTCCGGACCATTTCGAGTTCTGCAAAAACGGAAAGAGCAGATCCTCACCCTCGTCCGTCCCCGCATCTGTGATGTCCTCCGACTGAGGCGCCGGCCGGTAGACATTCAGAGTATATACCGCCTCATTTCCATCCGCGTCCGTGCAGACAAGCCGGATCTCATTATTTCCCTCTTCCAGAGAGGTGTCGGATATCTCAACCTCCAGGTCGGACGGCGTATATGTGATCTCAGCCTCGGCCACCTCCGGCTGCACATAGATGGTATATTCTGTCTTGTCGCTGTCAAATCCGGGAATCTCAACTCCATTGAGCGTTATCCCCTCCAGCAGGCCGCCGCTCTCCGGTTCTCCGTTGACATTCACCGATATATCCTCAGCGCTATTCGCCTCCCCCGAACCGGACGTGACGCTGATATCGGAAATGGAAATCGCGGTCGCCTCGGAACTGATCGGACTGAAGTAAAGATAGTTGACATATTCGGTATCGTCGACGCCGCTTACCCGCACTTCTATCTCGGAGTCGCTTACAACATTTCCGCCCCTCACATATTCCAGCACATCCGGGTCATAGGTTACTACATAAGAAAAGGAATCTATCTCCGAGTCGGAAGTGACATAAATACCGATCGGGTTTTCCGCCCCCACTTCCCACATATAGCTCTCTGAGCCGAAAGAGACCTCTTCCCCCGCGGCGTACGCCGGCTGCGGCGCAAGAACCGCCCATATGATTCCGGCACAGAGAAAGATGCCCGCAAACCTTCCGCCGACCCGAATCTTTTTCCGAGCGGGCACAAAACCCGTCTCCGGACCATTCATGTTCCTCATATCCATATTTCCCGTCTCCGGATGATTCATGACCCGCATTTTCATATCTTCTGTCTCCGTATCATTTTCCGGGCTTATAATTTCACCATGATCTGATGCCGGCTCTTATTGAAACAGTATTGCCCGATCATATACATGACCAGACCGAAGCACACCATTTTCGCGATTTCCGGCAAAGACGGCAGGGAGTGATCCAACACCAGGCTGCGCAATCCGCTGATATAGGCATACATGGGATTACAGCTGATGATCCGCTGCATAATCGCAGGGAGGCTTGTAACAGGATAAAACAGTGCACTCAGATACATCCACAGCGTCAGGATCACACCGTACAAATGCTTCACATCCCCGAAAAACACGTAGGCTGTCGCCAGAATGTCGGAGAGACCTATGCAGAACAGCATCTCCCAGAACACAACAAACGGGAAAAAAAGCAGATATGCACTGATTGTCAGATCCGTCGCTATGATGAAAAAGGCATAAACTATACCAAACGCGATCAGGGAATACAAAAAGTTTACAAAGGCAGTCCAGATGCGCGACATGACAAAAATCTGCATCGGAAACTTCACCTTGATCAGCATCATTTTATTGTCCACAATCGAGGTCATCGCTGTGTTAGTCGACGATGTAAACAATGACCACATGACCGACCCGCACAGATAGTAGACCGGAAAATATTCGATTGACCGCCGGAACATAGTGGAAAAGATCAGCGATATTACAACCATCGACAGGAGCGGGTTCAGCACGCTCCACACGATGCCCAGCTTTGACCTGGCATATTTTCTCTTTATCTCTCTGGACGTCAGCTCCCGGATGACAAACCAGTATTGCTGACGCCTTTCCTTTTTATCCATCTTTTCTTTTACTCCACATTCGATTTTTGCGCAGATACAGCAGGTATTTATACCATGTATATCTGCGCAGATGTCTTCTCACGTGCCTGCCGCCGCGCACGGCGCTCCCCTCATACCAGGCGCTTTCCCTTACGCGGTCTTTTCGGATGCCAAGCAGCCGCAGCGCCTTATGAACGGGATAATTATCCCGCAGCTCGCGCTGGGAAAGCGGCGCGGCAATTTCCTGTCCGCTCTCCTCAAGGACATCGTCGGAAAACTGCAGGCTCCCGAAGACTTCCGCTTCCTGCCGTGAGGGTTCCGACATAAACAGTTTTAACAGACGGTATATCGTCTGATGCGTTTTCTCCGGATCCATGCGTTCCGGATAATCCCGCATGGCGGTGTCACAGGCAGCATCTTGTCCCGTATCCTCCCGCTTGCCGTCACCGGGAACATCCGGCCTCATCTCCGCGCACATCCAGTCTGCCTGCGCACGGATATAATTCAGGATCCGGGCTGTCTCTGCCTCCATAAACTCCCTGCGGCCGGACGAAACCTCCTCGCATACCGGCCGGTAACGGCCGTCCGCTTCCTCATATCCGATTGTCATGCCGTGCGGTGCGCTGAAAACGCCCTCGAACAGGCAGTTGCTGAAATAAACTTTTTCCCTCAGCCCGTCAGAGGGTGAAAAATAAAAACAGTGGTAGTCCGCTGCGCGGACGCCCTCGGGGAGTTCGTAGAGTCCCCAGTAATATCCTTCGAGCCGGGGTGCGCCGTCTGTGTCCGCCGCCCGAACCTCCTGCGATTCCCTACAGACCGACATACCTGCCGCACGCAGATAAGACAGCACCTCACCCAGCACCTTCTGCATGGAGCCAACCCAGCCGCTGTCCACCAGAGCGGCGGGAACATCCTCCAGGAGGCCCTCCTGGCGAAGAAAGCCCGCCAGAGCCGGCATTGCTTCCTCAGAGTGCCGCCGGACCAGATCGCAGAACGGTTCGCACTGTTCCAGTCTGCGCCTGATCTGGCTGAGCTTAGCATAGGGGATGATATCCCCCTCTCTCCCCGCAAAGCCGGACAGAGACAGAATCCGTTTTTCCTCCGCCGCCGTCAGCCCGGCGCGGCTGAGGATTTTGTGCATGGTAACGTCAATACCGCCCCGGCAGATATAATTCATCGCCTCATCCATATTCAGGTGAAACATGGGGATACGGACGGAATAGCGGGAGCAATACAGGTAACGGCACTCGATGGGGAGACCGAATCTCCCGCGGTAATACGATGCCGCCCTGTACATCAGGTATCCATCCCTTGCAAGAAAATAAAGCCGTTGTTTCCCGGAAGCGATCGCCTCCCGAAGAACCCACAGCACAAACGAATGCAGGGCGGGAGCCAGCACACAGTCCGTGACAGCCTCGA
The DNA here is from genome assembly GCA_020859905.1 of Lachnospiraceae bacterium. Classification (GTDB taxonomy): domain Bacteria; phylum Bacillota; class Clostridia; order Lachnospirales; family Lachnospiraceae; genus Eubacterium_I. The sequence goes on along the minus strand of JAJBVI010000079.1, from coordinate 5,382 downwards.
AAGATTTCCGCTGATCTTCCTCAAAGCTGAGCAGTGCCGCGTATTGTCCTTCCCCGGGACAAAACAGTGTTCCGCCTGGTTCTCCCCCGGGGGAAAACGCCGCTTCCCGTTCTGCCGTCCGCCTCGGCAGGCACAGTTCCGGATCCTCCCCCAGGCAATCCGTGTATCTCTTAAGCCTTGCTTTCTGTGAGTCTTTCCACATGCATCTCTTTCCTCACCCGCAGCTTGATGTGAAGCAGAAGCCCGCGCGGAATCAGCCCCACGATCAGCGGTTTTATCACGCAGCGGCCTGTTTTTATATTCAAAATGCCCAGACTCTGAAACCCCTCTTTGCGGATACGGACTTCCTCAATCTGATATCTGTATTTTCTGTGTCTGTATGTATTATCATCCTCCCGGTACCGGAAATAAAATTCCTGAAGGTTATATCCCCGTCTTCCCGATGCGTGAAGCCGCATGAACAGTTCATAATCCTCTCCGCGGCGCATCGGACGGTAACCTCCGCTCTCTGTCAGAACTTCCCTGCGGAATACGACTGACGGATGTATGTACGGAGAGTAGCGCAGAAAATCCTTCCTGTCCGGTGCCTGCGGCATGACCCGCCTTGCCCAGATGCCGTCCCCGCGGATCAGCTCCGTGTTGCAGCCGACCCAGTCATATTCCGGATGATCCTCCAGGAACTCATACATGCTCTGCAGGCGCCCCGGCATGGAATAGTCATCCGCATCCATGCGGGCAAGATACCTCCCGCCGGCCATGCCGCAGCAGATATTCATCGCCTGTGCCAGTCCCCTGTTTTCTTCACTGCGGCAGTAGCGGAACCGCCGATCCAGAACCGCCGCCTCACGGATGAGCGGTATATACGGCTCCTCTGAACCGTCGTCATAGAGAATCATCTCCCAATCCTGAAACGTCTGGCTGATGATCGACTGGACAGCCTCAAAAAATATCTGCCGGTTTTCAGGGTTATACACGCTCATCAGAACGCTGATCTTAATACCCGATTTCATAGTTATGCCCCATTTTCCCTTTTATTTATCTTTACAGTTCCATGTTATATTCCTTTATAATTCTCTGTTTTATGCTTTTATAATTCTCTGTTCATATTCTTACAGTTCCGTGTACACCTGTTCCATCACGCGGGCAGCGTATTTTTTATCAAATCCCGCAACAGAATCTCTGCATTTCTCCCGCATCGCGTACTTCTCTGCCGGCGACAGGCGCTCCCACTGCCGGAATGCCGAAATATAGTCCTCCGGGGCATCCCACCGGCACAGCCATCCGTTCTCTCCCGGCAGGATATATTCTCCGGATCCGCGGTTGTCCGCCGCCGCCACGGGTACGCCGCAGGCCAGCGCTTCGAGCGCCGCCATGCCCAGCCCCTCGCGCCTCGACGGAAAGAAGAACAGATCCGCCGCACCGTACATCTCTTCCGGTGCGTTACAGTAACCGGGAAAGGAAACCGTCCGCCTCAGACCATGCTGACCGGTCCAATACTCCAGGGTCTCCCGTTCCGGACCGTCTCCGAACACCAGATAACGGTATCGGCTCATGTCCCCGCCCTCATCCCGCATGCGTTCCAGGGCTTTCAGAATCGTAATGTGGTTCTTATTTTTATTAATCTCTCCCACTGAGAGAAACAGGATCTGAGCCTCCCTGACGCCCAGGCGTTTCCTCACTTCACGCCTGTGCTCGTCCGAAAAAGGATGAAACTTTTCCGGATCCAGACCCACGCCCGGAATCCGGTATACACGGCCATTCTCTTTTAAGCGAAACCCGGACGCACTCTCATAGTCCTCCTGATTGATCACAACCAGTGCGTCCGTATCGCGGGCGAGAAGTTTTTCCGCCGTGCGGTAGATGAGAAGGTCTTTCAGCGGACAGCCGCGGTAAAAATGAAAACCGTGAGCCGTATAGATCACCCGGATTCCCATATCCCGGCAGCGGCGTCCCGCCAGTCTGCCGACCACTCCGCCGACCGGCGTGTGGCAGTGAATCAGCCGTATCTGTTCCTCCCGGATCAGCGCCTCCGTCATGCGGATCGCCCGGCTGTTCCGCCGCAGGCGCAGCGGTGATTTCTCAATCGGGATCGAGTGCAGCCGGACCCCGCTCCGCGCAAGCTCTTCCGGATCAAACTCGTATTTCGGTACATCGCAGTTTGCCGCGTAATGTACCTCATATCCCAGATTCTGAAGAATCCGCACATCCTGCATTTCGAATTTCATCAGAAAACCACTCACCGTGGCAATCACCAGAGCCTTTTTCATCCCCTGCTGCCTATACATGTCCTAACACCATCAGATTACAGTAACATGCGGTAATTTCCAGAAAATTTTCATCCCCTGCTACTCTTCCACTGATACAATCTCATCATTCTCAACTGCTTCGATGAGTTCTATGGCATAATCCACCGTTTCCTGATCCGGCTCCATCACATAAACCTGTTTGCTCAGCGAGTAGGTGGACGCCTTCGTCCCCGTGCCGTCAACGCTGTACGTCTGTACATCCCAGGATTCTCCCGCGGAAATCTGGTTTCTCACCAGCGTGCTCAGATCCGAGTAGGACATATTTGTCTCAAAACTCCCCTCCAGTCCTGACATAATATCAGAAAAATTATACAGCACAGACGGCGTCTGGAGCTTCTGGATCACGCCTGTGATCACCGCCATCTGGTTCTCGCCTCTCTGCCGGTCGCCCTCGGCGAAGGAGTAGCGCTCCCTGGCAAAAGCCAGCGCCTCTATGCCGCTCAGCTCGTTTTCACCGACCACATAGTGGAAATCCGGCTCCACGTCAAATTCATACTCGGAGATAACCGTCACGCCTCCAAGCGCATCGATCAGCTCCTCAAATCCGCTGAAATTAACCCGGAAATAGTAATCCAGATCCACACCGTACAGCATCTCAAGGGTGTCCATGGACACCTGCACCCCGTACAGCCCCGCGTGTGTCAGCTTGTCCTTAGTTCCCCCGGAAATTGATAAGGGGACGTAGTAATCCCGCGGCGTCGACACAAGGAGAATCTGTTTTGTATTGGTGTTTACAACCGCAATGATATTCACATCGCTGCGGCTCTTCGTCGAGATTGCGCCGTAGGTATCAATCCCGCTGATGTACATGGTGAACACACCGTAGCCGTTGATGGCTTCCACGGTACTCTCACTCACTTCCTCCGTCTCGACCACACTGCTCCACTCATAAGAACCGATCTCTCTGATCTGATCCTCGAAATCCTCATATCCCTCCAGTTCGGAGATCACCTCCACATACTGTCTGCTCATGACAATGGCGCCGCAGTCCTGTTCGAGCAGGGCGTCCGCAAGGTCATCCATACCCGCATAGGTCTCTACCTGGACAAAGGCATCCAGTTCCGTATTGATCTGAACCACGGCATTATCCGTATCCTCCCGATCGATCGTTTCCAGAATACCGAAAACGTAATCCGCCGCATCCTGAATCGACTCCGCCGGGTCGTCCGCCAGCACATAAACACCCACGCTGGAAACCTCTTCCGTCGTATCTGTAATATCCTGCAGCGTAACCGTGAGGGTCAGCACATAATAACTCGCAGCCAGAAGCACCGCGCTGACGGCCAGTGCGATCACCGCGCCGACCACAAACCGGACCGGTCTGATCTTTCTCTTCATCAGCAATCGACAGACTACAATCAGAACCGCCAGCACCGCGATACCGGCCGCCATCATCTTTACCGGCACCAGATCCGAACGGTTCAGGAAAAATACCGCCGCCGCCGATACCACAATCTGTATAACCGTAATAATCCATCCTATAACATTCCAGACAGGCCGCGTTCCACGGTTTTCATTCTTTTTTGCTGTCATCTCTCTTCGCGCTGCTCCTTTCACTTTCGTCGTCTTCCGCCTCGTGATCCGCCGCGGATCCGACCGGGTTTACCCAGTCATTCTCATCCACGCCCTCCGTATTCTCTTTCTGAAAGAGAATGCGGATCGTCAGAAGCAGGATTTTAACATCCATCCGCAGGGAATAGTTGTATATATAGTATAGATCGTATTTAATCTTGTCCTCCGGTTCCGTATTATAGCGGCCGTAGACCTGTGCGTATCCGGTCAGTCCGCCCCGCACCCGCAGCCGCTCCGGAAACTCCGGAATGCGCCCGGCATATGCCCTGATATATTCCATCCGCTCCGGCCTCGGTCCCACCAGGGACATCTCCCCTTTAAGGACATTGACAAGCTGCGGAAGCTCATCAAAATGAATGTTGCGGATCACCCTCCCCACTCTGGTTACTCTGGCATCCTGCCTGACCGTCATACGGATCCCGTCTTTTTCCGCGTCTGTTTTCATACTGCGGAACTTATACATGCGAAACGGCCGCCCTCCCTGCGTCACCCTGTCCTGAAAATAAAAAACGGGACCGGCATCGTCCAGTTTGACCGCAATCGCAATGACCGCCATCACCGGGCTGAACAAAGCCAGCATCAGAAGTGAAACCAGAATATCCATGAGTCTTTTGACAGCCTTCTGCGCCCCCGTAATCTCAAGCTTCGGGTAACGCAGGAGAAGCTTGTCATGCAGCTGCATGACAGAGGCATTCTGGATGTATATATCCGATATCTTCGGGATGCTGTAGCACGCGATCCCTTTGCTCATGCAGTATTTGATCAGCGGATTCCGTATTTCCACAGGTATATCTCCCAGGAAAACGACGGAGGTTGTCTGTATGGCCTCTAAAATGGCATCCATGCCGGCCTGATATTCGACGGACCGGCTGATCTGAAAAAAACGGTTGATCATACTGTTGAACCTGGTATATTCCGTCTCGTCCTCCCTGCTTCCGTAAATAAAAACAGCCTCCCTGCAAAACTGGACTTTCTCATAAACCCGGCTGTTGAACAGAATCCAGAACAGCCCCAGCAGGCTCTCCAGAAACACAGCCAGCAGGAAAAGGGCAAATACCCGCCTCGGAGAAAGAATGGTGAAAATCCCTCCCATCAGGCCGGAAATAAGATTCACACAGACCGAGCCGAGGAAAAAACCGAAAATAAGGTCAAGGATCCGCCGTTCCTCGATTTGAAAAGACTCCAGCGCAGAAAGAAACCAAAAAAAAATCACGCAGTAAATCAGGCAAAACAAATAAATCGTTGTCTCCCCCACCTTAAAGCGCATTGCAGATTCTATGTCATTCAATGGCAATATAAAACAAACCAGAATGTAGTATATTACAAACAATACCGCTACAGATGACCATTTTATCACTATAAATTTGTTACTGCTCACTTCGCCCCACCATCCGCGTCAATCTACATGTTCAGACACTTGCCATACACGGATTTTAATCTCTTTTTACCCTATATACCCAATGATTTTACATTTAATAACACTGTTTGTCAATCCCCCCCCCGC
>JAJBVI010000086.1 GCA_020859905.1 Lachnospiraceae bacterium | reverse complement strand
CATCTAGCATCGGACTGAGCTTCTGTGAATGCGTTTTTTTATAAGTGATCGTATACTCGGAGATCAGATACGATTACTCTGCCACAGCGATCCCCGCGACCAGACCGGAGCTCTCCACACCCAGAATTTTCATTTGCCATGTACCTCCTCCAGCGTGATCCTCCGGCAGTCAAACCCCTTCGGCAAATCCTTCTCTATGCGGATCTCCCGGCGGGACTCCGGCAGGATATCCGCAATCAGGTTCGCCCACTCGATGACCGTCACGCCGTCACCGTAAAAGTAATCCTCGTAACCGATCTCATCCATCTCCTCAACGTCACCGATGCGGTAAACGTCAAAATGATAAAAGGGAAGTCTTCCTTCCTCATACACCTGCACGATCGTAAATGTCGGGCTGTTCACCGGCTCCGCGATACCCAGTCCGCTCGCAAACCCCTGTGTAAAAACAGTTTTTCCGACCCCGAGGTCACCGATCAGCGTATACACCTCACCGGCTCCGGCATTTCTTCCGATCTCTTCACCCAGCGCAAATGTTTCTTCCGCTGAAAATGTCTCTGTCTGCATGTCGGTTCCTTTCACAGATGCTGGCACGCTGCAACAACAGTGCGCCGATGTTTGATTACCAGATGATTGTATTACACTTTTTCGCTTTTTGCAATCGCAACCTGTTTTCGCGTCGCTTAAATTTTACATTCTGCTTACACGCCTGTTTCGCAGCGCTGAAATTTTATATTCTGCCCGTACGCCTGTATTGACTTTTTGTGTTCAGATGTTAAAATGCTTATCATACAGAATTGAGGTGTTTAAAATGTACAATCCTTATGAAAACCGTTTCGGCGACCCTGAGAACCGGTTCAACCGCCCGCAGCGGAGGACCTCCGCGATGGCATCAGCCGCTATGGCCTGCGCCATCGTCGGCATTGTCACAACACTGACCGGTTTTTTCGCCATTATATTCGGCTCGCTGGCGATTTTGTTCGCCGTTTTATCCAATGGCTCCGGTCAAAAGCCGGAACGGATTTCCAGATATGCATTTATCGTCGGCCTGATCGCCGTGCTGATCAGTGCTGTCATCATTATCGCAAGTTTTGCAATGATCTTCCGGAACTACGGCAGCCTGGAGAACTACTATAACACGTATCTCTATATGTTTGAGCAATATTACGGCATAGACCTAGATACCGGTGATCTCCTGTAGCCCCGGCCAAAGACACCGGACATCCGGAGCGTCTGTTCAGCGCCGACCGGAACAGAGTGCAGAAATGCGTAACACGCAGCCATCGACTGTCATAGATAGTGATAGCTGCGCATCAGTCAGATCAGTTTACGGATTGGAGTTTTTATGAATAAAAAAAATGTACAACTGAGAGCCGCGGCCAGGCAGAACCTGCTCGGACATTACGGAACCGTGATCGGTGCCCTGTTCCTGTCTGCGCTGCTCATTATCTTATTAAATATTCCGTTCGACAATATGATACGGCAGGGTATCGCCTTTGAAGCGGGTTTACGTGTGGTAACCGGAATGCTCGGCATCGTGATCGTCACCCTGATCGCGGTTCTTCTCAGCGCCGGCATTTCCCGCATCCACCTGCAGCTTGCGCGCGGGCAGGAAACCGGTCTTAAGGATATCCTCTATCCGTTCCAGAACCGTCCGGATAAGTATTTCGGCTGCGGCATCCTGATTCTGGCTGTCTCAATCCTCTGCCAGCTGCCCGGGAGCATCTGCCTCGTACCAGTCCTGGCGGAGACGGCCGGGTTCAGTACACTCGGAAGTACCGGCTGGGCGGTTCTGGCCGCAGTCCTCTATGTGATCGGAGTCATCGTACTGATCCGCATCCTGTTGTCCTGGTCACAGACTGTCCGCATCCTGTTGGACAGTACAGACATCCCTGTCATGGATGCCATCCGCTTAAGCCGCCGCATGATGAAGGGAAATAACGGGCGGTTATTCCTCCTGTGTCTTTCCTTTGCCGCATGGATCCTGTTCGGTCTCCTCTCACTCATGATCGGACTGCTTTGGATCCTTCCGTATATGACGCAGAGTATGACCCGCTTCTATCTGGACCTGCTGCCGGATCCGGCGGAGGCTGAGCAGGTGAGATGATCCGAACCGTGCGCGAGCATTTATATTTCAGACATATACAAAGAGCGATGATGACACCACATTCACCATCGCCCTTGTTAAATGGGTCAAAAGGTAATACGGACGGGAAGAAATTATTTCACGCGGATGCACTGCAGGATATCCCCGAGCTGCGCCGCCGCCTGCTCATATGCATATCCGTCCATCTCAGCCGTGACAAACGCGGTCTCGCCCGTGATGCCGTCGGCTTCCACGCGGGATACCGTCCCGAAAACCTTTTCAATCGCAGCGGATGACGCTGTGGTACGGACAAAATACCGGCCGGTGAGCTGCCTGTAATCAACCAGCTTCAGCTTCTCCGATCCCCACTCCACGGGAATGTGTTCATTTTTATGTCTCACGATGTCGATCACATCCGCCGCGACCGCGCTGGCAGTCGGGAGTTTGCCGGCGCCGCTGCCGTAAAACATGGCATCGCCCAGCATGTTCCCGCGTACAAAAACGGCATTGAAAACACCGTTGACAGCGTAGAGCGGGCTGGAATCATCCACCATATAGGGAGCAACCACGGCACAGTAGCTGTCTCCGGTCTTATAGCTGGATCCGAGAAGCCGGATGCGCCTGCCCATCGCCCTCGCGTATTTAAAATCCGTCGCCGTGATCTTCGTAATGCCCTCGGTATGGATATCCTCAAAATCAACCTGCTGTCCGCAGATCAGGGATGTGAGTATGGCAATCTTCCTGCAGGCATCATGCCCCTCGATGTCGGCCGCCGGATCCGCCTCCGCAAAACCCTTCTGCTGAGCATCCTTCAGTACATCGTCAAAATCAGATCCCTCGTCCGCCATCTTCGTCATCATATAATTCGTCGTTCCGTTTAAGATACCGGAAATCTCCTCGATCACATCTGCGGTCAGACAGCAGTTCAGCGGACGGATGATCGGAATGCCGCCTCCCACGCTCGCCCCGAACAGACAGTTTACATGCTTCTCACGCGCCACGGCGATGAGTTCCGCGCCGTGTTTCGCAATCAGCGCTTTGTTGGAAGTGGCAAAATGCCTGCCCGCAAGGACGGCTTCCTTCGCAAAGGTAAAGGCAGGCTCCACGCCTCCCATCGCCTCTACGACCACCGAAACCTCCGGATCCTGCCGGATCACATCATAGTCATGGACAATCCGGTCCGCGTACGGGTCTCCCGGAAACTCACGGAGATCAAGAATATATTTCACCGCGATCTCCTCGCCGGCCCGCTTTGTGATGACATCTCTGTTTCTCTCTAATACTTCCATGACACCGGAACCGATCGTGCCGTATCCTAACACTGCTATCTTAACCATCGTCTACTCCCTTGCTGACATTTTTCAGATAATGATCCTTACCTTTTGCTGTTTTCTTATGCTGTTTGTCTTCTACTCCCCTGCTGACATTTTCAGATAATGATCCCTTACCTTTGTTGCTTTCTTATGCTGTTTGTCTTCTACTCCCTTGCTAATATTTTCAGATAATGTATCCCCGGCCGCTGTTCGATCGTCTCAACCATCTGGGAAATATCCCCGGTGTCATTCAGGACCTCCACGCTCAACGTCAGCGAGGCGACCCCGTTTACCGGGATACTCTGATGGATCGTCAGAATGTTGGCATGATAGTCCGCCACAATGCGCAGCACCTCAGACAGAAGCCCCGGCTCATCGTTCAGCTGGACCACGAACGTGATCGTGCGCCCCTTTGAATTATCATGAAACGGGAAAATATCGTCCTTGTATTTATAAAAGGAACTGCGGCTGATCCCGACCGTGTCCGCAGCCTCCTGCACGGAGACAGCCCGACCGGAGTCTATCAGCCGCTTTGCCTCTACCACTTTCAGCAGCACCTCCGGCACCGCTTTCTGTTTCAGGACAAAATATTTTGTTTTATCCTCCATATCCTTGCCCCCTGTGTTCTCCCCAGAGATACATTTGTATTTACAGCAAGGATATATTAACACACACAGACAGCCTGCGCAAGCCTTTTCGACACTTTTCACGCGAGTCCCGCAAAGCAGAACCGCTGCTCAATTCTTCGCCGAAGTCATGCCGCGAAGCTTCCGCCTGTCAACGGCTGTCAGTTCAGCGCAATCCACTTCAGGTACGCATTCATAAAGGGATCGAGATCCCCATCCATCACACCGTCCACATTCCCGGTTTCCTCATTCGTCCGCAGATCCTTCACCATCTTGTAAGGCTGCATCACGTAAGAACGGATCTGGTTCCCCCAGCCGATCTCGGTCAGCTCACCCCGGATATCATCCGCCTTTTCCTTATTTTCCTGCTGCTTCAGCAGATAGAGCCTGGACTTCAGCATCTGCATCGCCTTATCCTTGTTCATGTGCTGCGAGCGCTCATTCTGGCACTGAACCACGATACCCGTGGGAAGGTGCGTGATACGGATCGCGGAGGATGTCTTATTGATATGCTGGCCGCCCGCGCCGCTGGATCTGTAGGTATCAATACGGAGATCATCGTCATTGATCTCCACCTCTACGTCGTCGTCCAGCTCCGGCATCACGTCGCACGAGGCAAAGGATGTCTGACGCTTGCCCGCCGCGTTAAACGGGGAAATGCGAACCAGACGGTGTACTCCTTTCTCGGACTTCAGATAACCGTAGGCATTCTCGCCGTTCACCTGAAACGTGACCGACTTGACGCCCGCCTCATCGCCGTCCAGATAATCCAGCACCTCCAGCTCATACCCCTTCGCAGCAGCCCAGCGGGTATACATGCGATAAAGCATACCCGCCCAGTCACAGGCCTCCGTGCCGCCGGCGCCCGCGTGGAGGGTCACAATGGCGTTTTTGGCATCAAACTCTCCGGACAAAAGGGTCTTGACGCGGATCTGTTCAAACTCCGCCTCAAACTCTTTCAGCATCTCGTCTATCTCGGGAATCAGGGCGGCGTCGTTCTCCTCGTATCCCATCTCGAGCATGACTTCAATGTCGTCCATCATGGAAACCAGATGCTCATACACCGAAACATCATCTTTTTTACTTTTTAATTCCTTCATCATCTGCTGGGAACGCTCCGGTTCGTTCCAGAAATCCGGGGCTTCCATTTCCCGTTCCAGTTCTTCGATCCTCTGCTCTTTATTAGCGAGGTCAAAGTGAATCCCTTACTTCCTGGAGCGGGTGTCTGTATGCGTTTAATACGGTCTTGAACTGATCTAATTCAACCACACAACTCACCTCTTTCTTATTAGATTCGCGGAAGACCATCTGTGCTGAGGTTCTTTCCGCTGTGTTATCCGGAACATGAACCGGATTATTTGCACAAGGGCTTTCGATACGATGTACTATACTTCATGATCCCCGCGCCGGATCACGTCGAGAACCTGATCGACGTATCGTTCACAGAGTTCCTCTGTCTCCGCCTCGACCATGACGCGGATCAACGGCTCCGTGCCGCTCTCGCGGACAAGGATACGGCCGGTATCGCCGAGCTTTTCCTCCACCGTTTTCACGGCAGCCCGCACATCCGGATCGTTCTGCGCCTCCGGCTTGCTCTTCACCCGGATATTTTTTAATACCTGCGGATAGATCCGGACCGGCTCTGCCAGCTTCGAAAGCGGCATCTTCCTGGCAAGCATGACTTCCATGAGCTTGATCGAAGTCAGGATGCCGTCCCCGGTCGTAGCATATTTGCTGAAAATAATATGCCCGGACTGTTCTCCGCCTATACGGTGTCCGTTCTTCTGCATACTCTCGTATACGTATTTATCGCCCACCGCCGTCTTTTCATAATCAATGCCGGCCTCATCAAACGCCTTGTACAGACCGAAGTTTGACATCACGGTGGTAACGACGGTGTTGTTCAGGAGCTTTCCCCTGTCCTTCATATACTTTCCGTATATGTAGAGGATCAGGTCGCCGTTAATGACATTTCCCTTCTCATCCACCGCGATACAGCGGTCCGCATCCCCGTCGTAGGCAAAACCGACATCCAGAGACTGTTCCCTGACAAACTGCTGCAGCACCTCAATATGAGTGGAACCGGCGTTACAGTTGATATTCATGCCGTTCGGCTCCGCATTGATCACATACGTCCTTGCGCCCAGCGCGTCAAATACGTTTTTCGCGATCATCCAGGCACTCCCGTTCGCGCAGTCCAGCCCGACCCGCACATCGCGGAAGAAGTGAACAGCCAGCGAGATCAGATAACCCACGTAACGGTTCCTCCCCGCGGCGTAATCCACAGTACGGCCGATCTCCTCCCGGACTGCAAACGGCAGTTCTCTGAGTTCCTCACCGAACAGGTTCAGCCGTCCGTCAATATAATCCTCTATATAGGAGATGGTCGTCTCATCCATCTTCTCCCCGCGGCCGTTGATCAGTTTGATCCCGTTATCATAATACGGATTATGGCTGGCGGAGATCATGATCCCGCAGTCAAAATCCTCCGTGCGCACCACATAGGAAACCGAGGGAGTCGTCGTCACATGCAGCAGATACGCATCCGCACCGGATGCCGTCAGCCCGGCCGCCAGCGAATACTCAAACATATAGCTGGACCGCCTGGTATCCTTGCCGATGAGAACCTTCGGCCTGTGTCCGTTCAGCCTGCTGTAGTACCAGCCCAGAAAACGGCCCGCTGAGAAAGCGTGTTCCACAGTCAGTGTCCTGTTCGCCTCTCCCCGGAAACCGTCCGTACCAAAATATCTTCCCATTTAATCTTCCTCTCCTGTCCGTATATCACCGTATCCTGCGGCACCGCAGATGCAAAAATATCTTCCCATTTAATCTTCCTCTGTCCCCCCGGCTGTTACAGAAATTTCTCTAGCTGTTCCATGACCTCCCGCACACATTCCTCCAGAGTGCCATTGCTGGTATCGATCACGATTTCCGGATTCTCCGGCGGTTCATACGGGCTGCTGACACCGGTAAAATTGTCGATCCGGCCGCTGCGCGCCTTTTTATACAGTCCCTTCACATCGCGTTTCTCACATTCTTCGAGCGGCGTGCTCACATAGACCTCCACAAAGGCGTCCCCGATGATCTCTCGGGCATTTCGGCGATCCTGTATAAACGGGGAAATAAAGGATGTCAGCACGATCAGCCCCGCGTCATTCATCAACTTCGAAACCTCCGCAATCCTGCGGATATTCTCAATCCGGTCATGCTCCCGGAATCCGAGATTTTTATTCAGGCCCATCCGGACATTGTCGCCGTCGAGCAGCATCGTGTGCCTGCCCTCGAGTGCCAGACATTTTTCCAGTTCATTGGCAAGGGAAGATTTCCCCGCGCCGGAAAGTCCCGTAAACCAGATCGTCTTCGCCCGCTGTCCGAGCTGTTTCTCCCGGAAATCCCGGGTAATGTCCATATCATGCCATGTCAGATTATCGCCGCGGTTTAAGGCATATTCCACCACGCCGCAGGCAGATGTCATATGAGAAATACGGTCGATCAGGATCAGTGAACCGAGCGCGTTATTATTTTTAAATCTGTCAAATACAATCTTCGAAGCGACAGAAATCTCGCAGTGAGCGATCTCATTTTTATAGATCGTATCGGCATACACTTCCTCGCCGGAATTCACATCGATCTTGTATTTGATCTTCATCACGGTAGCCGGCACCTTCTGGGTGCCGATCTTTAAGAGATAACTCTTCCCGGCCATCAGCTTGCGGTCATCCATCCATAGGATCGTCGCCGCGAACATCGTGCTGATGAGCTCCTCGGTCTGTTTCACCAGAACACATCCCCGGGAAACATCGATCTCAGAATCGAGCTGAATCGTGACAGCCCGCCCCGCCGAACTCTCCTGAACCGCATCACACCCCTGATAAATCGAAGCCACCTCCGCCGTCTCGCCGCTGGGCAGAACAGTCAGCCGGTCTCCGACCGAAACACTCCCGCTCTCGATCTGACCCTGAAAGCCGCGAAACGTGTGATTCGGCCTGCAGACACGCTGCACGGGCATGGTGAACCCGGTCTCGGCCGGATCCTCTTTCACGTCGATGGTTTCCAGATAAGTCAGAAGCGGCCGGCCGCCGTACCAGGGCATGCGGTCGGACTTTGAAGTAATATTATCCCCCTCTGTCGCGGAAACAGGGATCATAACCGCCGTTTTGTAATCAAACTCCGCAAGGAGAACCTGAATATTCTTTCGTATCTTGTCAAATCTGACCTTTTCATAATTGACCAGATCCATTTTATTGACCGCAAAGACAAAGTGCTTGATGCCCATGAGGGAACAGATCCTCGTATGTCTCCTGGTCTGCGTCAGAACGCCCTGGCTCGCGTCCACCAGGATCACGGCCAGATCCGCAAAGGACGCACCCACTGCCATATTCCTGGTGTATTCCTCATGACCCGGCGTATCCGCAACGATGAACGATCTGCACTCTGTCGTGAAATACCGATAGGCCACATCAATGGTGATGCCCTGCTCCCGCTCGGCCATCAGGCCGTCCAGAAGCAGGCTGTAATCAATCTCCCCTCCCCTGGATCCGACTCTGGAATCAAGCTCCAGCGCACGCTCCTGATCCGTGAAAATAAGCTTCGCGTCATAAAGCATATGCCCGATCAGAGTAGACTTTCCGTCATCCACACTGCCGCAGGTGATAAACTTCAACAATGCATCCATCAGAAATAGCCCTCCCTCTTGCGCTTCTCCATACTGGCCGATCCGCCGTCCGAATCAATCACACGGCTGGTCCGCTCGGACTCTACCGCGCTTAAGGTCTCCCGGATGATTGCGTCCAGCGTGTCCGCGTCGGACTCCACGCCGCCGGAAAGCGGATAACAGCCAAGCGTGCGGAACCGCACCTTTTTCATCATGGGAACTTCTCCGGGATGAAGCCGCATACGGTCGTCATCCACCATGATAAGGTTGCCGTCCCGCTCGACCACCGGTCTGACCGCAGCAAAATAAAGAGGCACGATCTCAATCTTTTCTCGCCGGATATACTGCCAGATATCCTTCTCCGTCCAGTTCGAAATCGGGAACACACGGATGCTCTCGCCCCGGTTGATCTCCGTATTAAACAGCTTCCACATCTCCGGGCGCTGGTTTTTCGGATCCCACGCCTGTTCCGCGTTCCGGAAGGAAAAAATCCTCTCCTTTGCCCGGCTCTTCTCCTCATCACGGCGTCCGCCCCCAAAAGCCGCAGTAAATCCGTATTTGTGCAGAGCCTGCTTCAGAGCCTGCGTTTTCATGATATCCGTGTAAGCCGATCCGCTGTCAAACGGGTTGATGCCGTCCCGGAGTCCTTCTTCATTGATGTACTCCAGCATCTCAATCCCGTATGCTTCGGCAACCCTGTCGCGGAAGGAAATCATCTCTTTAAACTTCCATGTGGTGTTCACATGAAGAAACGGAAAGGGAGGTTTCTCCGGATAAAATGCCTTCAGCGCAAGGTGCAGCATCACGGAGGAATCCTTTCCCACTGAATAAAGCATGACCGGATTCTCACATTCCGACACCACTTCACGCATAATGTAAATCGATTCCGCTTCTAATTCATCCAAATGATCCATAAAACCTGTATCCTCTCCCGTACCTCGAATATTAAGTAACCAGCTATTAATTATTCGATGTACTCGTATCCCGGAAACGCATGCGGGTCTGGACGCGCCGCCGTCTCTGCCCGTGCGGGAAGCCCCGTTGTCTGTCCATACCGCCGTCTCTGTCCGATCAGAAATCTCTGCAATCTCGTCCGCGCCGCCTCTACTCGTTCAGAAATCCGGCGCTGAGCAGCTCCACTACCTCGGCAAGGGCGGTCTCTTCATCCTCTCCCTCGCATATGCATTCTACTTCATCTCCGAACTTAATGCAAGCCCCAAGTAAAGCCAGCAGGCTCTTGGCATTCGCGGACTTATTACCTTTATAAAGATATACCGAAGACTGATAGGCCGAAGCCGCCGTGCTGATCTTCCCGGCGGGGCGAAGATGCAGGCCCGCGGGATTTTTTATGATGATTTTTTCTTTTACCATAATGCATTACTCCTCCCCGCTGCTATTTGCGGACGTACCGGAATCTGTGGTACCGGAATCTGACGTGCCGGAATCCGTTGTGCCGGACGAGCCGGACTCCGAAATCGTAACTGAGACTGCAGCCTTGGTCCCGCTCAGATGATCTCCGGCCAGCTCGATCGTCACTTCCGAGGTGCCCTCTGTCAGTCCGGATGCATCCAGTGTGCCGGTGATATCGCTTCCGTCGGCGGAACTCAGATCATCCTCGTATCCCGTAAGGCTCACCGTGACTGTATCGCTGTCAAAGGACAGCTCCAGTCCGTCATCCAGATTCGAGACCGTGATATTCGAAACCGGCATCTCCACATCCACCGTGGTCTGTGCCTCAATCTCAATGGTCACCGTGATATCCTCGGATTCATCGTCTGCCAGGGAAACCCCGTCCGGCAGATAATCCGGCAGATGAATCTCAACCGTCACATCGCCTGTCGCGCCGTCTATATTAAACTGATCCGAGGAAATCTCCAGCCCGTTCAGGGTGCGAAGCACATCCGCGTCACCCACAAGAGTCACGTAACTGTTCTCGCACTGCGTCGCACTGTAGCGGGTGCCTTCCGCCGGCTCCCCTGTCACGTCAAACGTGAGGGACACCGCTTTCCTCATTAAAATCTCCGCCGCAGCTGTCGTCTGTGTCGCACTCAGCGTCAGCCGGTCCGCGGCGACCTCATTTCCTGACGCATCCAGCAGCAGAATATCCTCCGGGGAGGAAACCGCGTCAGACGCACCGCTGATGTCCAACGTCACCTGCACCGTGTCGATCTGCCCGACCACGGACTCCGGTCCCGTGACCGTCACTGTCCCCGGCGATGCCGAAAGCGAATCCACAAAACAGCTCGTCGCCGGCATGCCGTCCGTCAGAACCTCTATCTCATATTCCTGTGTCACGAGATTCTCCACATTCACTTTCAGGTAAGAACTCCTCGTCGTGATCTCCAGCTGGCTGCTGTAGCTGGTCGCCGTAACGACGATCGGAACAATGGACAGGGAGTCGTCTATATTTTCTATATTGGCCACAGCCTTAAAATCCGAAGCCGAAAGATTCTCAACCACGGACCGCTTTCCTGTTACGGTAAAGGAGATCGTGTCCGTGCCGTCAAGAACCTCATAGGTTTTCCCCAGATCAGTCAGAAAATCCGCATTTACCACTTCCACTTCGAGGGAAAACGTAAGTGTTTTATCCGGATCCTGTACATTGACGATCGCCATCCAGAGGATTACCGCAATGACAATGCCGAGAATCTTCAACCCGAAATTATTCGTGATCAGGCTGCTCAGTTTTTTCAGCATGCTTCGACCCCCTGCTCATTTTTTCAAGAGAAGAATCCCTCTGTTTATTCTGCGGATCAGGAATGTTCAGCCGCCTGCGTATTCTATCCGCCAGAGTCTCGCTCTGTGCGTTCCGCTTTGCGGCATATTTCAGCTTATTCCTCAGAAAATCCGCGTCTACGTCGCGGTAAAGGGTGCGTTCCATAGCCACGGATACCGCCCCCGTCTCCTCCGACACCACAATCGTAAGAGAATCACTCACCTCACTGATCCCGACTGCGGCCCGGTGCCGGGTGCCCAGATCTTTGCTGAGCTGCATATTGTCAGACAGCGGCAGGTAGCAGGTCGCGGAGACAATCCGGTTCTCACGGACAATGACTGCCCCGTCATGCAGCGGCGTATTATGCTCAAATATATTGATCAGCAGCTGGCTGGATATCAGGGAATCCAGAGAGATTCCGGTACGGATGTATTCGTTCAGCTGCACATCCCTCTCCAGAACGATCAGGGCGCCGGTCTTCACCTTTCCCATCTCATAGCAGGCCTTCACGAGTTCGTTGATCGTCTTATCCGAAAAACGCAGCGAAGAGTCCTTACCGAAATCAAGACGGAACAGCCCCCTCAGGAAATTCCTCCTGCCCAGACTCTCCAGGGCATTGCGGAGCTCCGGCTGAAAAATCACAACCAGCGCAAGCACCGCGATATTCACCAGCCTCGCGGCGAGCCACAGTATCGTATTCATCTGGAACAGAGCCGCTATCAGAAGGAAAACAAGAATAACAATGATCCCCTGCAGCAGCGCCCACGCACGGGTATTCTTAATCCATGCCAGGACATTATAGATCACGACCGCGATAATGATGATCTCCACCACATCAATCACGTTGAGCTTCGGGAGATTGATCCAGTAAAGATATTTATCAATCACTGTATACAGGCTTGCAGCCATCTCGCTCATTGTCCCACTTCCTTTCCCCCGGATACATCACAGCTATTATTCCCGCTCCCCGAACTCGCGCATCACCTGCTCCTCCAGCGTCTCCTCCGACCGCCTCTGTCCCGTATCCGTCTTTGGCCGCCTTCCTCTCTGGCTTTTCCTGCTGCGGCTGTATTTCGAATGGATATGTTTTACCTGCCTGTCCGCCGGCTTCACAAACGCCTTCGGTACGGCCTTCACATAATAATAGTAATCATCGTCTTCAAACTGCATGCGCTCTACGCGGGAATAATCCAGGCAGCGCGTCATAAGCACGATGCCGAAAGAAATAAAGAGTGATACCACACACCCGATCAGCACCCGGACCAAAGCCTGCGTGTTCCCCAGGTAAATCTCGCCGCCGCCGATGATAATCAGCTGCAGCGCGATACCGACCGCGACGGAAGCGATATGCGCATAATCCACGGACAGCTTCCGTACACAGTAAACGGCAACCGCCGCAATCGCGAAGGCGGCCAGATAAATATACATCTCCCGGTCTGTCAGGATCTCCGTGACGGCGAGTGTGATCGTACCGGATGTGCCGCCCGTCTCATCTGTCGCCGTAAAAAGAGCGGAGCTGGCAGTCACATGCCTCAGTATGAAAAAAGCAACCTCGCCGCACACCGCCGAAATCACGGCAAACGGTTCGCCGAAAAAACCGCTGGCCACCGGCATCACATAGGGAATGCCAAAAGCGGAGAGCAGCGGAGTCAGGACCGCATACAAAGCCTTGCGGTCCGAAAATCTCATGTAAACACAAAAAAGGATGATAAAGATCATCGCCGTGATCAGGCACAGGAGCGGCGAGAGCGCATAAAACTGGAGCAGGATCAGAACCACTCCGAGAAACACCATCAACCCTGCCGGCAGGAACGAACACAGCAGAGCAAAAACCAGCGCGATCGGATAGTCCGTCAGCACCTTCATATATCCTGTTGCAGAATTGATCAGAGAGAATGCGGCAAATGCGATCACGAAACGGACTGCCGCCATTACATAAATCTCATAGCGTCCGATAAACCGGAAAATGCGTTCTCTTATTTTTAAAAAACGGACCATATTTCCTCCTGCCTGCATGTCTGAGTGTCCCGGGATATCTCCGAAGCGCCTGATCCTATACCCTGCGAATCCTTCTTTCTGAAGCATAGGACCTGCCCAGGCTTTTCAGATATTTCAGATAAAGACGCCTGATATTCCTGTATTTCTTATAGCGTCTCACTGCGACAAGCGCACAGATCAGCAAATATACCGCCATAAAAACAGCGTATCCGATCATAACTCTCCGCAAAAACTCCATATACTGCGCATCCGCAAAATATTGGTTCAGATCATCCCACATAAAGCAAAACAGGAGTACCAGCACTGCGGCAAAGCAGACCGTACCCATAAAAAATCCTTTAATCACCTGCATGATCACATAATCCGACTTGCGCCAGGAACAGATCCTTATGATGTTTTTCCCTGCTTCCGACTCCATCATGGCAAGCCTGCTCATCTGACAGACACGGGATTGATCAATCATAAATAGTACCTCTCACCTGATTCGTGTTCAGTATAGCATAGATTGAGAATATAGAAAAGTATTTTATTTTAGCCGCCGATTGCCGCGCTCAGCACATAAACCCTGCAACGGCCGCCCCGCAGCAGACAAAAAGCCGCCGCGTCCGCCGTGCTCCCGGTCGTGTAGATGTCGTCCACCAGAAGAATACGCTCCCCCTGCCGGATCCGGTCCTCTGTCCGGAAAGCCCCCGCCAGATTCTCCTTCCGCTGACGGCCTGTCAGCGTCTTTTGCGGTGCTGTCCTGCGAACACGGCGAAGCAGCTGTGTATCCACAGGCAGCCCCATGCAGCGGCCGAGCTCATCTGCCAGAAGTTCTGCCTGATTGAACCCGCGCATCCTCTGCCTGGACGGATGCAGCGGAACCGGAACGATGATCGTGATCCCCATACGCCGGATCCATCCTCCCAGATGCTTTGCCATCTCCCTGCCGTACACGGCCGCGTATTCCCGCCGGTTCGCGTACTTCAGGCGGTAAAGTGACGGCCGCACCTGTCCCTGATAGGAAAACAGGGCGCGCCCCTGTTCGAAATAATGCCGCCTCTTCCCGCAGTCGCCGCAGTATTCCTCCTGCCCGTCCATAAGCGGCTTTCCGCATTTCATGCAGTAATCCTCCCTGATATAGACCAGCTGCGGCCTGCACGCGTCACAGATTCCCCGCTCCGAGATCCCGTCACAGACGGGACAGCGGGGCGGATAGATATAGTTCCATATACCTGTGGTCCACAAACAATCCCCTCCCATGTTCACAAACCTCTCTCATGCTGTTTAAGTTAGGAACTGTCCCGAAGAAAACAAAAAACACATTACCGGCACGCCCGCTGCCGTTTACAGTTCCTCCAGGCGCTCGCGCAGTCCGGTATAGCGCTTCTGCTCACTGACATTCTGCACCATTTTATAAAAGGTATTCTCATCCCCCACCAGTGTAACGCATCTCTGCGCCCTGGTCACCGCAGTATATAACAGATTCCGGTTCATCAGCATCCGCGGACCGCCAAGGAGAGGGATCACCACCGCGGGATATTCGCTCCCCTGCGCCTTATGGATGGTAATCGCGTAAGCCAGATCCAGATCATCCAGATCTTTGAAAGAATAGTCGACCATGCGTCCCTCATCAAACTCAACCGTCAGGCTTCCCGCAAAGGTGCTGATCTCGCGGATCACACCCATATCGCCGTTGAAAACGCCCTGCCCCTTTTCCACCGGTATGCCGTAACGGCTGCGGATCTCCCACTCGGCGCGGTAATTATTTTTCGTCTGCATGACTTTATCGCCGACGCGGAACAGACCCTCTCCGTGCTCTTTCTCCGCCTTGTCCGCCGCCGGCGGATTCAGATATTCCTGCAGAATGCCGTTCAGGTGTTCCACACCCAGCAGCCCCTTCCGCATCGGCGTCAGCACCTGGATATCAAAAGGTTCGGCATGTACAAACCCGGGGAGCTTTTCCCGGATCAGCCGGATGCAGACGCTGATGATCACATTCACGTCCGTCCGCTTCAGGAAAAAGAAGTCCATGCTTTTATTATCCAGAATGATCGGCTCGCCGCGGTTGATCTTATGCGCGTTTACGATAATATCACTCTGAGATGCCTGGCGGAAAATACGGTTCAGGCGAACGACACTGCACGCATGGGCATCCATTATATCCTGCAGCACTCTGCCCGGGCCGACACTGGGGAGCTGGCTGGCATCTCCCACCAGGATCAGCCTGGTACCCGCGACAATCGCTTTGAGGAGCGCATACATGAGGTCGATATCCACCATGGAAACCTCGTCAATGATGATGACATCTGCCTCCAGCGGGTTCTGTTCATTCCTCTCAAAACCGCTGCTCCCCTCCGCTCCTCCGGAGATTCCCAGCATGCGGTGAATCGTTCTGGCCTCAAATCCCGTCGCCTCGCTCATCCGTTTTGCCGCCCGTCCCGTCGGCGCCGCCAGAAGGATGTCCATCCCCTCCGACTCGAAATAGCGGATAATCGTGTTGATCGCGGTAGTCTTTCCGGTTCCCGGTCCTCCGGTAATCACGAGCAATCCGCACACCACCGCCTCCCAGACCGCCGCCCTCTGCAGCTCATACTGATCAAGTTCAGAGTAACCCACCAAGCTCTGTATCATTCGGTCAATCACCGCCTCGGGACCGGTATATTTTACATTCTGCTA
>JAJBVI010000134.1 GCA_020859905.1 Lachnospiraceae bacterium | reverse complement strand
CATCGTTTCCTCCGCCATCGCTCCTCCCGCTGCCGTCATCGTTTCCTCCGCCATCAATTTCTCTGTCATCACTCTTCCCGCTGCAGCCCGGTGCAGTGCTCATGTGTCTGCATCATCTGCTCCATCCTGTCGTCCGCGTCGGATGCGACCCGCAGGCAGCAGTATAATAAAAAATTTGAAAACAACACGAAACTGGTGCCTGCGGCAATCAAAACCGTTTTTAGCATAACACACTCCCTTCAGTAATCCTGTCTCTGTCAGAAGTGTTCCCCTTTTTTACGGTTTTATTCTGTGAAGCCTCAGCATGCGGCAGTATTGTCTCTTTTAGCAGAATCCGATGCGCGGCGGCGCTTCTTTATAATGTATCTGCTGGCGAACCTTTACTTAGCGGAATCCAGATGCGCGGCGGCGTTTCCTTTATTTCCGACTGATAAGTCCGAAACTCTGAAAAATCGGATACAGGTAGCTGGCACCGAATGTGCCCAGCTTTTTCGGACCGCTGACCATCTCTCCTCTGTGCCGGATCTCCAAAGCCTTCTCCGCAGCCATACGGATCGTCGACCTGGTAATGGATTTTTCCTTCCTGTCTATGAACATCTCGTTTCCCCGTATGGAATACCGGAATTCGAGGCCCTTAAATGTGAAAAACGGCTCATGCTCAAAAGACAGAATCAGTTCCCAGAGCTGCTGCTCCGGCAGATCTTCCGGACGATAATCCAGCTGTTGCAGCAGATCAGCAAATGCGGTCACCGCCTGCTCTCTGTCTTTACTGTTTATACTGTTTTTTTCATCCGCGCAGACCGCGGAATCAGGCTTTTGTGTGATTGTGGGATTTGTCATTTCCGTGTTCTTTTCTCCCGGGAGTGATATCGTTTATGCACAGGGCTGCGTAAGGAACCTTTACGGCAGAGCCGTACGCAGACCGCGCGGTGAGCAGGAGTTCAGTCGCCTCCTGCTCGATGGATATGCATCAGATAATCTGTGTTCACGGAAGGATTCACGAACACATCCGGTCTGACCGCCGCGAACTGCTTTTTCTCCGGCCGCAGCACGCCGCCGATAATCTCGCCCTCGGATGCCTCGCGGTACCAGGACAGCCTGTCTGACATTTCACGCTCAATGTCTTCCTCCGTATTGTAAGGAAACGGAATCTCCAGGATCTCTGCCAGCTCGCAGAGGAGCTGCCGGTTTTTAAACCCGGTCTCCGGCTCAAGCGCCGCATGTGTCGCCTGGAACCGCCGTTCGGTATTTAAATAGCTGCCCTCCGCGTGGATCGGGGCAGTCCCCGGCAGGATTGCGTCAGCCTCGCGCGCCAGAGGCGTCAGATGTGTATCGCAGACAGCCAGGAATTCCACATCCTTCACCAGCGCCGGATCCGGGTTCTCGCCCAGGACCAGCAGTGCTTTCACGCCGTCCATGCACTCCGGTCCCGCGGTTATGCCCAGCTGTGCCAGCCCCTGGCTGTTATTCTTCGGTCTGAGCATCACAATCCCGTCCCGGGGGCTTCCGATATGGCCGGAAAGCAGGGCAATCTCCGCCAGCAGTTCCGCGCAGGACACCGACACGATATGCTGCTGGAAGACGATCATCGCTTTTTTTGCTTCCCGGTACAATGCGGCGACCTCAGCCGCTTCGTCGGAAACCTTCACATCCGCAAGGGATGCCAGAAACGCCTCATAGCCCGCATGCTCTGCAAGGGCTGAACCTGCCCCGGAAGCATTCTGACCGGACGTGTTCTGACCGGAGGCGCTCTGGATGGGTGCGTTCCGGACAGAAGAACTCTGACCGGATACACTCTGGACGGAAGCATTCTGACCGGGTGCGCTCTGACCGGATGCCGCCCCGGGTCTGCCCTGAGCGGATGCCTCGTCCCCGCCTGCCAGCACCTTCGCGATCTGCTTTAGGAATCCCAGATTGTTTTCCGTATAGATCGTCCGTGCCGTAAACTCCATATACTCCTGCTCATACCCCGCGGGATTGATCAGCACCACGGCTGCGCCGGCTTTTGCCGCATTCATCAGCTTCACACGCATTACCTGGCTGGCCGCCGCGTCGAAACCGACCGCAAGGATCACCTCCGTGCTCATCAGCTCATCCAGCGTATTCGGGGATGCGTTTAAACCGAGGACGGATTCCAGACCGCAGGCACGGTTATCAAAGCTGAAGATTCGCGCTCCCATGCGCTCCGCCAGTTCTTTCGCCGCATAGGCTTCCTCCGTAGTAAAACGGTCGGAAACCGCCACCGCGACCGCATCGCTGCCGTAACGGCGCACAGCGGACTGCATGGATTTTGCCGTCAGTATCAGGGCATCATGATAGCCCGCAGCGCGGGGTCTCCCGTTCCCGGATGCCCGCACCAGCGGCGTGAGGATCCTGTCCTCCTCCCTGCAGGCGGCGGAGAACCCGAATTTCCCGTTCACGCAGAGTATGCCCGCGTTCACCGGACCCTCCGGATCCGGGAGCGCCTTTACCGCAAGACTGCCGCGCGTCATGATCTTCTGTGCGCATCCCATTGAACAGAATCCGCATATGGTATCTGTCTCCTTTGTTTCCAGCGGAATCTGCTTTGTCATCGGCAGACGCTCCTGCAGTGCGCCCGTCGGGCAGACGCTGACACACTGGCCGCAGGAAATGCAGCCGGCCTCCTTAAGGCTTCTGCCCAGGGCAGGCAGAACCACCGTATCAAACCCGCGATCCACGAAACCGATCGCGCCGACCCCCATGACCTCCTCACAGGCGCGGACGCAGAGCCCGCACAGGATACATTTATACGGTTCCCGTTCAATGAACGGATGGGGATCCTGAAATTCTGTCCTCTTTATCTCTCCGGCGATCCGCTCCGGCTTCACATCATACTGGTTCGCGTACGCCGCCAGCTTACACTCGAAATAATCATGACAGCCGCATTCCAGGCAGCGGGAAGCCTCCGACCGGGCCTGCTCTTTTGTGAGCCCGCCGGCCACTTCCAGGAAGTTGCCTTTCCTCTCTTCCGGGGAGAGCTGCCACGTCTCCGGTCGGCACTGCCTCTCCCGATCCTCGAAGGTTTTCTCCGTGATATCGGTTCTCGCGACCGTGTACTCCGGCCGGTAAGCAACCATCTTTCCCTCCAGATAGGAGTCAACCGTTTCGCTGCCCTTTCTCGCATCCGCGATGGACTCAACCGCGATAGAGATCTTGTCGTTTCCGCAGTCGCCCCCGGCAAATACACCTGGGATGCCTGTCATAAATGTATGCGGATCGTAAACGATACCGTTCTTTTTCGTAAATTCCACACCGGTGATCCCCGTGGGATCGACCGCCTGGCCGATGGCTAGGATGACCATGTCCACGTCCAGATCCTCCGTCCGGCCTTCCACCGGGCGGGGCGACCGCCGTCCGCTCGCGTCCGGCTCGCCGAGTTCCATCACCTGCAGGGTCACGGATGCCACGCGCCCGTCTTCGCCCGCATGAATCCGCAAAGGGTTTCTCAGATTCTTTAAGATAACGCCCTCTTCCACCGCTTCCTCTATCTCCATCCGGTCCGCCGGCATTTCATCGATCGTGCGGCGGTATATATTATATACTTTCTCCGCACCGAGCCGGACCGCGCTGCGGCAGGCGTCCATGGCAGTGTTGCCGCCGCCGACGACTGCCACTCTTTTCCCCATCTCAAACGGTTCGTTCCGCTCGATCCTCCTTAAGAAATCAATGCCTCCGATCACGCCGGGGGTATCCTCGCCCTCACACCGCACGCCGGTGGATTTCCATGCGCCGATGCCGATGCACACCGCGTCATATGCCTTACGGATGGAGTCAAACGACACATCCTCCCCGACCCGCACGCCGGTGCGGATCTCCACGCCCATGCCGCGGATCAGGCCGACCTCCTCCTCAAGGATCGTCTTCGGGAGACGGTACTCCGGGATGCCGTAGCGCAGCATGCCGCCCGCATAGGGCATGGCCTCGAAAATCGTAACCGCATGGCCTTTCCTTCTGAGAAAATAAGCCATGGACAGGCCATACGGACCTCCGCCAATCACGGCGACTCTCTTCCCGCTCGGCTCCGCGCACGCCGGCTGGAAATTCACAGCGCTCCGGTCATCCGCTCCGCTGTTCTCCGACTGGCAGCCTGCAGCGCACCGGCCACCGATTCCGCCGGTTCCGGACTCCGCGCACGCCGCCGGGAAATCCCCGTCCGCCAGCCCGAGGTCGCCCGCGAACCGTTTGAGGGCTGCGATGGAGACAGGCTCCTCGACGAGTCCGCGCCGGCATTCCGCCTCGCAGGGATGCGGACATACCCGCCCGATGGAAGCCGGGAGCGGGATCCGGTCTTTGATCAGTTCCAACGCCTCCTGGTACCGTCCCTCCGCGATCAGCCCCACATAGCCCTGGCAGTCCGTCTGTGCCGGACAGGCTTTCACGCACGGCGGGCGGCAATCGCCCACATGGTTCGACAGGAGCAGCTCCAGGTTTATCTTCCTGGACTCCTCAATGCGCGGACTGTTTGTGCGGATGACCATACCAGGCGCCACCTCCGTCGCGCAGGCTTTTAAAAGCTTCGGATTGCCCTCCGCTTCCACCACACACAGGCCGCACGCGCCGTAAACATCCATCCGCTCATCATAACATAATGTCGGTATGTAAATATCGTTTTCCCCGGCCGCCTCCAGGATCGTCTGTCCCGGCAGGGCGGTCACTTCTTTTCCGTCTATGTTGATTCTGTACTTTTTTACCATGTCTGCCCTCCTACTGAATCTCGATCGCGCCAAACCGGCAGTTTTCCGCACATCTGCCGCATTTAACGCATTTATCCGGATCGATCATATGCTGATTTTTTACAGTCCCGCTGATGGCATCCACCGGACAGTTCCGGACACAGAGCGTGCATCCGATGCACTTATCGGTAATCCTGTACGAAATCAGGGCTTTACATGATTTTGCGGTACATTTATGGTGATAAATATGATCCTCATACTCGTTCCGAAAATATCGCAGGGTAGTCAGGATCGGGTTCGGCGCCGTCTGTCCCAGGCCGCACATCGCCCCGTCGCGGACCTTCAGCGCCAGCTCCTCCAGGAGGTCGATGTCTCCGTCGCGGCCTTTGCCCTCCGTGATCCGCTCCAGGATCTCGAGCATGCGCCGGGTGCCCAGCCTGCAGTAATTGCATTTTCCGCAGGACTCCTTCCGGGTAAAATCCAGGAAATACCGTGCCATATCCACCATGCAGGTGTCCTCGTCCATGACGATCATGCCGCCGGAGCCGACGATGGCTCCCGTTTTGTTGATGGACTCATAGGAAACGGGTGTGTCGATCAGTTCCGCCGGGATACACCCGCCGGATGGCCCGCCCATCTGGACGGCCTTGAACGTTTTGCCGTTTTTGATACCGCCGCCCGTCTTATAAATCACATCCCTCAGAGTCAGACCCATCGGAACCTCGACCAGGCCGCCCTTCTGTATCTTGCCGGCCAGGGCAAACACCTTGGTGCCGTTGCTCTGGTCCGTGCCGTAGGAAGCGAACGCTTTCCCGCCGTTCCGGATGATCCACGCCACGTTGGCGTAGGTTTCCACATTATTGATATTCGTCGGCTTCTGCCAGTAACCCTTCTGCGCGGGGAACGGCGGTTTTAACCGCGGCATGCCGCGCTCGCCCTCCAGGGACGCGATCAGCGCCGTCTCCTCGCCGCAGACAAAGGCGCCCGCGCCGGCCTTGATACGGATATCAAAATCTATGCCTGTCCCGAAAATATGCTTCCCGAGAAAGCCTTTCTCACGTGCCTGTTCCAGCGCAATTTCCAGGCGCTCGATCGCGAGCGGGTACTCGGCCCGGACATAGATCACGCCCTCACCGGCGCCCATGGCGTAGCCGCCGATGATCATGCCTTCCAGAACGGCGTTCGGATCGCCCTCCAGCACGCTCCGATCCATAAACGCGCCCGGATCGCCCTCGTCGGCATTACAGACGATATATTTCTCCGTTCCCTCACTCTGACGCGCCGCGTTCCATTTAAACCATGTGGGGAATCCCGCGCCCCCGCGGCCACGCAGACCGGAGATTTTTATCTCCTCGATCACATCCCCGGGAGTCATGGATGTCAGCACCTTGCGGGCAGCCTCGTAGCCGTCCCGCTCTATGTACTCCTCAATATGCTCCGGGTTGATCAGTCCGCAATTCTTAAGCACGATCCGTTCCTGACCCGCCAGGATCGCCGCGTCCTCTTCAGATATCACATGTTCGCGGAGGACTTCGCCGCCCACCAGATGCGCCTCCACGATCGGGGCGACATCCTCCGGCTGCACCTTCACATAGCGCGCCTCCAGTGCGCCGCCGTCGCCGTAGACATCCACAATCGGCTCCAGGTAACAGGTGCCGATGCAGCCTGTCTTATCCAGGATCACATGCGACAGACCCCTCTGTGCGATCTGCTTCCGGAACTCCGCCTCTGTCTTTTTCGCACCGCTCGCAATGCCGCAGCTTCCCTGCCCGATCACAACCTTCATGCCTGCACCTCCCCATCCTGTCTGGAGCGGATCTCGTCCAGTATCTCAATCACGGAATCCTTTGTCAGGCTGCCGTACGTCTCCTCTCCGTCCGCGCTCTTTACCATCATGACCGGCGCGAGGGAGCAGCAGCCGAGACAGGCCACATTGTTTAACGTAAAAACCCCGTCCTCCGTCGTCTCTCCGTCCTGTATGCCCAGATATTCACTGACCGCCTCCTGTACACGATCCGCGCCGTTGACATGGCAGGCCGTGCCCTTGCACATCATGACCAGATATTTCCCGATCGGCGTCAGGCGGAACTGTGCGTAAAAGGTCGCCACGCCGTAGATCCGCGCCGGCCGGATTCCGGTCCTGGCCGATATGTAATCAATCGCCTCCGCCGACAGGTAGCCGTAGGTCTCCTGCGCCTGCTGCAGGATCGCAATCAGGCTGCCCGGAACCCTGGCATACTTTTCCAGTGTCGGCGCCAGCAGGGTAAAATCCTGCCCTGTCTCCGGCACTGTAACTTTGTTTTCAGAATTCATATAAAACTCCTTCCTTCATTCTTTAGCTGGCGTTATATATAATATATGGAAGAAACTCTTTCTTTCATATGAATGATTCCCCATTCTCTGACAGGCTGCGTTTCGCCGCCTCCACGACATGGGAAACCAGCACGCAGGCCGTCACCGAGCCGACGCCTCCGGGAACCGGTGTCAGCGCACTCACGACCGGCTCCACTTCCTCAAACCGTACATCGCCGCACATCTTTCCTTTTTCTTCATTCCAGCCGATCCCGACATCAATCACCGTCTGTTCCGCGCGGACATACGCCGCGCCGACGCTCTCCATCTGCCCGGAACACGCAATGACAAGATCCGCCTCCCGTGTGACGGACGGCACATCCGGCGTCCGGGTATGGCAGATGGCCACCGTCGCGTTTTCGTGCATCAGCATCATGGAAACCGGGCGGCCGACCACCAGGGAACGCCCGATGACCGCCGCCTTCTTCCCGGCACAGTCTATCCCGTAAAACTTAAGAATCTCCATCACGGCCTGCGCGGTACAGGGTGCAAAACCGATCGGCGTATTTGTAAACACACCGGCCAGGGAAGCATCCGTGCAGCCGTCCACATCCTTTGCCGGACTCAGCAGCCGGCGCGCCTTCTCCTCATCCAGATGCTTCGGAAGAGGCCTGAACATCAGAATGCCGTGCACACTGTCATCCTCATTCAAATCCGCCAGCGCGGCAAAAAACGTATCGCTGTCCACATCCGCAGGGAGAACCGCATTGCGCACGGCTACCCCCGCCGAAGCGCATCGGTTCATCGCGCCTCGTTCATAGGACAGATCGTCGTCTCTCTCCCCGACGCGGAGAATCCCAAGGGTCGGCGT
Organism: Lachnospiraceae bacterium; assembly: GCA_020859905.1. Lineage (GTDB taxonomy): Bacteria > Bacillota > Clostridia > Lachnospirales > Lachnospiraceae > Eubacterium_I. Next base: position 8,207 of record JAJBVI010000134.1, on the reverse strand, counting down.
GACGCCGGATGCTCTCAGTTCCTCTGTGTCCCGTCTCATTTTCTCGCTCAGCGCCGCCGCCGCCGGGGCACCCTTTAAAAGTGTCGCCATAATTTACTTCTTTCCCCTTATTTTTTCTGTCACCGCGTCATAAACCCGGTCTGCCCGCATAGTATATTCCTCCAGCAGGGCGTCCGCCCGTCGCTCCAGTTCTTCCGCGTATTCCCGGTCCTGCATGGATTTTGTGTTGATAAAAATATTCAGCGAAGCTCCCTGCAGCGCTGCTTTGCAGCACAGAGCGCCGACACCGGCATCGGAAATGGCGATTCTGGAACCTTTTGCAGCAAATCCCTCAATAAGAACTATCGCGCGGCAGATCTGATTCATCAGTTCCAGCGGCGCGGCACAGGCCTGCCGAAGCGCGTCCTCCATCACAGCCGGCCGGGCTGGGTCATCCTTTGGGATACCGTAAGCCTTCGACAAAGGCAGAAATGCCTCCGCATCCGCGTCCATGCAGAGCAAAAGCTCTCCCCGAAGCGCCTCCGCCTGCTCCATCCATGCCCGCACCTCATCCTCTGCATCCGCATAAGCCTTTTTCCCGACGGTCAGGGAACCGACCATATTTCCGAGCGCCACACCGACGGCCGCGACCAGTGCGGCCGCGCTTCCGCCGCCCGGAACCGCCTCCTTTGAGGCGAGCACCTCCGTAAAATCCCCCAGCGTATAATCCTGAAAACCCATATCTCTAACTCCCTCTTTCACATTGTATGTATCACACTCAATCCGGCCGGCAGCCGTTCATGGCATACCATGCCGATCCTTTGACCGGCAGATGTTCATGACATATTCTGCCGATTCTCTGACCGGCAGATCATGGCACGTTCCCGTCTCAAAACAGCATCTGTCAGGCGGCCGCAAGGAAAGTCAGCACCCCTCCGTACAGCATGTCCAGAAACGTCTCCTTACCGAACAACCGGATCAGCTGCAGCATCTTATATGCATAATCTTCCCGATCCTTATAATATACAACCGCTGTTTTTTTTCCTTCAAACAGCAGCCGGATCAGTTCGTCGTCCTGCTCCGGAAACGAATATCCGAAGAAATGCAGGACAGCCGGGATCTCATCCCCGCCGCTGTCCGCGGGATGGATCCGGACCCGCTCCGGCATGCCTGTAAAATTCATCAGCTTTCTGAAATAAATTTTCATGCAGATCCATTCCGGATGCTCCTCCGTCTCATCCAGGCTGCCCAAAACCAGATTCACCGGTTCGCTCCCGGCACGCCCCTTTGCGTAATAAATATGGTCCTCCGGGATGCCGTAAAGCTTAACTGTATCTGTGAAATTAAAATTGATCACATAATCCGGCCGGATCGCTTCGACCTGAGGAGAACGTATCCCCGTGTCCTCCGCGAAAGCTGCGCCGTAAAATCTGTGCGCAGCATCCGGAACATTTTCCGCAGAGGCGGAAGCACCCGCAGCTCCCAATGTATGTTCCGCTGAGGCGGAAGCATCCGCACCGCATACTGCACATGTTGTCAGATACAGATCCAGCGCCTCGGTAAAGCTGTCCAGCTCACGCCGGACCTCATCCACCACGGCCTTTTTGTTCAGCTGTTTTTCCGGCGTAATATACTGCTGCCGGATTTTATAAAGGCCGCCGGACGGATCATCGAATATCTGTTCAAAAATCCGCGCGAAATGCTTATAGATCTGCAGATCTCCGTAGGTGAACTGCCCGCCGATGATATTGTAGCTGATCAGGTCATATTCCGGATCCTTCTGTTTTTCCAGCACAACATCCTGAAAGCGGATCAGCGCATCCGTGATTTTCCCCATTTCCCGGTCAAAATAAGACCAGGACGGGTCATCCGACAGTGTAAAATGAAAATGGCGGAAAAATCCGTTGACATTGCACAGCTCAGTCAGCCGCGTCTCAAACGGACCCCGCTCCTCCTTCTTCATCGCAAATGCGTCTTCCACGCAGCGGACGAAATCCATATAAGCGGTCTTCCGCCCGTGATACAGGTCAAACCCGTTTCCGATCACCAGAATATTCTGTGTTTCCCTCATATGGTTGTATCCCTCTTTCTTCCGTTTTACTTGCCTGTTTTTCCGTGTGTCTCCGGACAATTTCCGGCGCGGTCTCCGTCATCCCGCGTACCGGTCAGCGCAAGCGGCTTCCTTCCTGCGCATGCCTCCATGCGGTCTCCGGCGCGGTCTCCGTCATCTCGCGCAGAGCCGGCACAAACGGCTTCCTATGCATGCCTCCACGCAGTCTCCAGCGCGATCTCCATCATCTCGCGGAAGGACTCCCGCACCTCCTGCGCGGTGAGCGCCTCCGGTTTAAAGAAATGATCGGAGATTGAGAGGATACTCAGCGCCTTTTTGTGCTGCGCCAGCGCCTCCAGGTAGAGTCCCGCCGTCTCCATCTCCACGCTGACCATACCGAGTTCCTTCGCCTTTGTCGGGATGTCCGGCTGCGCATTATAGAACATGTCAGTCGTGAATACATTGCCCACTTTAATCTTCGTCCCGCGCTCCTTGCAGATCGACACGGCATCATAGAGCATATCGAAATCCGCCGTCGGCGCCAGCGTCCCCGGGAAATTATAGTGATGCGCGAAATTGGAATTCGTGCAGGCTCCCATGGCGATGACAATGTCTTTGCACTCCATATCGTCTAACAGCGCCCCCGATGATCCCACGCGGATGATCGCCTCCACGCCGAAAAACGTATACAGCTCATGGGCGTACAGAACCGCGGAGGGTACGCCCATCCCGCTGCCCATCACGGAGATCCGTTTCCCTTTATAGGTTCCCGTGTAACCGTACATATTCCTCACATCATTGAATAAAACCGGATCCTTAAGATATGTCTCCGCGATAAATTTGGCCCGGAGAGGGTCTCCCGGCATAAGCACAGCCTTTGCGACCGCGTCCTGTTCCGCCTCAATGCATGCTGATGATGTTTTAAACATACTATCGTCCTCCTGTAAAAAAATATTCATAAACTCTGCGGAGCAATCGACTTTCATGGATATTGGCGCACTGCGACAGCAACGCATGGAAGTTTACAATGAAAAGTCGAATGCTTTCTCCTCAAGATATTCTTTTTTATAATTCAGCAGATAACCCGTAAACTCCGCCTGTCCTGACCGTCCAAAGATCCCGATGCTCTCCTCAATATTATCCGACGTGAAGAAACCGAGCTCTGCAAGCAGCACCAGTAGGTCGAAATCCTGCATTTTTTGTAAGTCATGAAGGATATCTGTCAGATTCACCCCGACATATGCCCGGTACCGCTCTGCGGCAGCGGCATTCAGAAGCACCGGATATTTTAATCTGCAGCAGGCGATGCCGCACCGCTCCCGCAGTCCGGTCCGGGACTCAAACAGAGCGTCATATCCCCGGTAATCATATACATATCCCGCATAACGGGCCGCGTCAGGTCTGTTTTTTTTCGGCCAGACTACCGTTCCGTGCGCAAAATCTTTCCAGTACTCCGGCATCTCAAACGGCTCTGTCTCTTTCAGCTCCTCCTGCCGGCTCATCCGCTCTGACGAATAAAAAAGCTGCGTGACCTCGTCCTTGCGATAAACAGGCTGAGCCGGGACAAACAGAGCCGTGCCGGTTTCCTCCAGCAGAATCTCCTCCAGATCCCGGCACTCCCGGAACGCGTCCTCCCCCACATCCCGCACGGATGCCGGCACAATGCATCTGCGGAGTCCGGAACGCCGGAACGCTCCCGGCAGAATCCGGCTCACATCCCCGGGAATACGGTACTCCCGCCCCGTTCCGAAATATTTCACCAGATATCTGTCCGCATTCATCCCAATCTCAAACAACGCGTCTGCGTCCGCCATAAAATGATTGTTCCCGGCGGCCACGGAAATATACTCCAGACCGCGCAGGTCTTCGCTCCAGCCAAATGTATCCGACAGGGCGCAGCGGCCGATCACCGCCACCGAGGCAGGCAGATACAGATGTTTCAGGCAGATACAGTGGCTGAACGCATGCGCGCCGATCCTCCGGATTCCCTCCGGCAGTACCACCTGCGACAGATTCTGGCATCCCTCAAAAGCAGCTTCACCGATCATATACATCGATTGCGGAAGAATCACCTTCCGCAGCGTCCCGTTTCCGGACATGGCATTTTCACCGATGGCAGTCGTTCCGTCTAAAACCTTATACTCTGTCCTCTCTTCTGTCTGCCGGGCAACCAACAGCTCCTTCTCCTCTCCCTCTCTGCGGTAAAGGCAGAAGCCGTCCGTGAAGAAATACGGGTTCCCCTCCGCCACACGAAATCGGATCGTAGCGAGTTCCCACGGATTCTCAATCTCCTTTAACGAAGCCGGCAGCACGAGTTCCTCCAGCGGCGTCAGGAAAAAAGCCTCCGGACCGATCCGCTCCAGCCCCTCCGGCAGAAGCAGCTCCGTCAGGCTGATACACATCCGAAACGCGCCTTTTCCGATCCGGCGGATCGTGGGCGGAAGCTCCGTCCGGTCGATCTGCGCTCCGTTCTCCGAAAAGGCTTCCTCTCCGATCTCCGTCACAGGCAGACCGCCGATGTGAGACGGAATGCGCAGTGTAATCCCCGGCAGGTCATCCGTGACAGGCTCTTCTCCTTCCGGGAAAATGCACGCAGATGTGTCCTGTTCCGGGGCATTCGCACCGCCGTTCGCGTTCTGTCCCGGATCATTCGCATCGCCGAACATATCCCATCCCGGATCGTTCCCATCTCCAAACATACCCCCTCCCGGATCGTTCCCATCTCCGGACGCATCCTGTTTTGATTCATTCCCATCGCCGTCCGGATCTGGATCCGGCACATATTCTGTGATCACAATCTCCTCATCAATCACGTCATATTTGTAGTTTCTGTACCGCATCCTCTATTTCCTGCTGTCTCTCATAAATCTGATATTTTTTATTGTATTTCTCATATTCCGAACACCCGCAGCGCGAGATAAACGCCGCGCTGTTATAATTCACGGTAAGATCCGTCACCAGCACAAGCATCTCATTCCCCGCCCCGAACGTCTTCTCCACAAACTGAAACAGGTTGGACAGCTTTTCACTGATCCCGGCACGCACCGACTTCATCTGTGCCACCTCTCCGTCAAAGCGCTCACTGATCAGGTCAATGACATCCTTCGGCCGGGTCACGTCCCTCATGTGAACCGCCCGCGCATCCTGGTGCAGCACCTCGATCACCATCTGGAGTTCCTTTTTCTCAATCTCGCCGAGGGAGCCGGCCTCATCTTCACACGCGATCCGCGCCTCCAGAGACTCCCATCCGGAACGGAAAATCCTCAGGATGCTCTCCATATCCCACTGCTTTAAATCCTCCAGGTCCTTTTTCACTTCCTTTAATGTCAGCAGCTGTTTCCGCAGTGCATCCTCGATCTGAATATTATCCCGTATCTCCATCTGGATCGCGTCCAGCAGCAGCCCGATCAGAGAAAGGCGCTCATCAAAGCCCGCCTGCTTCGCCCGGCTGTACACATCCGCGCCGGCCTTCCCGGAAAGAATCTGGTGTACGCGGTAGTCCTTTTTATATTTCTGATACAGATCGTAGTAAGCGGCAAACTCCCGGCAGATGCGCCTGTTCCGGAGATACTGTCCCACCAGGATCTCATCCACCTCGAACTCATTTTCCTCATACAGGAAGATCGTTTCGGATAAATCCTCCCAGCCGCGCGCTGTCACGTAGGATTTGCCGTCCACCGTATTCTCAATCAGATAAAAATCGTTCTTTTTTATATCCAGATAAGTGATCACGGACCCGTGGATCCCGCGGTTCACCGCGTAGTCCCTCCAGGTATCGTAATCCGCCTCGACCTCCAGCACCTTCATGCGGTCCATCGTCACCACGTCAAACTCGCGGACAGACCGGTTAAACTGCGGAGGGTTCCCCGCCGTGGCCACAATCCAGCCCTCCGGCACGCGGTGCTTCCCGAATGTCTTGTACTGTAAAAACTGCAGCATGGAGGGAGCCAGGGTCTCCGAGACACAGTTGATCTCATCGAGGAAAAAGATACCCTCCTTCTTGCCGGTCCGCTCCATCATCTCATACACGGAGGCGATGATCTCGCTCATCGTGTACTCGGACACGTCAAATTCCGTGCCGCCATAATTTTTATGGCTGATAAACGGCAGTCCCAGGGCGCTCTGCCTGGTGTGGTGTGTCATGGAATAAGATACGAGCGCCAGACCCATCTCCTCCGCGATCTGCTCCATGATCGCGGTCTTTCCAATCCCGGGCGCACCGAGCAGAAAAACCGGCCGCTGCCGCTTGATCGGGATACGGTAGTTCCCGTAGGGATCCTTCTCCAGATAGATTCTGACCGCCCGCTCAATCTGTTTCTTTGCTTCCTGTATATTCATAACCGTCTCCTGTATCTTTTATCTGACACCTGTGATACCTGCGGATCCCAAAGTCATGAATCGGACCGCAAGCGCTCCATTCATCTGGTATCATCATATTTCATCCTCCCGCAGTACAAGCCGGATCGCCCAGGGAGGTGTCTCCGGAATCGAAAAACCGTCGCCGATAAACACGAACGCTGTCTCGTAATCCGGCGCGTACTCCGGGAACGTCCCCTTCCCATCCGTGAAATAAATGAGTCCGCGCAGATTATGAAATTCATGACGGCTGATCAGGCCGTCCACATACGTAAACACAGGCCGGAAATCCGTCCCCCCAAAGCCGGAGAGCTGCACGTCCCGCATATAAGCGTCAAACTCCTCGTCCGTCGTCACTTTTACATCGCTCTGGATTGTGGAGTCACACTGGATGATATGAATGTTCACGCGTTTGAAATAACTTTCCGTGTTTTTTAAAATATCATAGGTCTTGCGCAGGAAATTTTCCACGGCGGCTCCCTGACAGGAACCGGAGGTGTCCAGCGCAATGACAAACTCCCGGATACGCTTATTTTCCCGGTACTCCAGCGGCTCCACCAGCGGCATATTCTCATACAGCTTCAGTCCGTAGGTGTAATAGATGTAATCAAACTCGTCATCGTTGATATGCATCTCCTCGCCGAGCACCGCGAACTTTTTTAGAAACCCGCCGTAATCGTACTTCTCCCGCAGCACCTCCCGCAGGTTCCGCAGAAAGGTGCCGGCGCCGAAACCCTGCTCCCTGGAAAATGTCTCCAGATCCAGCTTCGCGTGCTCGCTGACGTCCGCCCAGTCATCCTGTGTCTGTCCGACCAGTGCCTCGTCGATATCATCCGCCTGCTCGCCTTCCTCACCGGTATCCGCCTCATGGCATCCGACCATGGCCGTCCTCGTGTCGGTCGTCAGCGTGTCTCCTGTCCGGTCGGCCGCGTCCGTCTCCTTCTTCGGGATCCAGTGCAGGTGGTCATCCTGCACAAACAGCGGAGCCGTCTGCAGGTACCGCTGTGCTTTCTCCGGTTCGTTCAGCAGGAATCGGTAAATCCGCTCGGCGGTCAGAGCCGGCAGATCCTCCTCCATCCGCTTCAGCTCTTTCTCGCGTTTTTTATCATCGTCCAGCCGCACCCGGGCAAGCTTAAGATCCAGAATCGCTTTCTCCACCGCAATGTCGCTGGCCAGATCCCAGCACACGCGGTCGAGCTTTTCATAATGGAACGGATGACTGAAAATGCAGTGGAAGATCATATGGAGAAACGCCCGCGTACAGCGGTTCTTCTCCTGCTGAAAGGATCGCAGCACATGATCCGTGTTGAAATACATCTCCCTCCCGTTCACACCATAGGTCGCGACCGTGTCCGTCGGAATCATCGGCATCCGAAACAGCGCCCGATCCAGAAAACGCATGGAAACAGCCATCTGATCCCTGGCAAAGGTCATAATCTCCGCCGCCAGCTGCCGGTGTTTTGCATTTTCCTCATCCTGCGCGTCCATGATCCCGCGCGTTTCCTCTGTCAGCTTCGGCATATCACACATCTCCTCCGCCCGTTCCGCTCTGCCGCATTACAATGCCACTATCACAGCTTACCACAAAGTAATCCTTATAGCAAGCAGAACACCGGACAAAAAGACGTATAGTCAGATAGCAATGTCCGTGTCCCTCATGGGGTCTGTCCCTGAAAAAAAAGTATAAACTTACTAAAAAATATATTAAATTTACGTTGCAAAAGTTTATGAAAATTTACCGGGGTCAGACCCCGAAATTTCCTGACATTGGGGACCGCAAAACATGAGGAAGTAGCAAATTTGACCGTTTTTTGGTCAAATT
>JAJBVI010000032.1 GCA_020859905.1 Lachnospiraceae bacterium | reverse complement strand
CTGAACGTAAACTTAAAGGGCGGTTTCTTCGTGGCGCAGGCTGTGGCGGCCGTCATGAAAAAACAAGGCAAGGGGCGCATTATTTTCACCAGCAGCCAGGCCGGACTCGTGGCGCGCGAGAACCAGCAGCCCTACTGCGCGAGCAAGGGCGGTATCAACGCGATGGTGCGGGGGCTTGCCTTTGATCTGGCACCGTTCGGCATTACAGTCAACGCGGTGGCGCCGTGCTTTGCCATGACAGAGCTGACCAGAGCGCGTCTGGAGGATCCGGAGTACCGCAAGATGGTGCTGGGCATGATCCCGGTTGGACGCTGTGTGGAACCCTCCGAGGTCGGAGCGGCATTTTCCTACATAGCATCCGAAGAAGCATCCATGATCACCGGACAGACCATTGTTATCGACGGCGGCTGGACCATGTGGTAATACAGACGTCACGATTCGCGGATATCGAAACAGAGAACGTGCCCCCGTTGTGCTTGCACAAAAGGGGGCACGTTCTCTGTTTCGATGAATCCTGCGAAGCAGGAACTCCAGAGAAAAATGACTGGTAAATGCAAATCGGTTACAAAACAGTAATGTATAAAGTAAACGAAAAGCCCTTCAAAAATATATGAAGTTTGTGCACACTTTCGGCGCGGGAATTGGTATTATAACAACTGTAAAATCCCCAATACATTATATAGTTTTTGCTACCCCCATAGCAAAAATACCTTCTCTTTAGGAAAGAACAGCCATAACCTGGCTGTTTTTTTCGTTTAGCCGCATGCGCGGTGTCTGCCTGCGAAATCCCCTGCGGTGTGTTCCGCGAATCGCAATTGCAGATTGCAATTTAATTCAGAATCATATATACTCTTTTTGGTTATTATGTATGTATGCGTATGCGGACACCGCGGGCATCAGCCGCCCGGAGCCGTTCAATCCGGGTTCTGGATACGGATGGAGAGAGACCATGAAAATAAAAAAAGAGAAACGAAAAACCAGAGGGCTGCACATTATCATTGTCGGCTGCGGCAAGGTGGGAAGTACGCTTGTGGAGAGGCTGATTCAGGATAATCATGATATCACGGTGATTGATCGGGACGCTTCGAGTATTCAGCAGATCACGGACCGGTTCGACATCATCGGGATTGTCGGGAACGGCGCCAGCTTTGCCGTGCAGAGTGAAGCCGGCGTGGAGCAGGCGGATGTCCTGATTGCCGTGACGGAGTCGGATGAGCTGAATCTTTTGTGCTGCGTGGTGGCGAAACGCTCGGCTCAGTGTGATGTGATTGCGCGGGTGCGCACCCCGGAGTATAGCGCGGAGGCGGATTATCTGAGGGAGAAGCTCGGACTTGCCATGATCATCAATCCGGATCAGCAGGCCGCGGGTGCCATTGCACGCGTCTTATATATGCCGACGGCTCTGTCTGTGAATGTGTTTGCCGGAGGGCAGGCGGATATGATCCGGCTGAAGCTGCCGGAGGGCAATGCGCTGACTGGGAAGAAGATCATGGATCTCGGCAGTGAGAGGCTGAGCGATGTCCTGATCTGTGCGGTGGAGCGCGACGGTGAAGTGGTGATTCCGGACGGCTCTTTTGTCCTTCAGGCGGGAGATGTGATCGCGTTTATCGCCCAGATCCGGAACGGACGCAACTTTCTGAAAAAGACCGGATTCCGGACACATCAGGTGCGTGATACGATCATTCTCGGCGGAGGGCGCTGCGCCTACTATCTGTCCAGATACCTGATTGATGCCGGGATATCCGTGAAGATCGTGGAACAGGACGGGAAGCGCTGTGAGGAACTCAGCAATCTGCTCCCTCAGGCGGTTGTGATAAACGGCGACGCTTCGAATGCCGACCTGCTCGGCGAGGTGGGTATTGAAACGGCACAGTCGGTGGTGGCTCTGACGGGTATTGATGAGGAGAATATTCTGCTGACCATGTATGCCCGCGAGGTATCCAGCGCGAAGCTGATCACAAAGGTCAACCGCATCAGCTTCCATAAGGTGATCGAGAGCCTGGATCTTGGCAGCCTGATCTTCCCGAAATATATCACGTCGGAGGCGATCCTTGCCTATGTCCGCGCCAAAGCGGCACAGATGCACAGCGACATTGAGATGCTCGTGCAGCTGTTCAGCGACCGCGTGGAGGCGATCGAGTTTCTGGTGGGAGAGGATGCCGGTGTGACGGGGATTCCGCTGGCTGAGCTGCGCCTCAGGGATCAGATGCTGATCACCTGCATTAATCACAAAGGGAAGATCATCATACCGCGCGGCCAGGATGTGATTCACCCGGGCGATACCGTGATCATTGTGACGACGCACACCGGGATCGACAAGATCGGAGATGTACTCGCACGGCAATGAGTGTAGTGTGAGCCATTGTACTGTGCGGCTATATGACCGCCTGCCAGACAACGCAGCCGATCAGTTTTTATATATAGAAGGAATACATCATGAATAAACGAATGATTCGATATATTCTGAGCTGGATATTACTTCTGGAGGGCATGTTCATGCTGCTTCCCTGGGTGACGGGGCTTTTATACCATGAGGATTCCGCCCGGTATTTTCTGATTGTCGGTGCCTGCTGCATTTGCGCGGGTCTGATCCTGACCCGTTTCAAACCGAAGCGTACGGTTTTTTATATGCGGGAGGGCTGCATCGCGACGGCGCTGAGCTGGATCATGATCAGCCTGGTCGGCTGCCTGCCTTTTGTACTCAGCGGAGAGATCCCGCGCTTCACGGATGCGCTGTTTGAGACGGTTTCCGGCTTTACGACGACGGGCGCGACGATCCTGACTGAGGTGGAGGCGCTGTCGCATTGCATGCTGTTCTGGAGAAGCTTTACCCACTGGATGGGCGGTATGGGTGTCTTGGTCTTTCTGCTTGCCGTGATCTGGATGAGCGGCGGCTCCAATATGAACCTGATGCGCGCGGAGACGACCGGACCTTCTGTGGCGAAGCTGGTTCCGAAGCTGATGCATTCCGCGCGGATCGTCTACCTGATTTATATCGGTCTGACTGTCCTGATGCTTGTATTTCTGCTCGCAGGGCGGATGCCGTTTTTTGACGCCGTGACGACAGCCCTCGGCACGGCGGGTACCGGCGGGTTCGGGATCCGGTCGGACAGCATTGCGGGGTACTCCCCGTATATCCAGTGGGTTGTTACCGTTTTCATGCTTCTGTTCGGCGTGAACTTTAACGCGTACTATCTGATTTTATTTAAAAAATGGCGGCAGATCTTTCATATGGAAGAAGTCCGTTACTATTTTCTGATCGTACTGGGTGCGGTCGCTCTGATTACGGCAAATATTTACAACACAGCCGTTTCCTTTGAGCAGAACCTGCGCGAAGCTGCTTTTCAGGTGGCATCCATCATCACGACGACCGGTTTCGGTACCGTGGATTTTAATCTCTGGCCGGAGACGTCGCGTCTGATCCTGGTGCTGCTGATGTTTTGCGGCGCCTGCGCGGGGAGTACGGGCGGCGGCATGAAGGTTTCGCGTATCGTTATTCTGATTAAAACGATGATCCGTGAGTTCGGCTCTTATCTGTTTCCGAAGAGCGTGAAAAAGATCAAGATGGATCAAAAGACGGTGGAGGATGAGGTAATCCGCGGTGTGAATGTGTATCTGATCTCATTTGCCGTAATCTTCGCTGCTTCCATGTTCTGCCTGTCTCTGGAAAATGTTGACCTGGTCACGAATTTCACCTCCGTGGCGGCATCCATCAATAACATCGGCCCGGGACTGAATCTGGTCGGTCCGATGGAGAATTATTCCTTTTACTCGAATTTCAGCAAATCTGTGCTGATGTTTGACATGATCGCTGGGAGGCTGGAGCTGTTCCCACTGCTGATCCTGCTTTATCCGCCGACCTGGAAGGGGATATTTAAGAAAACGAAGGAATAGAGATTGCCGGCAAAACCGGCATGTGTGATGGTAAAAGAACTGGATTCTGGGAAAAAGCCGGTTCGGAAAGGAAATGTATATGGAGATCCTTTATAAAGTTCACAACAATCTGTATGTAAATCTGACAAATAAATGCCCTTGCGCCTGTACGTTCTGCCTGCGGCAGACGATGGACCGGGTAGGGGAGTCAGGCAGCCTCTGGCTTGAACGGGAACCCGCGGCGGCGGAGGTGATCCGGGCGTTTGATGCATATGACATGGAGCGTTTCGGCGAGGTCGTATTCTGCGGTTTCGGCGAACCGACGGAGGCACTCCCGGTTCTGCTGGATGCTGCGGTACACGTGAAGCGGACGTATGGAAAGCCGATCCGCATCAACACGAACGGGATGGGCAATCTGATCTGGAACCGGGATATTACGCCGGAATTCGAAGGACTGGCGGACACGGTATCTATCAGCCTGAACACGCCCAACGCGGAACGCTACCATGAACTGGTGCGCAGCAGGTTCGGCGACCGCTCCTTTGACGCGATGCTGGATTTCGCGAAAAAATGTACAGAGCATGTGCCCCGGGTGGTGATGACGACCGTGGAGACGACGATCACCCGCGCTGAGGAGGAAGAATGTCGGCGCATCTGCGAAGAGATCGGTGCAGTTTACAGGATTCGGCCGTGGGAGAACTGAAATGATCCAGTGATTGCAATCCGCTGTCACCGCAGGAAAAAAAGTAAAAAATAAAATATTTATAAATTAACAGACGGGAAATTTATAAATTAAAGACGGGAAAGTGCTTGACAACCAAAATCAGTGGTGTTAAATTCTTACAGAAGGGTTAGAAGGTTCTAATAAAAAATAACCTATCGCAAATTTGATTGCCAATACCTAATATCCAATAGGACAATATAAATTTAATTGTAGCAGGCTAATAAATTTGGCATGACAAAATTCTATGGCCGGGCGCCAAAACCCGGGATTGAGCATCAAAATCCAAGCGTTGGCGCCCATGAGTCATACCATGCAACATATTTTAAAACGATGACCGATTTTTGATCGGGGAGGAAATGTGATGATGCCTTTATCCATGGCAAAAGCAGGAGAGATTGTCGTGATCAGAAAAATTACAGGTAAGGATGAGGTCAGACAGCACCTGGCAGAACTCGGGCTGGTTGTTGACGAATCGGTTAAGGTAGTCAACGATGTGGGCGGCAACCTGATCATAAGGGTGAAGGACAGCCGTGTCGCTCTCGACAGGACGATGGCAAACCGGATCATGATCTGACGGAGCAGTGGGAGAACCGGAGAATTCCGACAGTGCGATGGCAGACCGGGTTATGATCTGATGAGAGAAAGGAGATAGAATGAAAACTTTAAAGGACGTAAAGGTTAACGAAACCGCAGTGGTAAAGCGTCTTCACGGCGAAGGACCGACGAAGCGCCGGATCATGGATATGGGCATCACCAAAGGCGTTGAGGTCATGGTGCGCAAGGTGGCGCCGCTCGGCGACCCGATCGAGCTGAATGTCCGCGGCTATGAGCTCAGCATCCGCAAGGCGGATGCCGAGATGATTGAAGTGGAGTAAATCCGCAATTCTGAATTTATATGAGAGGAGAGATTTATGAGTATAAAAATTGCGCTCGCAGGCAACCCGAACTGCGGCAAGACGACACTGTTCAACCAACTGACCGGCAATTCCCAGTATGTGGGAAACTGGCCCGGCGTTACGGTTGAGAAAAAGGAAGGAAAGTTAAAGGGACACAAAGGGGACATGATCATCCAGGATCTCCCGGGTATCTATTCTCTTTCCCCGTATACGCTGGAGGAGGTTGTATCCCGTACATATCTGGTAAACGAGCGCCCGGACGCCATCTTAAATATCGTGGACGGCACGAACTTTGAGAGAAACTTATATCTGACGACGCAGCTGATGGAGCTGGACATCCCGCTTGTCATCGCGGTCAACATGATGGATATCGTCCGCAAGAACGGCGACAGGATCGATGTCAAAAAGATCGGTCAGCAGCTCGGCTGCGCGGTGATCGAGATCAGCGCGCTGAAGGGCGAGGGCGGTCTTGAAGCTGCGGAGAAGGCTGTTGAGGCTGCGCAGAAAGCGAAGTTTTCACAGCCCCTCCACGTATTTACCGGCAGCGTGGAGCATACCATCGCCCACATTGAAGAGTCCATCGAGTCGAGGGTTTCAAAAGAAAACCTTCGCTGGTACGCGATGAAGCTGTTCGAACGCGATTCGAAGGTGCAGGAGGAACTGAATTTCCCGGAAGACCTGATGAAGCACATCGAGGAGCACATCGTGGAGTGTGAGAATGAGCTGGACGACGACGCGGAGAGCATCATCACGAACCAGAGATATTCCTACATTGCAAAGCTCTGTAAAAATACCGTCCAGAAGAAGGCGGCGCTGCACGATATGACGGTCTCTGACCGGATCGACCGGATTGTGACCAACCGGATCCTCGGTATTCCGATTTTCGCGGGTATCATGTTTCTGGTATTCTGGCTTTCCATGAATACCCTCGGATCCTTTACGGTAGACTGGATCAACGACACTCTGTTCGGCGAGTGGATCATCGGGGCGACGAGCAGCGGTCTGGAGGCCGTGGGCGCGGCGGACTGGCTGAGCGGCCTGATTAACGACGGTATTATCGCCGGCGTGGGCGCGGTACTCGGTTTCGTACCGCAGATGCTGATCCTGTTCTTCTGCCTTTCGATTCTGGAGCAGATCGGCTATATGGCGCGTGTCGCTTTCGTGCTTGACCGGATCTTCTGCAGATTCGGTCTTTCCGGAAAGTCCTTCATTCCGATGCTGATCGGCGTCGGCTGCGGCGTTCCCGGTATTATGGCCTCCCGTACCATCGAGAGTGAGAAAGACCGGAGAATGACCGTTATGACGACGACGTTTATCCCGTGCGGGGCGAAGATGCCGATCATCGCCATGATCGCGGGCGCGATGTTCCCGGCTCACCAGGGTCTGGTTTCCGTATCCGCGTATTTCGTCGGTATCGCCGCGATTGTTGTATCCGGCATTATGTTAAAGAAAACAAAGCCTTTTGCGGGCGACCCGGCTCCGTTTGTCATGGAGCTTCCCGCATACCATGTTCCGACCATCGGTTCTATCCTTCGTCCCACATGGGAGAGAGGCTGGTCCTTTATCAAACGTGCAGGTACGATCATCCTTGCGGCGACCGTACTCATCTGGTTCCTCCAGGGTTTCGGCATGACCGGATCCGGCTTCGGCATGGTTGCTGACGCTGACGATTCTGTCCTTGCGGCGATCGGAAATGCCGTCTGCATTATCTTCCGCCCGGCGGGCTTCGGCAACTGGCGCGCGACGGTTGCGGCCATTACCGGCCTGATCGCGAAAGAGAATGTAGTAGGCACCTTCGGTATTCTGTACGGCGGATATGAAGAGGTCGCGGAGGATGGTATGGAAGTATGGGCTGCCATCCGGGCTGCATATACACCGCTCGCGGCGTATGCCTTTATGATCTTTAATCTCCTGTGCGCACCGTGTTTTGCCGCGATGGGCGCGATCCGGAGAGAGATGAACAACAACAGATGGTTCTGGGCAGCGATCGGTTATCAGTGCATCCTGGCCTACACCGTATCCATCATCGTATACCAGATCGGCTGCGCGGTGGCGGGAAATGTCCATCCGGTCGGACTGGTGGTCGCGATCATCCTGCTGGCATTCTACATCTACATGCTGGTCCGCAGGAACCCGTACCAGAAAAAGGTCGGTGCGGAAGTGACCGCATAGGCTTTGTATCATGACCGGACTGATTCCTTGTATTCGGTGAAGAGGAATGAAACGGAATAATAATACGTAATTGCAGGGAAGTCATAAATTGCAGAGTTTTTATATTAAGGAACTGTTGGAACTGTTCAGTGTGGGAACGTTGATTTCCGCGGCAAATGAAAGGAGGCAGCCATGTCAACCGTAATCATATCCATCATCGTCTTCGGTATAGTCGGTCTGGATGTATGGTATCTTGTGCATGACAGGATTCGCCGCAAAGGAAAAACCGGCTGCGGCGGATGCAGCGGCTGCTGTTCCGGCTGCGGGAGCGGATGCTCCGGCTGCGGCGGCTGCCATTGACTTTCACAGATGCTGGCGCACTGCGACAGCAGCGCATGGAAGTTTAAAACTGATAAACAGACAGCAGAGTCATTTTGATTATAACTGCCGCGCTGACGGAGAAATTCGTTGGGCGGCAGTTTTTTGTCATACAGGAAAGTTCTCCACACTTTCCTATATGACAAAAACGCTCCTGGTATTTTTCAAAAAATATTGCAATCAGCATACAATAGTGATATATTGCAGGTGGATAGCACACAAAATATAGAGTAACTATTAATTATAAACTGATTATACAAGGAGAAATTTTATGGCACAGGCAACGATAACTGCAAGAGTAGACGAAAGCGATAAAATCCGGTTTGATTCTTTTTGCTCGAATGTAGGGTTAAATACTTCCGCTGCAATTAACCTTTTTGTGAAGGCGGTTCTTCGGGAAAATCGGATACCGTTTGATATCGCATATAATCCGGATCCGTTTTTTTCAGATGAAAATCTGGCTTATATTGAAAAATCTGTTCGGGAACTTCGGGCGGGAAAGGGACATGCGCATGAGTTGATTGAGGTGGAGGATGAGTGAAAAAATCTGGTCAGATGATGCCTGGGAAGATTATCTCTACTGGCAGAAACAGGATAAGAAAACACTGGCGCGTATCAATAAACTGATAAAGGATATCGAGCGAAATGGCTGTGCGGAAGGAATCTGTAAACCAGAGCCGCTTTCCGGGAATCTGCAGGGTGAGTTCAGCCGTCGGATCAATGAGCAGGATCGACTGGTATATCATATGGAAGACGGGCGCATCTATATCTCTCACTGCAGAGGGCATTACGGTGACCGGTAAAGAATATGCTGCGGAGAGGGGTATCATTACGAAACGGTTTCGATTATAAATGTCACAGCCGCCATGATCAGGAACAGTATCATACCGGCATTCCCGAATACGGCTTTGGCAGTCTTTCCGGCCGGCATCTCATATTCGCCTGTGTTCAGCTTCGCTTTCCGGATGGATTGGATGAACTTCACTAGCCCGGCGATCGACAGCCCGATCATGAGCAGGACGAACAGGACGAGTCCGAGCAGTGCGCCGATGTGGGAAAACATGGAGTACATCATCTGCGCGTAATCTCCGCTGCTCCATTGGCTGTACTCCAGCCTCTCGAGCAAAAACGAACTTACGAAGCCGCCCAGAAAGTTGACTGCCATGTGAAACGAGATAGTGTATGCGATCTTCCCTGTTCGGATGTAGATATATCCGAACAGGCAGCCGAGTCCGAACGCGTAGAACAGCTGGTAGAAGTTCCCGTGCGCCAGCCCGAAGAGCAGCGCGGACAGCAGGATGGCGGTCCGGTCTCCGAATACGACAGCGCGGTCGATCAGCAGCTTGCGGAAGATGAGTTCCTCCAGAATCGGCGCAAGAATAACTGTGAAGAGGAAGATCATGCCGAGGTTCCCCTCAGATAAAAGCTCTTCCACACCGGAGCTGACTCCGAGTCCGGACAGTCGGCCGATCAGCGTGCTGACCAGATTGCCGATGATATTTCCGGCTTCCATAATAAAGATCGCGATGCACAGCGTGGAGAACCATGCCCCGCCGCCTCCGAGGCGGTTCCGGTACAGATTCACGGCGGGCAGGCGGCGCATGATGCGGACACAGATCGGCATCGCTGCCAGGTACTGCGGTGCCAGGGAGACGATCCAGTAGAGAAGGGGGTAACGGTACAGGCTGCCCGGGACGGCCGCCTGTACGATCGCCGCCAGGATCATTGGTAAAACAAGCATCAGAAGGAGCAGCAGGAAATAAGCTGCGCCGATCGTTGAGAAAAATTTTCGTTTGTTCACAGGTCTTTGAGACTCCTTTTTTCAGTATATTATGAATTCCTCAGTCCCGTGCCTTTGGCTCGCGAACTGTCCGGGTTTACGCTCACTATAACACATGTATCTTTTTTTGACTAGTCTGTCGTTTCGTAAAAAACACTTGAAATTTCATGCGAAATCGCTATAATAGTTGCATAGCGTGTAGCAAAATTGCGTAAAACCAGTTATTGCTGCACGTTATTTTTGTTGCAGTATATTTTGATTTGGGTATCCGGTTCCGGAGTCAGGATGAACCGGAACCGGGGATTATATGATCCGTTTTTTATATCGGAGGAAAGACATGGCAAATAAAATCATCACGATCAGCCGTGAGTTTGGCAGCGGAGGCCGTACCATCGGCAGACAGGCGGCGCAGCGCCTCGGAATCCCATGCTACGATGCGGAGCTGATCGAAAAGATCGCGGAGGAGAGCGGACTGGCGGGCGATTATATTAAGGAAAAGGGCGAACACTCGGTTCACGCGAATCCGCTGGCGAATATTTTTATGTCCGACCGGTCGCACGGCGGATTTTCCATGCAGGATTATCTGTGGAATGTACAACGGCAGGTAATCTGCGATATCGCGGATAAGGAATCCTGCGTGATCGTCGGACGCTGCGCGGATTATATTCTGCGGGAGCGGCAGGATCTGCTGACGGTGTTTATCCATGCGGATATGGAGAAACGGGTCGAGCGCATCGAACAGGTTTACGGGGAGGATGCGGATACGCCGACGATGAGGCGTGTGAGGGATAAGGATAAACGCAGGAAAACCTATCATCGCTTTTATACTGATGAGGAGTGGGGCAGGGCGCAGAATTATCATATCTGCCTGGACAGCGGAGTGTTGGGGATTGATACCTGCACGGATATCCTGTGCGGTCTTTATGGGAGATGAACGCAGGCTGCCGACCCGCAGACTGAGCTGCGGCGAGGCTTTTAAAGGCTGCGATTTGAGTATTAGCCTGCGCAGGATATGCGTATTATTTCGGGACGGTTCCTCAGTGCCGCGAAACGATAATCATAAAAACAGATGTTCAGTCAGCGGAATGTGTGACAATTCCCTGATCAGAGGGCAGAATTATATTCCGGCGCGCGGATTAAAATAATTGCATATACATTATGTCAGGCAAAATCTGTATCGTTTATGAAAAGCGAGGCGCCGACAGGAGGCATACAGGATGGAAGAAAAAATGGAACAGAGTAAAATGGGCACCGCTCCGGTGAACAAACTTATGCTGGGGATGGGCATCCCCATTATTTTATCAATGATGCTGCAGGCGTTTTATAATATTGTGGACAGCGCGTTTGTCTCGAATATGGCGGAGTACGGCGAGGAGGCGCTGAATGCGCTGACGCTGGCGTTCCCGGTGCAGCTGCTGATCGTGGCGGTCGGCGTCGGGACTGGCGTCGGCACAAACGCGCTGGCATCCAAGGCTCTGGGGCAGAAGGATTTTGAAAAAGCGAACCGGGTGGCGGGCAATGCCTGTTTTGTGACGCTCCTTATCTATATATTCTGGATTTTATTCGGTATTTTCGGAGTGGAGTGGTACATCGGAACACAGACGGCCAATGAAGTGATATATGAAATGGCGGTCAGTTACCTGCGGATCTGCTGTGTGGTTTCCTTCGGCATGGTGTATTTTTCCGTGTTTGAGAAGCTGCTTCAGTCGACCGGCAGGTCTTTGTACTCCACGATTGCGCAGGTGCTCGGTGCGGCAACCAATATCGTGCTCGACCCGATCCTTATTTACGGACTCGGTTTTTTCCCGCAGATGGGCGTGCGGGGCGCGGCGGTCGCCACAGTGATCGGGCAGATCGTATCCTTTGTGTCGGCATTTCTCTTCCATCTGAGATTTGATAAGGAGTTTCAGACACGTCTGAGTTATTTCAAGCCGGTGCCGAAGATCATCGGCGAGATCTACGCGATCGGCCTGCCGGCAATCATCGCGCAGGCACTGATGTCGATCATGACCTATGGGCTGAACCGCATTCTCGTGATTGTCGGGGAGAATATGGTGACTGCTTACGGGCTGTACTACAAAATCCAGCAGTTCATTCTGTTTGCAGCGTTCGGTCTCCGGGATACCATCACGCCGGTCGTTTCCTTCAGCCACGGCATGAGAAACCGGGAACGCATTCAGGAAGGGATGAAATACGGCATCATCTATACGCTGGTGATCATGATCGCCGGGACGGTGATTCTGGAATTGCTGGCGGTACCGTTGTGCGGTGTCTTTGGCATCTCCGGCGAGACACAGGCATTGTGCGTCGCAGCGATGAGGATCATATCCGTCAGTTTTGTCTTTGCGGGATCGAGCATCGCGTTTCAGGGAATATTCCAGGCCATCGACGGCGGCGTACAGTCCCTGATCATCTCTGTCTGCAGGCAGTTGATCTTTGTCCTGCCGGTGGCGTGGCTGTTCGTCCGCATGATTGCGGCGGGCAATATGGCGGCTTCCGCCGTGTGGTGGACCTTCCCGATCGCGGAGGTGATCACGACGGTGATCGGTATCTTCCTGCTGCGGGGCAGTTATAAGAAGAAGGTGGCGGTGCTGTGAACTGGAGATGACCGGCTGATAAATGTAAAGCAGCAAAGCGAAAACCTTCTGTTACTGGTCACTCCCTGACCACGCATTTGCTGCGGGGTCAGACCGAAAACGTTGAGGTTTCGAGCATCCGTCCCATCGCGAAGCGATTTTGCATGGACGGATGCTGTTGCAAGTCACACATTGTATAATAAAAAAGACATAAATTTGGTGAGGGTGTGACTTGTAACAACCTTCCCCGCGTATCCCTGTGCATCCATCGCGTTTTGTATTGCATTATACAGAAGAATCCTCTAAAATATATAGAAGGCTTGTGGAATGCAGTGAGAGGAGAGTGTGTCGTGAAAACAGCGGAGCGATTATTAAACCAGATGCTGATTGAGTTTGAACGCCGGGATCGGGGCGGCCTTTACGGTTTCACCCAAAAACGCATGGCCTACAATTCTAACAAGATCGAAGGCAGTACCCTGACAGAGGATCAGACAGCGGATATTTTCGAGAGCGGCATGCTCTCCGGGGAAGGGACTTTTTTCCGCACAAAAGATATTGAAGAGATGAGCGGGCATTTTCTGATGTTCAATCACATGCTGCAGACTATACGGCAGCCTCTGTCCCAGAATCTGATAAAAGAGTTTCATCTGAAATTAAAAGCCGGCGTATTTGAGGATATGGCAAACGGTTATCCGGTCGGTGAATATAAAAACCGCAAAAATACGGTTGGGAATATTACCACCGCACTGCCGGAAGAGGTTTCGGACCGTATGACGCAGCTTCTGGCGGAGTATCATGAAAAAGGGGATATTACACTGAATGATATTGCGGGATTTCATGCCGGATTTGAGCGGATACATCCGTTTCAGGATGGGAACGGACGTGTCGGGCGGATGATCGTGTTCCGTGAATGTCTGTACCATCTGATTATGCCGGTTCTTATCTGTGATAAAGACCGTTTTGAGTATTATAAAGGCCTGCAGGACGTGAGCAGCGGACGCGGAACGGATCGGCTCTGCCTCGTATTTCAGAAAGCACAGGCGGAGTATGAAGCTGAAGCAGTCGGATTTCTGCCGCCGGTATGAGCAATCTGAGATGGAACATGTAACAGGCCGGGATGGAATGGAAACTTGAAAAAAGCAAAAAATGATTGCATATTTGTCCTCGTTGTGTTATGCTTACGCCATGGGTGGATTCCCGAGCGGCCAAAGGGGGCAGACTGTAAATCTGTTGTCGACGACTTCGAAGGTTCGAATCCTTCTCCGCCCACTTCAGGAATAAATCTAAAAATAAAAATCAGCTGCACAAAAACAAAACGGTTTCGAGTTCTTTTCTGCCAACTCCATTATTACAGATAAAAAGATTTTGCGGGAAAAGAATTTGCTGTTCGATACGGATTGGTTTTGTTTTTCTCTGTTACAGTTCGTAATATTTCATGATATACTGACTTTGGATACTTTAAATGATATGCAGGATGCGGGAGAAATAAAAAGATTGTTATGGATAGATTAAGAGCTTTGTTAAGAAAAATATTTGCCGGATTTTTGGCGGGCGGGAACTCCTCCGGAGCGAAGACCGGAGAAAATGCGGAAGATCTTTCGGAAAATACGAAAGCAGCAGGTAAACGGGAATATTCTGATACAGGGGATGCAGATAACGCAAAACAAACAGATCCTGCAAAGAAAGCGGTTAAAACAGATAATTCAGATCCTGCAAAGCAAGCAGATAAAACAGACAATACAGATCCTGCAAAGAAAACGGATCATACAGAGAAAGCAGAAAGAGAGAATATAGTCAAAGGGAACGGCGTATGTGAAGAAAAGGATGCCGCATCAGCCGTACCCGGCGTGAAGCCCTGTTATGACAACCGCGAGTTGTCCTGGCTGAAGTTCAATGCCAGAGTGCTGGAGGAGGCGGAGGATGAGCGCAATCCGTTCTGTGAGCGTCTGTCGTTTGCTTCGATTTTTCAGACGAATCTGGATGAGTTTTTCCGTGTGCGCGTCGGTTCTCTCTACGATCAGATGCTTATATCGGAGGATATCCGCGATAACAAGACGGACATGACCTGCCGGGAGCAGCTGCTGGCGGTTTTTGATCAGGTGAAGACCTTAAATAAGCGTAAGGATGCGGTTTACGCTGCTCTCATGAAAGGAGTGAAAAAACGCGGCATAGAGATTTTAAGCTTTGCCGAGACGGATCCGCAGGATCAGGAGTATTTAGAGACCTGTTTCCGGCATGAGATACTGCCGCTGCTTTCTCCGCAGGTTGTTGGAAGTAAGCAGCCTTTTCCTTTTTTGAATAACCGGGATATTTACGCGATGGCTGTCCTTGTCAAAAAAGGAAAGGAAAAGCTGGGGATCGTACCCTGCAATGTGCCGGTTTTCTCGCGTCTGGTGCGGATTCCGCAGCATGAAAACCGTTATATGCTGATGGAAGAACTGATTCTGCATTTTATGTCGGAGATTTTTGACAGCTACGAGATCAGCAGTAAATCCCTGATCCGCATCCTGCGCAACGCGGACATAGATCCGGATGAGGAAATGTATGACGACGACGCAGATTTTCGAAGTATTATGGAGCAGCTGGTTCATAAAAGGAGCCGTTTAAGCCCGATCCGGCTGGAGTATACCCGGCTGATGGATCCGGCGGTGCTGAATCTTCTCTGTGACCGCCTGGAATTGAAAAAAAGACATGTGTTCCGGTCGAAATCGCCGCTGGATCTGTCGTTTTTTTCCACAATACAGGATATTCTGCGCAATGAAAAAGAGTTGTTTTTTGATAAGTTTTCGCCGCAGATGCCGGACGGCCCGGATCGCAGGAAGAGTATGCTGGAACAGGTTCGTGAAAAAGACCGGTTTCTGTTTTATCCGTATGACAGCATGGAGCCGTTTTTAGAGATGCTGACCGAGGCGGCCGACCATCCGGATGTGGTGTCGATCAAGATGACGCTTTACCGTGTGGCGAGCAACAGCAAGGTTGTCGAGGCACTGATCCGCGCGGCGGAGAACGGTAAGGAGGTGGATGTCCTTGTGGAGCTGCGCGCACGTTTTGACGAGGCGAACAACATTGGCTGGTCGAGACGTCTGGAGGATGCCGGATGCCGGATCCTGTATGGTCTGGACAATCTGAAGGTACACTCCAAGCTCTGCCTGATCACAACGCGCGAGAAGGGACAGGTTTTCTATTATACACAGATCGGAACGGGCAATTATAACGAAAAAACAGCGCGGTTGTATACGGATTTTTCTCTGATGACAGCGCATCAGGGCATTGGGGCTGAGGCGAACCGGATTATGACGGATCTCTATCTGGGTCAGGTGGTACATGATTCGACATGGCTGCTGGTGGCGCCCAAATGTCTGCGCGGGCCGATTCTTGAAAAGATTGACCGGCAGATCACGCTGGCCGGGGAAGGCAGACCTGCCTATGTTGGTGCGAAGACGAATTCTCTGACAGACAAAGTGATCATAGATAAACTGATTGAGGCATCGAATGCCGGGGTGAGGGTCGAGCTGATCGTCCGCGGTGCCTGCTGTCTGGTTGCCGGCGTGCCGGGTCTGACGGAGAACATCACGGTTCGCAGTATCGTGGGACGATATCTGGAACACTCGCGTATTTATATCTTCGGAGCAGAAAATGAGGAGGTCTATATTTCATCGGCTGATTTTATGACCCGGAATACAACACGCCGCGTTGAGGTGGCGGCGCCTGTGATGGAGCCGGAGATCCGGGAGCAGGTGCTGCACATTTTCCGTATTCTGATGGCGGACAATGTAAAGGCGCGTGTGCAGCAGGCGGACGGCCGGTATGTGCGTGCGCGATCAAAGGGAGAGCCGCTGTCGGCACAGGAGTATTTTCAGGTGAGGGAAAACAGGAAGAATCAGACCAGACGTGCATAGAAAAATGTCTTGACATGACATTGAAAACAGGATACAATACTTTTCGTCGGACGGTATCCTTTACGGATGCGCGGGCGACGGTGTGCGGGTGTAGTTCAGTGGCAGAACACCAGCTTCCCAAGCTGGCCATGTGGGTTCGATTCCCATCATCCGCTTTTCAATAAGGCACTCCCGGGATCTCAGGTTTTTTAAGCTGAGCAGATCCCGGGAGTTTTTTCGGTGCGCGTAAAGTCCGAAACCACAGCATTTCGGTCAGGGAGCGGCTTTCAGAACCTGTGCTTCACGCATTATTCGGCACAATCTGCACAAGTTATTTTCCGACAGTTCCT
>JAJBVI010000105.1 GCA_020859905.1 Lachnospiraceae bacterium | reverse complement strand
GATTATCTCATGGATTCCGAAAGCTGTAAAACCGCTGGATTATTCATCGCTTACCCTGTTACAATGTATTTATGGATTTTATGCTTTTTAACTATACAAGCAGTGACTTGTAACCAGCCCCCCCTGTCTCACATATCCGCGCTTCATGTCTGCCCTCCGTTTCAGTCGTTCATATCTTAAACTGATCAATGGAAATGTCTGCAAATTCCACATCGTCATCTTTTAAAAACATAACCATATAAACCGGCAGGTATAAGATCCTGTCCGTCCGCATCACATTCTGATTTGTAAAAACAATCGCGTCCCGACCGGTATATCCTTCCAATGAAACCACTTTATTCAATGCCGAATGCCGTTCATAATCCTTCCCCCTCTTTACCTCCACAGGCAAAATCTCCCCGTCAGACTCCAGCACAAAATCCAGTTCTCCGATTCTCTTACTGTTATAATAATAGAGAGGGAAACCATGCGCATGCAGTTCCTGTGCGATCACATTCTCATAAATGGCGCCTTTGTTTAAATCAGATTCCTTATTTATGATCTTCAGCTTTGTCGCCCTGCCGTAAATCGTGGTCAAAAGCCCGACATCCGAGAGGAAAAGCTTAAAAAGCGAGCTTTTCTCATTTAACATCAGTGGAATCGACGGCTCCGTGACATTGAAAACCGGCAGCGCCACACCCGCCTTCCACAGCCACATAAAACTGTCCTGCACCCGTTCGAAACGGAGGTTCTTTTTTATATCGGCCACCATAAAGCGCTTGTTCTTCTCATTCAGCTCCGCAGGGATCATATCATAGATACGAGTGAGTACCAGCCTGCGGTTCTCCTCCTCGTACTGCGTAAAATCCAGCTTATACTGTTCGATCACAGACTGGTGTTCATCTATGACCGCATTGATATCGTCGGAAGTCCGGTATTTCTCCACCGCCGCGGGCATGCCCCCGATAATCAGATAGAGATAAAACATATCCATAATTTTGCTGTGGATCAGGTCATCCACCGGCTTCCTCTGTAAAAAACAGTCCTTCAGGTGCGCAAGCACCGCCTCCGAAACCTCAAATATCTGAATAAATTCCTCAAAATCAAGAGGATACATGGTGACGGATTTCAGATATCCCACAGGCGCAGACTTCAGATTCACAATCTCTACCCCCAGAAGGGAGCCGCTGAGGATATACTGATACCTTCCGTCTTCCACCCAGAACTTAATCTTGGTAACCACCTCTTTGTACCGCTGTATCTCATCAAAGAACAGATATGTCTCACCGGGAGTTATTTTCTTTTCTCCGTACAATGAAAGCTTTAAAATCAGATCATCCACACTGTCAGAGCTTTCCAGAACAGACACAATCTCCGGCTGCCGGATCAGATTAAACTCCACATAATCGCACCCTGCATTTTTCAGGCATTCCCGGATAATAAAAGTCTTCCCTGCCTGACGAACACCATAAACCAGCAGCGCCTTATCGCCGCTCTCAATCCATGCGGTAATCTCTTTCTCTATCTTTCTTTTCAGCATAAAGCCACCTCCCGACCGCGCTTTGCAGCAGGAGCAAAGTACTGTCCCGAACAGTAACATCATTTCGTAACTGTTCAGAGCTTTCACAGATACATCATTTCTTTTACAGTTCAAAAAATTATGTGCGTTTTCCAATAGGATTATACAGTATTTTTGTCATTTTTCCAAGGAGATTTTCATGTGATTCTGACACTTTTCCATGCTATCTTTACATCAGACTTCATTTTTCCACATCAGCCCGGCCCTTTTTGAAAACCTGCGTGAAACAACAGAGAAAAAATCAGCAGCGTATCGTCTGGTTCCTCTCCTCATCCTCCCACTTACAGGTATCCGCCGCCGTGCAGCAGAAACAGTTTCTGGAAAACTGATCCGCACGTTCTATATAGTATCCGATCGAGTTTTGGTCTGTATAAATATTCTGCCTGCCGTGATGATCCTGGATGAAGTCCGCGGTCTCCCGGATCCGATCCTCCGGATAATCAATCTCCCTTAAAATCTGTTCAGCCAGCGCCGCACCGGCCGCGGAGTGATGTTCACCCGTGCGGTATTGCAGAGAACGACCGATATCATGGAGCAGACCCGTGACATAAAACCGATCTTTGATTTCTTCCCATGGTTCCGGCCCGCAATCCGGATTTTCCTCACAATCAGCACGCCTGCAGCCTTTTTCTTCATTACCGTAATCAGGTAAATCTTTTTTACCGTAATCAGGTAAACTGTCTGACATGCGTGTTTTCCCCGCTTTCAGATATCCGCCGGAGAAACCGGTATGTCTCGTCTCAGCAGAATTACCGGAAGTTACTGCTTCCAGATACATAATCCACGCAATCCGGCAGACATCCAGCCCGTGTTCCAATTCATGGCGGCAGTAGATCCGATCCGCCTCATCCTCGCGAATCTCACGCTGCACCTGTTGAAAACATTTATTTTTCAATAATCTCTCGGTATATTTCATCGTTCTTATACTTCTGTTCCAGTTGACAAACTCATTACGTCGGATTAAACCCTGACGCTCCTTCTCCCATACTTTCCCGGAAATGATTCATGAAACCATTTCACAAATCATCTCCGGTTCGATTCTCGAAAACATTTCACGATACATCTCCGGTTCGATTCTCGAAAACACATCACGAATATTTCCGGAATGCTTCACGAATCTCATTCAGGCAGAAAAGAGATCCGAACGCCAGAATCACATCCTCATCTTTGGCTTCCGCCAATGCATATGATACCGCAGCTCCCGGATTTGCGCAAGGGACTGCATCTGCCTTTTGTCCTTTTAAGCGAATCGCCAGTTCTTCCGCTGAAAGCGCCCGCGGATTCGGCGGTGTCAGCGTATAGACCCGGTCGCCCCCGCGGAACATGATGCGGATCATCTTCTCATACGCCTTATCCGCCAGGACGCCCATGATATATATAATCCTTTTTCCGGAACAATACAGATCCAGTGTGGCGCGAAGCGCCGCTGCCGCGCCCTCATTGTGCGCGCCGTCGAGATAGATATCCGGCGACGACGCGATCTGTTCAAAGCGCCCCGGCCAGTGCGCTCCGCGCAATCCGGAGATAACGGCAGACCGGCTGATCCTCGGATACTGTTCCTTTAAAACCTCCAGCACCCGCAGCGCACATACGGCGTTCTCCATCTGGAACCGGCCGCGCAGACCAGGGGTGATTCTGCCGTATGAAGAGATATGACCCGGAAACATATCCTCCGCTGCTTGCTGATCTCCCGGAGTGTTTCCGCCGTACGAAGAGATATGACCCGGAAACATATTCTCCACTTCGGAGGCAGTTCTTCCCGCACTCACCGTTTCATTTTCCCCGTCAACGCCGAAAACTGTCATATCCCACAGAAAAGAAATCTCCCCCTCCATACAGACCGGGTTTACAGCCGACTTCTCATCTGCCAAAATCAGCCTGGCACCTTCCCGGCGGCACTTCTCACGGATAACTTTCCACACCTCCGGTTTCTGCTCGGCGGAAACCACCGGGCAGCCACGCTTGATGATCCCGGCTTTCGCCGCCGCGATCTCCGGCAGCGTATCCCCCAGAAACTTCATATGATCCATGCTGATTGATGTCAGAACACTGACGAGCGGTTTTGTGATCAGATTTGTGGCATCCGTCTCGCCGCCCATGCCAACCTCCACCAGCGCGATATCGCACTGCTCCTCATAGAACCACAAAAAAGCCGCCGCTGTCTCCACCTCAAAGCGGGTAGGATGCGGCAGCCCGTTTTTCGTCATCCGCGCACAGACCGCTGACACCTCCGTAAAAAGCCGCGCCAGACGTTCCCTCTCTATGGGAACACCGTTCATCAGAAACTCTTCCTCGTAGGAAAACACGTCCGGCGTATTAAACCGTCCGACCCGATATCCGGATGCAGCGAGTACGGAGGAAAGCATGGCACCCGCCGATCCCTTGCCATTCGTCCCTGCGATGTGCACGATCGGGATTTTCTCCTGTATATCGCCGAATTCACGCATCAGATGCCGGATGCTGTCAAGACCGGGCCGGCTGCCATATTTTTCCGTATCTTTCAGGAAACACATCGCTTCTTCATAGTTCATTGTTTCCGCGTCCCTGCTCGCAGCATTATCCGTCTTGTCTTCCGAAAGAAAATAATCATACAGTACCACCTCGAAAATCCGATTGGAAACCGCCACCCTGCCGTTCTCGCATTTAATATAATCAAACATGTTCGCCAGGTTCAGCGCGTCATCGTAAGCGTTAAAAGAAATGGATTCCCCTTCAAATAAAATGCGCCGAAGTATATCGCTTAGCTGCGGATAATCCCTGATCTGTTTTATCATGTCTTCAAACATCTGTAATCTGATCCCCCAGTTTTCGAAGCGATCCTTCCGTTTCAATCCGTCTTCCCCATTTTTCAATCAGGTCTGCCGGAACATGTTCCAGTTCCAACTGTCTTTCAATTAAATCTTTTACGCCCACGACAAAAGCATAGTTGGAATCAAACATCTCCTCCCCGCCTTCAAAACTGATTCGAAGACAATAGCAGGTTTCATACCCTGCAATCACGTTTTTGTCCGATATCATCTGTAGATGTCCTCCAGCGTCAGCAGAGTGACTTCTCCCTTCTCTCCAAGCTCCTCCAGCGCACTGCTGAATCCGCCCTTTGAAAAAATGTAATAATAAAACTTCGCATCCCTGCGGAAAACTGCGGCATACCTGCGAAGCAATTCCAGCTCATCCATACCGGTCTTCTCATTCCGATATTTGCAGGAACCAATCAGGTATTCATTTCCCTCCACGGGCATGCCGACAATATCAATCTGCACTTCTCTGTGAGCAGCCGCATCTGTTCCCCACCACTGACCGATCTCACGCAGGGTAATCGGCAGATCCTCCGCATAGCGAAACAGATAATCCCTGCACATTTTCTCAAAGATCAGACCCATATAATCCGATAAACAGCTTCGAACCGCCGAATCGTAAACGGTGCGCATTTTTCCTGCCCCGATCACTGACATATTGCGGGATACAAACCGATACCAGAATCGGAAAAAATTGTCATCGATCATATAGATGGTTTTTCTGCCCGGTTTCTCCGCGACCGGCGATTCCTTCCTGAGAATACCCAGCTTCAGCAGAACCTTCAGATATTTTGCGCAAACGCCGGACTCCAGCCCGGTCTTTGAGGCAATCTCATTTGCGCGGCTGGCTCCACCGGCAATGGCGGAAATAACGGAATTGTAAATTGCCGGCTCCCGCAGCTCCTGTTTCAGCAGATTCTCCGGCTCCTCAAACAAATAAGCCGAGGTACAAAACAGGTTATCAAGAAGAGCCTCATCCAGACCGTCCTCCACTTCCAGCTTATTGATATAATGAGGAATCCCGCCCGTAACTCCATACAGCAGCGCCTGATCCTCCGCGGAAAGCTCCGGATGAAACGCTGTCATCTCCCGGTAGGTCAGAGCCTGAATTTTAAACTGCGCCGTGCGCCGTCCGTACAGCGGACTCTCATAGCCCAGCACCTGATACTCCATAAAACTCATAGAAGAACCGCACAGAATCAAAAACAGCTGACTATCCTGCCACCTGTGGTCAATCATATGCTGGAGGCGTGAAGAAATGGAGCGCTCCGCCTTCGCCAGATAAGGATATTCATCTATCACAAACACCAGCCGCTCCTGCGCCGCTATCGCCGTAATCTCATCCAGAGCATCCACATAACTCCCAAAAGTAATCGCACTTGTACTTTCCGGATTCCGGCAGGTATAAATCGCCCCGGACAGTGCTTCCAGATTCTCCTGTGAGGATGCGTTCAGCGCGGAAAAATATATGGTTTTTTTCCCTTTGCAAAACTCATTAATCAGTGCGGTCTTGCCCACACGGCGTCTGCCATAGATGATGATACACTCGAACCGACCCTTTTTGTATCGGCGGTTCATCGTGCGAAGCTCCTCTTCACGGCAATAAAACATATTCTTCTCCTGTCCAGACATCAAGCCTCGTAACTGTTCAGTACCTTCACAGTTACGAAGAAAAGTCCATTTAAAATCGCTGCCTCAATTAATAAACTCACGAGTTGGTGAGTCGTGAGTTTATTATATACGAAATTTCCGGATTGTCAACTGTCAGGCACAGTGTTCCATGATATGCTCATTATATCATATGATTCGATCGACAAAAGGGTATGATACTACGGATTACTCCGCCGTGCTCAGTTCGTGAGCCGCCGGCTCACAGCTCCGCATAAGTTCGATTACGCAAATTGAAAATTTGCTATCTCACTTATCACTGTCCGGGCTTCGCCCTGTCTCATAATTTAGCGCTTCACTCCCCTGGTGTCGCGGCTGCCGATGCGCAGACGGTTCAGAACCACTTCTTTCCCGCCCGCATGTACGATGGGACCGGTATCCCGGTCCAGGATCCACGCCGCCTCCAGTAATTCGCCCGCGGACAGATGCATGCCGCGCACGCCCAGTGCCCCTTTCTTTTTCTCCGGGATGTCAGCCGCCGCGATGCGGAGAAAATAATTCTTATCCGACTGCATGACGAGCGTCGCTTCCGGGGATGTCTCCCCCACACAGATCAGACGGTCTCCCTCCGCCAGCTTTGTGGCCGCCGTCGTGCGCTTCGACACATCAAACTCCGCACCGTCCACACACTTTATCATGGAGAATTTTGTGACAAACAGGAGCTTAGTATCCCTGATCCCGGACAGCGGCAGAACCGTCACGATATTCTCGCTGCTGCTGGAATAATTGCAGATGTTGTCCACCGGTATCCCCCTGTCACGGAGTTTCCCGGCTGGAACGTCCTCCATTTTTACCAGATGCATCTGTCCGGTGTCCGTGAACAGGCACAGCCGGTCGTCGCTCATGCAGGCGACGGCCAGCCGGTTCTCCGCGTCCGCCGCCTCCCGGTTTCTCTCATAGACGGACGGATCCATCGATTTGATGTAGCCGAACCGGTCCATCAGGAGGACGGTCGGCACCGCTTCCTGCTTTTTCTCTTTAAAAACTGCCTCTTTAGCGTTTTCGATCACCGTCTTCCGCGGCGTCGCGAATTCTTTTTTCAGACTTTTCAGTTCCCGCATCAGAACCTTTGCCATCGCCGCGCGGCTGCCCAGCACTTCCTCGTAAAATTCGATGTGCTTTAAGGTGTCGTCGTGTTCTCTGATCAGTGCCTCAATCTCGAGGCCGATCAGCTTGTAAAGGCGCATCTCGAGAATGGCCGCCGCCTGCCGCTCCGTAAAACGGAGCATGGACGCCGCTTTCTGTGAAAGCTTTGATTTGAACTTGATGCCGTCGGTAACGCCGTCTACCAGACAGGCTTTCGCCTGTTTGATATTTTTACTGCCGCGCAGGATCTCTATGATCAGATCAATGACATCGCAGGCTTTGATCAGACCCTCCTGGATTTCCTGCTTTTCCCGCTCCTTATTCAGCAGCGTCGTGTATTTGCGGGTCGCCAGTTCAAACTGGAACTGGACATTGTGCCGGATGATGCTTACGATCCCCATGGTCTCCGGCCTGCCGCCCGCGACGGCCAGCATATTTACGCCGAACGTGTCCTCCAGCCGCGTTTTTTTATAAAGGAGATTGAGAATGTTTTCCGCATCCGCGCCTTTTTTCAGTTCGATCACAATGCGGATGCCCTCCTTGGAGGACTGGTTGGAAATATCGGTGATGTCCGTCGTTTTCTTTGTCTCGACCAGGCTGTAAACGTCATTCAGAAACTTGCCGATGTTCGCGCCGATCATGGTGTACGGGATCTCCGTGATGACAATGCGCTCTTTGCCGCCTTTCACTTTCTCAATCTCCGCCTTGCCGCGCAGGCGGATTTTGCCATTCCCGCTCTCATAGATGGCAGGAAGCTCGTCCTTGTTGATCACAAGGCCGCCGGTCGGGAAATCCGGTCCGGGAATGATAGCAAGCATCTCCTCCGTCGTAATGTCTGGATCCTTCATATAGGCGATCACCCCGTCGATCACCTCGCCCAGGTTATGCGGTGGGATGCTGGTCGCCATGCCGACCGCGATGCCCTCCGCTCCATTGATCAGGATGTTCGGCACCTTCACCGGCAGGACCGAGGGTTCCTTCTCCGTCGCGTCAAAATTCGGGATGAAATCGACCACGTTTTTGTCAAGATCAGACAGATACGCCTCCTGCGTGATCTTCTGCAGCCGCGCCTCGGTATAGCGCATCGCCGCCGCGCCGTCCCCCTCGATGGAACCGAAATTACCGTGCCCGTCCACCAGGGGCATCCCGCACTTAAACTCCTGCGCCATCACGACCAGTGCGCCGTAGATGGAGCTGTCGCCGTGGGGATGATACTTACCCATCGTGTCGCCCACAATACGCGCACACTTTCTGTACGGCCTGTCATAGCGGATTCCCAACTCATACATGTCATACAGCGTCCTGCGCTGCACCGGCTTTAAGCCGTCCCGCACATCCGGCAGCGCACGCGCCACGATCACGCTCATCGCGTAGTCAATATAAGATTTCCGCATAATCTCGGAGTATTCCGTGTGGAGAATCTGTTCCCCTGCTGCAGCCATGTTCTGTCCTCCTGTTAATCACCTATTACCTGACTCTGCTTTCCGTATGCAGCATCCGAATCTGCCTGGTTTTCCACCGGCGTACGGACTGTTTTTACCTTTTCGCTGTTTTAGTCCGTATATTTCCCGGCGGCGTACGGACCGAATATCTCTCCCGCAATCTGAGGTTTTTTTCTAGTGCTTTTCGTTATGGTACGTACTTTATGGAAAAGCAGCGCATATAAAATACGAGGCTGTGAAACCGAGTCCTTCGACTCCGTTTCACAGCCTCTGTCAGTGAGCAAAACGATAAGCCGGGTTATGTCGTTGAGTGATCATCTGTCTTGGATAACCGTCGCCGGTTACCTCGAGCGACCTACCTGAAGCTGGCGGGCCGCGTCATCGCTTCTGTTCGGTCTTGCTTCGGATGGGGTTTACATGTGCCCCGGATATTGCCACCCGGGCGGTAGTCTCTTACACTGCCATTCCACCCTTACGTCAGCAATGAGCCATGCGGTCGTTCGCTGTGTCTGCCACGCGGCAGTTCGCTTTGGCTGCAAGCTGGCTTGCGCCATGCCGCCGCTCGCCACGTCCGCCATGCGGTAGTTCGAATCGCTCCGCGATTCGAACTACACGGCATTCGCCGTGTCCAGATCATGCCAGTCCGCTTTGGCTGCAAGCTGGCTTGCGCCAAAGCGTCCTGTCATGATCTGCCGCATGGCTCATTGCTAACGCGGTATCTTTCTGTTGCACTTTCCTTGGAGTCGCCTCCACCGGACGTTATCCGGCATCCTGCCCTGTGAAGCCCGGACTTTCCTCAGCTGCGGCCTTTCGGCGCTTGCAGCCGCGATCACCTGTCTTACTCAAGTTTGCTGTTATATCTGATGCCCGGGATGGGCAGCCTGCACATACATAAGCAATCTTAGTTCCGCAAGGAACGGGAAAGCATGCGCAGCATGCGGGATTGCGCATGTATGAGCAGGTTGTGTGTGTATCAGCCGTTCACACCCCGAAACATCCTCCGCCCATGAATTCCCTCAGAATGGAATTATGGCCGATATTCTCTCCCGGAACCGGAAGAACATAGTCCAGAATCTTCAGAAGCCGTTTCGCCTCCTCAAACTGCGGACTGGTAATATCCAGAGAAAATAACAAAGGTTCCGCATAACATTTTAACACAGCCAGTTCATAAATCAAGGCTGAATTAAACATAACATCCGCTTCCTCCTGAAACGGGAAGATGTTTTTCTCCTCACCGCGGCGAACCGAGTTCCAGCGTGCAATTGTCTCCTGCGCGGTTGTATTTCTCGTCCGGGCGTCCCGCACCATCCGGCGGATCAGCCTGCCGTCCGTGGTGGAGAGATTGTTCTGTGAATCTATATTCAGCTGCGTCAGGGCGCTGATATATATCTTAAACTTGTTTTCCTTCGGCAGCCGGCTGGTCAGCTTTTCATTCAGGCCGTGAATTCCCTCGATCACCAGTACGTCACCGTCGCACAGCCGCATAGGCCGGTTCCTGTACTCCCGGTGTCCGGTCCGGAAATTAAATACCGGCAAGGTAACTTCCTTCCCGTCCAGCAGCTCTGCCAGGCACCGGTTCAGAAGAGGCACGTCAATGGCCTCGATACACTCAAAATCCAGTTCTCCGTTCTCATCCAGAGGCGTATTCTCACGATTTACATAAAAATCATCCAGAGAAATCGGATGCGGCCGCAGGCCGTGCGCCGCGAGCTGAATGGAGAGCCGGTGGGAAAAGGTCGTCTTCCCGGAGGAGGACGGTCCCGCGATCAGGATGATTTTTTTATTCAGATCTCCGGCAATCTGCTCCGCGATATCGCCGATCTTCTGTTCCATAAAGGACTCCTGCACCAGAATCAGTTCCTGAATCCTGCCGTCGGCGATGACATCATTCAGGTCGCTGATCGTGCGGACACCCATGCTCTCACCCCAGGCCGCCGACTCATCCATAATCCCGAACAGCTTGTCCGTGGGAGAAAACACCGCCGCCCTGTGCGTTTTCAGATTCTCAAACATCAGCATAAAGCCATTCTGATACGGCACCAGATCAAAGCATCCGCAATATCCGGCGGACGGTGTCAGATACCCGTAGTAATAATCCCGATAACCATTCAGCTCGTAAATGTTCACACGGGAACTTCGCCGATAACGCAGAAGCCGTGACTTGTCCGTTCTGCCATGCTGCTCAAAATAAAGCACCGCCTCCTCCTGGCTGACATTGTTCTTGCTGATCGGAAGATCCCGTGATATCAGCTCCCGCATTTTCTCTTTTAACTCAAGAATGCGACCGGAATCCGCCGGGACGAGAGCATGCCCCCGCCGGAATTCACAATAATACCCCTCTCCGAGGGAGTGCTGAACAACCACGCGGACACAGGAGGACGCGTTCCCGCCGGAACACAGCTCGTTCGCCGACACCTCTGCCGGAGGATTATCCCCGGCACAGGATACCGCATCCGCTCCGCCATACAGCTCGTTCGCCGCCGCTTCCATGATCATCGTGAGACTGCGCCGGTATGTATTCCTGCCGGGTGTCTCCGTCATGGTAACAAATTCCAGCTCGCCGTCACCGCATACTTCCTTGGACAATTCGCGCAGTTTGTGCCGGAAGCAGACCAGCAGAATCTCATCCTCAAAATCCTTCTGATAATCATGCGCAATGTTCCCGAAGAGGGTTCCCTCCGGATATTGTATCGTTTTCCCGTTTATCGTTAAAGTCGACATAATCTTCTCCTTTGGAACTGTTACAAAATAACTTGTGCAGCAAAATGCATAAGTTATTTTGTGACAGTTCTTTAGCATTTTCTGTACCCTCATCTGCCTGTCTGTTCAGGCAGTTCTAAAATAATGCTTCAGGACATACAGCAATAATTCATATCTCTCAGTGATTTCTCTCTTCCGGACGGCCAGTCTGCCGTTCCGTTCCCTGTCGGCGCTTTCCGCGTTCAGGCGAGACAAAATTGCCTCCGTAGTTTTAAGTTCTCTTTCCAGCCAGCGCAGCAGAACCGGGTGGCGCTTCCGCAGCAAAACGGGACCAAACATGTCCTCGCAAAGTATCTCCCAACCGGACTGCCCGGCACGTTCCGGCTCCGGCGACCGCCCCCGCTCCGTATGCTGCTCCCCCGATACCGTCTTCCCTTGCTCCCAACCGCGCTCCGGCGGCCGTCTCCGCGCTTTCATCATGGGATAGAACTTTCCGTCTTCCTCAACCATATCCTCGTCCGCGATTACGAAACCGATCTCTCTCACGCATCGTCTGACCTCGTCCGCATCGGACTGCGGCTGCAGCACCAGTTCGGAAACGTTTTCCGGGACAGCGCCCTCTTCACAGAGGATCCGCCGCATCAGGAAACCGCCCATCCCGGCGATCAGGACTGCATCAGCCTCGTTTTCTCCAAGTTCTTTCAGACCGTCGGACAGTCTTGTCTGTATCCGTTCCCGCAGTCCGCACGCCGCAATATGATCCTGCGCCCGTGCCAGCGGTCCCGGATTGATATCCATGGCGATCGCTGAAGGAATGATTCCTTCCCTGCAAAGGTAAATCGGTATGTAACCATGATCGCAGCCCACATCCGCCAGGCGCTGTCCCGGCGTCACCAGAGCAATCAAAGCTGACATGCGGCCGGATATTTTTATATGTCCTTTTCTCTCACTCATCACACGCAGCAGCTCATGCTGTCATAATCTGCTTTGGCTTCCGTTCGCCTCAACCATCCTCTGAGCCTTCTTCCGGCTCGTCATCTCCTGTTTCCGCCTGCACCGTCTCATTCCTGATATTCCTTCAGCCTGCGGCTGCTCGATTTGCGCAGCTTGCAGAGTGCCTTCGCCTCGATCTGCCCCGCCTCAGTCCAGATAATCCTTCAGCTTGCGGCTGCGGCTCGGATGGCGCAGCTTGCGGAGCGCCTTCGCCTCGATCTGGCGGATGCGCTCACGGGTCACATTGAATTCTTTCCCCACCTCCTCCAGGGTACGCGCCCGTCCGTCGTCAAGCCCGAAGCGCAGCCGGAGTACCTTCTGCTCGCGCTCGGTCAGGGTGCCGAGTACTTCCACCAGCTGCTCCTTCAACAGAGTGAACGCCGCCGCGTCTGCGGGGATCGGCACATTATCGTCCTGAATAAAATCACCGAGATGGCTGTCTTCCTCCTCGCCGATCGGCGTCTCCAGGGAAACCGGCTCCTGGGAAATCTTGAGGATCTCATGCACGCGTTCCACGGGCATACTCATCTCCTCCGCGATTTCCTCCGGCGTCGGTTCGCGCCCGAGTTCCTGCAGGAGCTGTCTGGATACGCGGATCAGCTTATTGATCGTCTCCACCATATGCACCGGAATGCGGATCGTCCTCGCCTGGTCCGCAATGGCTCTGGTGATGGCCTGGCGGATCCACCAGGTCGCGTAGGTACTGAACTTATATCCCTTTTTATAATCAAACTTCTCCACTGCCTTGATCAGACCGAGATTCCCCTCCTGGATCAGGTCAAGAAACAGCATGCCCCGCCCCACATAGCGCTTCGCGATGCTGACCACAAGGCGCAGATTCGCCTCCGCCAGCCGTTTTTTTGCCTCCGCGCCTGTGTCAGCCGTCTTTTTCAGTTCGGCAATCTGACTTTGGATGTCTGATTTTTCCTCATCAGACGCCGATTCGAGTTCCCGCTCCAGAAGTTCCATCTCATCGGAGGCAGTGATTCCGGCCTCCATCTCCTTCGCAAGGCTGATCTCCTCCTCCGCATTCAGAAGGGGCACCTTTCCGATCTCCTTCAAATACATGCGCACCGGATCCTCCAGGCTGACTCCGTCCGGCACAGAAAGGTCGATCTTCCCGAGATCAATCTCTTCCTCCGCGTCTATATTCTCGGCTTCCTCCGTATCGATCAGAATATCCTCATCCTTCCCGCCAATGCGCAGGACATCGACATTATTCTTCTCCAGATACTCCAGAATATGCTCCATCTGTTCCGCATTCAGATCAAAATCCCGGAAAAAATCGCCAACCTCCTGATATTCCAGCATATTTTTATTTTTCTTCGCGAGCGCAAGCAGCTCCGGAAGCTTTTTCTGGAGCTGTTCCATCCTGTTTTCTGTGTTTTCTTTCGTCTTCTGGTCATTTTTCTCAGCCATTTTGTTCATCCTTCCGAAAATCGAGCCTGTTTAATAGTAACATTTTGTCCTTAATCTATATAAATATGCAACTTTGCCAGGCTTTTCCTGTCCTCGATCAGGCGCTGCAATCCGGCAATATCCGTCGGATCCAGATGCTTTGACCGATACTCTATGCTGTTTTGCTTTATACGGCGCACCGTCTCCGTCAGAGCCTTCTGCCGATCCCGGCTGTCATCCGGCAGAGAAATCCCCGCCTGGAACAGTCCGGCAGCCTCACGCTGTTCTTCTTCCTCCGGAAACAGGCTGACAATCCGCGCCGGATTCAACTCGCCCCGGGCGTGCTGTTCATAAAGCACCTCCGCCGCCCGGCGGTAGATCTCCTCGGTAAAATCCTCCGGCGTGATATATATCCCGACTGCATCAAACAGAGACGGCTCCTCGATCAGCCATGTCAGGAGCAGGCGCTGGGACTGTTTCATCCCGTCGTCCTTTTTCCTGCGCTCACGGACACCGCTTTTCAGCGGTTTTCTCTCCGCCGCGATGCCGTCCCTCGTCCCGGCATGGTTCACCATCGAGCGCAGCTGTTCAAAGCCGATCTGATATCTCCGGGTGATGGCCTCGATGTAATTCTCCCGCTCCAGCGTCTCCTGAAACGTGAGAAGCCGTTCCGACACCTTGCGGAAAAATGCTGTCTTGCCCTCGGGATCCGACAGATCGTACTCCCTCTCCAGCATCCGTATCTCAAACAGAAAACTGTTCTCGGCGGCGTCAATGCGCTTCCGGTACTCCTCCGCGCCCAGCGCTTTAATAAATTCATCCGGATCCTTATACGGCTGCATATCGATGACCTTCGCCACCAGTCCCGCCTCCTTTAAGATCGGAATGGCGCGCAGTGCGGCGCGGATCCCCGCCCCGTCGCTGTCAAAGGTCAGATAAACCTCCTTCGTGTAACGCTTGAGCAGGCTTGCGTGTCCGGAGGTGAAAGCCGTCCCCAGCGATGCTGCCGCATTGTCAAAGCCTGCCTGGTGCAGGGCGATCACATCCATATAACCCTCGCAGAGCAGGATACCGGGCTGCCTGGATGACCGGGCGAAATTCAGCCCGTAGAGATTCCTGCCTTTATCAAAAATCATCGTCTCCGGGGAATTTAAATACTTCGGCTCCCCGTCGCCCATGACCCGCCCTCCGAAACCGATCACGCGGTGGTTCACATCCATAATGGGAAACATGGCGCGGTTCCAGAACTTATCATAGCCTCCCCGGATCTCATCAATGGCGACCAGGCCGCTGTCCTTTAACAGATCGTCGGCATAACCCTTTTTTTTCAGATACCGGTACAGGTCATTGCTGTATTTGTCGGAATATCCCAGCCCGAAATGCTGCATAGTCTGCGCCGTCAGCTCCCGTTTCTGAAAATATTCCAGCGCTTGCTTCCCCCGGGCATCGCGCAGAAGCAGATAAAAATACTTCGCCGCCTCCTTATTGATCTCCAGAAGCTTCGCGCGGCGGTCCGCACGCGCCCGCTGCTCTGCGCTCATCTCCTGCTGCGGGAGGGTGATCCCGGCCCGGTCGGCCAGGCTCTGCATTGCCTCCTGAAACGTAAAGTTCTCATACTGCATCATGAATGTCAGTACATTCCCACCCGCGCCGCAGCCAAAACAGTAATACATCTGCTTGCCCGGCGACACGGAAAAAGAAGGTGTCTTTTCATTATGAAAAGGGCAGAGGCCAAAGTAATTCCCGCCCTTTTTCTGCAGGCGGACATAACCGGAGATCACATTCACAATATCATTGCGGGAGCGAACCTCCTCAATCAGTTCCTCCGGATAAAAAGCCATGGCTCCTCCCTTCCCGATATACCTGCCATTGCATCATCGCGCATAAAAGCAGCTCTTCCGCCCCGGCAGTATGACTGAGTCTCACGCAGCCTCAGTATACCTGCCGTCAGATCAATGCGCAAAACGCAGTTCACTCGTCCCGGCAGCATCTCTGCGTCTCAGTATACCTGCCACTGCTTCGGCACAAAAATCTCATTATATCTGGCGACCGCGTACTGATCCG
Source organism: Lachnospiraceae bacterium (assembly GCA_020859905.1). GTDB lineage: Bacteria > Bacillota > Clostridia > Lachnospirales > Lachnospiraceae > Eubacterium_I. The sequence goes on along the minus strand of JAJBVI010000105.1, from coordinate 1,029 downwards.
TCATCCCCGCTATATAATCACAGATCACCCGGTCCTTCGGTTCTCCCATTTTATACATATGAAAATACGTCGGTGAAATCTCTTCAATGTGATCCATATAATACGCAAAGAGACGGCCCAGCAGATCCTTCGCCCGATCCTCCTCGCCCTTTGCGACCGGATTTGTATATACATGCTGAAACATAAACCGGCGCAGTTCCTCCATCGCCGCGTGGACGCTTTCGGACATGCAGATATCATCACTGTCCTGACTGTTGATGATTATATCGTGAACCAGCGTATTCAGACGCTCTCTGGTCGAGCAGCCGAGAATATCCCGGAGATCGGCGGGAATGTCCTCCTCCGCCATCACATGCGCCCGGATCGCGTCGTCTATGTCATGGTTGATGTAGGCGATCTTGTCCGACAGCCGGACAATCTTCCCCTCCGGCGTGGCCGGCCGTCCGCTGGTCTTGTGATTTAAGATGCCGTCGCGCACTTCCCAGGTCAGGTTCAGACCCTGCCCGTCCTTCTCCAGGCACTCCACAATGCGGACGCTCTGAACATTATGTACAAATCCGCCCTCGCAGAGTTCATTCAGCATACGCTCCCCGGCATGTCCGAACGGCGTATGCCCCAGATCGTGCCCCAGCGCGATGGCCTCCGCCAGATCCTCGTTGAGCCGCAGCGCCTTTGCGATCGTCCGGGCATTCTGCGACACCTCCAGCACATGGGTCAGCCGCGTCCGGTAATGGTCGCCCCTGGGTGACAGAAACACCTGCGTCTTGTCCTTCAGCCTGCGAAACGACTTGCTGTGCAGGATCCGGTCGCGGTCCCGCTGGTAAACCGGACGGATGTCACACTGCGGCTCCGGGAAGTCCCTCCCCCTGGAATCCTCGCTCAGGGAGGCAAACGGACTTAAATATTCGCGTTCCCGCAGCTCCATCTGCTCCCGAATCGTCATCTTCGTCATAGAAATACCTCACAATTATCCGCACTTTCATAGTAAACGGAAATGACTGCTTCGCAGTCATCACTATCTATGAAAGC
>JAJBVI010000089.1 GCA_020859905.1 Lachnospiraceae bacterium | reverse complement strand
TTCCTGTACCGGCTGAAGACCGGGGCAGCGGATCTCACGGAGCTCTCTGCGGCGGAGTATCTGGATGCGTGCCGTGCAGAGCAGGAACACTGTCTGGGGCAGAGCTTTGCACCGATCTGTGCCTACGGGCCGCACGGAGCGATTGTACACTACTCGGCCACGGACAGGACAGATGTGCCGGTTGAAAAGGAGAGTTTTCTGCTTGTGGATGCGGGCGGTCATTACCTGGAGGGGACGACAGACACGACGCGGACGATCGCGATGGGGTCGTTGAAGCCGGAACAGAAGCGGATGTATACCGCGGTTCTGCGCGCGAATCTGCATCTTGCCCATGCGAAATTCATGAAGGGCGCGACTGGATATTCCCTGGATGCGCTCTGCCGGGAGCCGCTCTGGCAGCTTGGCGTGGACTTTAAACATGGAACGGGTCACGGCGTCGGTTATCTTCTGAATGTGCATGAGGGTCCGAACGCGTTCCGCCCGCGGATTCCGGCAGAAGAGGCTCCAGCAGAGCTCGTACCCGGCATGGTGACGACCGATGAGCCGGGTGTTTATATTGCGGGCGAGTACGGGATTCGCCTTGAGAACGAGCTGCTCTGCGTCGAAGGAACTTCTAATGAGTACGGTCAGTTTCTTGAATTTGAGATTCTGACGTTGATTCCCTTTGATCGCGACGCGATCCTGGCGGAGGAGATGAACCCGGAAGAGATCGCGTGGCTGAATGCCTATCATAAGAGGGTGTATGAGACACTGGGACCATATCTGCCAGAGGAAGAGCGGGATTGGCTGCAGGCATGCACCCGGAGTATACCCGGATAATTTTCCCTTGACACATTCCATCCCGTTTGCTAAACTGATTCTAGTTATAAACCGTTGAGGCGGAGATAAAGGCAGTTATGGCCGCACAGAGAGTCCGGGGAGCTGAGAGCCGGATCGAACCCAGATTGTCAAATGGACCGCGGAGGGCGCAGGGAAAGGCGAAAAGCAGAGAGCCGAGTATTCTGCGACGTGAGGGCATACGTCAGTTGCCGGGAATATGACAGTATTCCGCAGAGAGTGTGGAGCAGGGCTCCGCAAAGCAAGGTGGCACCGCGGGTAGTTTATCACTCGTCCTTGACAGACAGCAGTGTTTGTCGAGGGCGATTTTTTTGTGCGCGGACGTTTACGTCTGCGGCCCGCCCCACAGAAACAAACGCGGGAAGGAGACCAAAATGAAGTTAAAACCGGACTTTCAGGAGGCGAGGGCGCTGGCGTTGGACGGCCGCTACCGCAGTATCCCGGTCAGCTGTGAGCTGTACGCGGACCAGTACACACCGCTCGTCGTCCTGCAGAAGCTGAAGCGTGTCAGCAGCCACTGTTACATGCTCGAATCGATCGAGGACAGCCAGAAATGGGGACGCTACACTTTTCTGGGCTATGACCCGCAGCTCGAGCTGACCTGCATGAACGGGAAGCTGACGATCCGAAACGGCACTTCCGTCACGGTGGAGACCGCGCATCCGGACGACTACATCCGGAAAATTCTGGAGGAGCATAAGAGTCCGGTGATCGAGGGGCTGCCGACCTTCACAGGCGGACTGGTGGGATATTTTTCCTATGATTATATGAAGTATGCGGAGCCGACTCTGAAGCTGGATGCGGAGGACACGGAGGGTTTTAAGGACGTCGACCTGATGCTCTTCGACAAGGTCATCGCCTTTGACAATTTCCGGCAGAAGATCACGCTGATCGTGAACATTAGCTGCGAGAATTTCGAGACAGAGTTCCACCGCGAGGAGGTCGAGCTCGACACAATGCGCCGCCTGCTGACGCAGGGCGAGATGGCGAAGCCGGAACCGGGGCGTTTTACCTCGGAATACCGGGCGCTGTTCAGTGAGGAACAGTACTGCCGCATGGTGGAGCGCGCGAAAGAGTACATCCGTGAGGGAGATATTTTTCAGGTCGTGCTCTCGAACCGGCTGGAGGCGGACTACGAGGGGAGTTTGCTCGACACTTACCGGGTGCTGCGCACGCTGAACCCCTCTCCCTATATGTTCTATTTTTCCAGCGACGACATCGAGATCGCGGGCGCTTCGCCGGAGACGCTGGTCAAGCTGGAGAACGGGACGCTGCACACCTTCCCGCTCGCGGGTACGAGGCCGCGGGGGACGACGGAGGAGGAAGATCTGCGGCTCGAGCGGGAACTGCTCTCGGATGAGAAAGAGTGCTCAGAGCATAATATGCTTGTCGACCTCGGGCGCAATGACATCGGGAAGATCAGTGAGTTTGGATCGGTGAAGGTGGAGAAATACATGACGATCGAGCGTTTCTCTCACGTGATGCACATCGGCTCGACCGTGGCGGGGACGATTCGCGCGGATCGCGAAGCGCTGGACGCGGTGGATGCGATCCTTCCGGCGGGCACCCTTTCGGGAGCGCCGAAGATCCGGGCCTGCGAGATCATCAATGAGCTCGAAGACAATAAACGCGGCATCTACGGCGGCGCGATCGGCTACATTGATT
>JAJBVI010000129.1 GCA_020859905.1 Lachnospiraceae bacterium | reverse complement strand
ATCGCGAACTGGATCATCCCCGGCAAGATGGTTCCGGGCATGGGCGGCGCGATGGATCTGGTCGTAGGCGCCAAGAAGGTGATCGTTGCGATGGAGCACACCCAGAAGGGTGCGCCGAAGATCTTAAAGGAGTGCACGCTTCCCCTGACCGCAAAGGGACAGGTGAACCTCATCGTGACCGAGATGGCCGTGATCGAAGTGACTCCGAACGGTCTGGTGCTGACCGAGTACAATCCTGAGTTTACTGTAGAAGAGATCCAGGCTGCCACCGAGGCTGAGCTTACCATCTCCCCGGATCTGAAACCGATGGTATAGGGAGCGGACGACTTTCATAGAAGTTGGCGCGTGGCGCGTGCAGCGCAAGCCGCAGAATTTCCTTACGCGCACCTGTACATTCGACACGCAGCAGGAGGCAGGAACACTGCCTCCTGTTTTTCTTTTGCCGCTCATCCGCGATTCTCTTATTCGTTACGAACCACATTCCTCCACCTCACATGCGCGAAAGCATACACTTCGCGTCTGACGCAGCAAAAAGCAGCTCATCTTTTGGCTTGCAAAACCAAAACGGAATGTTTATGATAAAAGGAGAATTATAACCACCTTGCTAAAGGAGACGCAAATGGAGCAATACACTGGCAAATCCATTTTAGAGAAAATTGCGATCGGGAAGGTTTATATCTATAAAAAAAAGGAATCTTCCGTGCGGCGGGAGCATGTGGACGACGTCGATGCGGAAATACGGCGTTTCGAAACTGCCAAAACCGTCGCCATCGATCAGCTGAACCGCATCTGCCGGAAGGCTTTAAAGGAAGTCGGCAAAGACAACACGGCCATATTTGAAGCTCACAGGATGATACTGGAGGACAGGGAATTCGCAGATTCCGTCTGCCGCATTATACGGGAACAGAACGTGAACGCCGAGTACGCCGCAACGATGACCGGCGACCATTTTTCCGCCATATTTGCCGGGATGGACGACGAATACATGAAAGCGCGCGCTGCGGATGTAAAGGACATCTCCGAGCGCCTGGTCTCTGTGCTGCGCGGCAGGGAGACCGATACGGTGCTGTGCGGCAGGGAGACCAACGTGGTGCTGCGCAGCAGGGAGACCGACAAGGACAGTCCGGTCTCCGTATTGTGCGGCAGAGAGACCGGCACGGGCAGCACGGTCTCTGTATTGCGCGGCAGGAAGGCCGACACGGACAGCACGGGCGAACCGGTCATCCTGATGGCAGACGATCTGACGCCCAGCGAAACCGTGCAGCTGGACAAAAGCAAAATTCTCGCCTTTGTGACACGCCACGGCTCCCCGAACTCACACACGGCCATCCTGGCGAGAGCCATGAACATCCCGGCCGTCATCGGCATCGACATCCGCGACGGGTGGAATGGAAAGACGGCCATTGTGGACGGTTACACCGGGCAGGTGACCATCGATCCGGATCCGGCATACCTCGAAGCCATGACAGATAAGATGCAGTCGGATGCGAATAAGCAGAAGCTTTTAAAAGAACTGAAGGGAAAAGAGACCGTCACAAAAAGCGGCCGGAGGATCCGCCTCTATGCCAATATCGGCGGCGTAAAGGACATCGCTGCCGTACTGCAGAACGACGGTGAAGGCATCGGCCTGTTCCGGAGCGAATTCCTGTATCTGGAATCCGATGATTTCCCCTCGGAGGAAAAACAGTTTCAGGTATACAAAACCGTCGCCGAAAGCATGCCAGGCAAAAAGGTCATAATCCGTACACTGGACATCGGCGCGGACAAACAGGCGGATTATTTCGGTCTGGAAAAAGAAGACAATCCGGCCATGGGCTACCGCGCCATCCGCATCTGCCTGGACCGGCCGGAGATCCTGCGCACGCAGCTGCGCGCGATCCTGCGCGCCGGTGCCTGCGGAAACATCTCCGTTATGTTTCCCATGATCATCTCCGTGCAGGAGGTGCTGGAGTGCAAACGCATCCTCGCGGAAGTCAAGGCGGAGCTGAAATCGGAGGGGATCGCGTACCGGGATGCGGAAGTCGGTATCATGATCGAGACCCCGGCCGCCGTCTGGATCAGCGGGGAACTCGCCCGGGAGGTGGACTTTTTCAGCATCGGCACCAACGACCTGACTCAGTACACCCTGGCAATCGACCGACTGAACACAAAGCTCGACCACATCTATGACCCGCACCATCCGGCCATCCTTCGCGCCATACAGACTGTCATCGAGAACGGCCATAAGGGCGGCGCCCGGGTCGGCATCTGCGGCGAACTCGGCGCAGACACCACTCTGACGGAAACATTTGTGAGAATGGGCATCGACGAACTGTCTGTGTCGCCGTCGTTTATCCTGCCGGTGCGGGACGCGGTGAGGAAGCTGGAATAAGGCTGCCCCGGCGATCATCCGAAAGCTAAATATATTGCATTAATATATATTATGATACAAGGGACAAAAGGTCAGAAATCGGATGCTTGCATCCGTATTTCTGACATTGGGGGCCGCAAAAACATGAGGAAGTAGCAAATTTGACCGTTTT